>JAEYAG010000204.1 GCA_023451265.1 Actinomycetes bacterium | reverse complement strand
GAGGGGTCAGGGGGGTGGCAACCCCCCTGGGGGGTCGTCAGCGGCTGCTCAGCCGGCGTTGCCGGAGATGTCGGCCTCGGCGGCGGCGACATCGGCGGCCACCTCGGCGGCGGCGATGATCGCGATCGAGTCGGTGTCGGGGGTCCAGTCGCCGGTGGCGAGGTAGGCGACCTTCTTCGCGACCGACAGCGCGTGGTCGGCGAAGCGCTCCAGGTAACGGCTGGCCAGCGTCGCGTCGACGGTGGCGCCGGCCTCGCCCTGCCAGTTGTCGCTCAGGACCTTCTCGAACACCGACAGGTGACGGTCGTCGAGCTGGTCGTCGAGCGCGCGCAGGGTCTCCACGAGGGAGAGATCCTCGGTGCGCAGCAGCTCGGTCAGCACGCGGGCCACCTCGACGTCGAGCTCGCCCATGCGGGTAAAGGTGCTCTTCAGGCCCTTGGGGATCGCGCGCTCGGGGAAGCGCATGCGCGTCAGCTGCGCGATGTGCTCGGCGATGTCGCCCATGCGCTCCAGCGACGCGCTGACGCGGAGGGCGGCGACCACGATGCGCAGGTCGCGGGCCACCGGCTGCTGCCGGGCGAGGATCTGGATCGCCAGCTCGTCGAGGGCGATCGCCTTGTCGTCGATCACCTGGTCGGCTTCGATGACCTCTTCGGCCAGCGCGACATCGCTCGTGCCGAAGGCGCGCGTGGCCCGCTCGATCGCGACGGTGACCAGTTCGGCGATCTCCACGAGACGGGACTGGACGTCCTCGAGCGACTGGTGGAACACTTCGCGCATCAGAAGCCTTTCTTCCTGCCGGCGGCACGATGCCACCGGCTGACCCGGCCGATCATCCCCGGCGAAGGTTAACGATCGGTGCCGCGACAGTGAACATCGGCGACGTTCCCCGCGGCCGGGGAGGGAACGTCGCATCCGGGGTCGAAGCCCACCCTACGCTGGGAGGGTGGACCCCACCCAGCTCGCGCTCATCGCGCTGGCGATCGGCGCGCTGATCGGCGGATCGCTCGCCGGGCTCGTGCTCGTCGCGCTGCGCGCGCGCGACCGCGCGCGGGTGCAGGCCTCGGTGGCGCTGCCCGACGGCACGCGCGCCGTGCTGCAGGGGATGGACGACGTCGCCGTCGTCGTGGACACGTCGTTGCTGATCGTCGCGGCATCCGCCCCCGCGGAGCTGTTCGGCATGCAGGAGGACGTCGCGCTGCCGGGCGACGAGCTGCGAGCGCTCGTGCGCACGGTGCGGCGCGCCGAGGCCGCCGAGACGGCGACCCTGCGGCTGCACCGGGGAGTGGAGCCGCGCCTGGTGTCGGCGCGGGCGAGCGTCATCACGCCGCGGCTGACCCTCGTCGTCATCCGCGACATCACCGAGCGCGAGCGCGTCGAGGAGATGCGGCGCGACTTCGTCGCGAACACCAGCCACGAGCTCAAGACCCCGGTCGGGGCGGTGAGCCTGCTCGCCGAGGCGATCGAATCGGCCGCCGACGACCCCGACCAGGTGCGTCACTTCGCGAGCCGGCTGACGGCCGAGGCGGCGCGGCTCGGCCAGCTGACCTCCCGGATCATGAACCTGTCGCGGCTGCAGTCCGCCGACGATCTGACCGAGCTGCGCGACGTCTCCATCGACGAGGTGGTCGCCGCGGCGATCGAGTCGCAGTCGATCGCGGCGGATTCCGCCGGCATCACCGTGGTGCGCGGCGGCGCCCGCCACGCCTACGTCCGCGGCGACGTGCAGGTGCTGACCGAGGCGATCGGCAACCTCGTCGCCAACGCCATCGCCTACTCGCCCGCCGGCGCACAGGTGGGCGTCGGCGTGAAGAGCGACGACCGCGTCGTCGAGATCGCCGTGACCGATCGCGGCATCGGCATTCCGGAGGGCGAGCAGCATCGCGTGTTCGAGCGGTTCTATCGCGCCGATCAGGCGCGTTCGCGCCGCACCGGCGGCACCGGGCTCGGACTGTCGATCGTCAAGCACGCCGTGCAGCGCCACGGCGGCGAGGTGGAGCTGTGGTCGCGCCCCGGGCGGGGATCGACCTTCACCGTGCGCCTGCCCGCCGTGGCCGGGCCGCCGGAGCTCGTGACCAAGAAGAAGAAGCGTAAGAAGAAGCCCCCGCGCGAGTCTGCGCGGCCCGAAGGAGAGAAGAACCCATGACCCGCGTCCTGATCGTCGAGGATGAGCCCGATCTCGCCGACCCGCTGGCCTACCTGCTGCGTCGCGAGGGTTTCGAGGTCGAGATCGCCGAGGACGGCCCCGCCGCCCTCACCGCCTTCGAGGCGCGGGGCGCCGACATCGTCCTGCTCGACCTCATGCTGCCGGGGATGCCGGGAACGGAGGTGTGCCGGGTCATCCGCACGACCTCGAAGGTGCCGATCATCATGCTGACGGCGAAGGACTCCGAGGTCGACATCGTCGTCGGGCTCGAGCTCGGCGCGGACGACTACGTCACCAAGCCCTACTCCTCGCGGGAGCTGCTGGCGCGGATGCGGGCGGTGCTGCGCCGCAGCGAGGTCGGCGATGTCGAGGTCGACGACCGCGTCATCGACGGCGGCCGCGTCGTGATCGACATCGACCGCCACACGGTGTCGGTGGACGGCGAGGTCATCGCGATGCCGCTGAAGGAGTTCGAGCTGCTCGAGGTGCTGATGCGCAACGCCGGGCGGGTGCTGACCCGCGGCCAGCTCATCGACCGGGTGTGGGGGAGCGACTACTTCGGCGACACCAAGACCCTCGATGTGCACATCAAGCGCATCCGCTCGCGCATCGAGCGCAACCCCAGCGAGCCGGTGATGCTCCTGACGGTGCGGGGGCTCGGCTACCGGTTCGAGGCCTGAGGGGCGCGGCGGCCGTCTCAGCTGGCGGGGACGAAGTCCGCGAGGTAGTCCAGGGTGCCGTCGAGGGCGGGGATGCGGGAGCTGACGACCTCGCCGGTGCCGGACTGGAAGGTCATCTCCACGTCGGTGCCGGGCACCGCGTCGATCTTCTCGAACAGCAGCGGGTCCGCCCCGTCGAAGCCGAGGCTGACCGTCGAGTGCGCGTCCACCCGCACGCGCTGCGTGTCGCCGTCGATGCCGACCAGCAGCGTCTCGGCGCTGTCGGTGTCGTTCACGATGGCGGCGAGGAAGTTCGCCTCGGTGCCGCTCTCGTTCGCCACCAGTAGGGCGTTGCGCACCTTCAGCGGCTCGGTGCCCATGAGGTTCACGCCCTCCGCGGGGGAGTAGCCGATCGTGGTCGCCTGCGGCGAGATCATGCTGCAGCCGGCGGTGGCGAAGACCACGGCGGCGGCGAGGGCGACGGAGGCGAGGCGGCGCGAGTTCACGGGTGCTCCCAGGGTGTGATGGTGTGCCGCCATTCTATGCCGCCGCACACCTGCCCACCCGCCCGCACACCCGTCGGTGCCGGCGGCTCCAGCTCCCAGCCGGCGAACCTTAGCGTATGTCGCCTGTGGTATGCTTGACGTTGCCGAAAGGACATAACTGCATGCTTTTTGAGGTTGGCGAGACGGTCGTCTATCCGCACCACGGCGCCGCGACGATCATCGAGGTCAAAGACCGGATCATCAAGGGCGAGACCAAGAAATACCTGAAGCTCAACGTCACGCAGGGTGATCTCATCATCGAGGTCCCGGCCGACAACGTCGATCTGGTCGGCGTTCGTGACGTGATCGGCAAGGACGGTCTCGAGCGCGTCTTCGACGTGCTGCGCGCGCCGTTCACCGAGGAGCCGACGAACTGGTCGCGCCGGTACAAGGCGAACCTGGAGAAGCTCGCGTCAGGCGACGTCATCAAGGTCAGCGAGGTCGTGCGCGACCTGTGGCGCCGCGATCAGGACCGCGGCCTGTCCGCCGGCGAGAAGCGCATGCTCGCCAAGGCCCGCCAGATCCTCGTCTCCGAGATCGCGCTGGCGCTGAAGGCCGACGAAGAGCACGCCTCCGGCGTCCTCGACGAGGTCCTCGCCTCCTGAGTCCCTGGCCGTCTCGGTAGTCTTCGTCGCATGACGACTACTGCCCTCCCACGACCCCGCACGGCGATCGTCGTGGTCGCCGCCGGCTCGGGAACCCGGCTCGGCGCCGATCGTCCGAAGGCCTTCGTCGGCATCGACGAGCACACCGTGCTGCGGCATGCGCTGCGCGGGGTGTTCGCGGCGCCGTACGCGCAGGTGGTCGTCGTGGCGCCCGCCGCGCACCTCGGCGACGCCCTCACCGAGATCGGCGAGACCGCGGGCGACCGGCGCGACATCGCGTCGGTCGTGGTCGGCGGGCAGAGCCGGCAGCAGTCGGTCGCCGCGGGCCTTGCCGCGGTGTGGCCCGACGTGGAGTTCGTGCTCGTCCATGACGCGGCGCGGGCGCTCACCCCGCCGGAGGTCTTCTCCCGCGTGATCGCCGCGCTGGAGGACGGGCGCGACGCGGTGCTGCCCGTGCTCCCCGTCGTCGACACGCTCAAGCGCGTCGCGGCGGACGCCGTGGTGGAGGCCGTCGACCGCGCGTCGCTCGCCGCCGCGCAGACGCCGCAGGGCTTCCGCCGTGACATCCTCCAGGCCGCGTATGCCGCGGCATCCGTCGACCACACCGACGACGCCGCCCTCGTGCAGGCTGCCGGCCACGCGGTGTTCACGGTCGCCGGAGACGAGCGTTCCTTCAAGATCACCACCGCGGCCGACCTCGACCGGGCGCGCGCACTGGTGGAGCCTGCCGCGACCGTGACGGCCGGGCTCGCGCCGCTGCCCCCGCTGCCGCGGGTGGGGGTCGGCACCGATGTGCACGCGTTCGGCGGCGACGGCGAGCTGTGGCTGGCGGGTCTGTCGTGGCCGGGGGAGCCGGCGCTGCACGGCCACTCCGACGGCGACGCCGTCGCCCCCGCGATCGTGGACGC
>JAEYAG010000193.1 GCA_023451265.1 Actinomycetes bacterium | reverse complement strand
GCTCCGGACGCTTCCGTGGCGCCGGCATCCGGCGGCGGGGGCGTGCCGGTCGCGCCCTCTCCGGGCGGGGGCGCCGGGGCGACGGATGCCGCGGTCAGCGCCTGACGGCCGGCTTCGACGACCGCCTCGCTCGACGAGACGGCCGGCGCCGCGGCGACGGCGGCGGTGGTCCCTCCCACGACGAGCAGCCCCGCGGTCAGCGAGGCGATCGCGCCGAAGTGTCGCATCGGGGTGGAACGCAGTCGCGCCACGAGCGCGCGGCCCGCGCCGGCGAAGCCGAGCCGGCGGACGGGCTGCTCCAGCATCCGGTACGACAGTGCAGACAGCGCGAGGGTGAGCACTCCCGCCGCAGCTCCCGCGGTCACGGGGATGGCCGTGTCGACGAACGAGCCGGTGGCCGCGAGTGTCAGCAGCACGACGAGCGGCCAGTGCCACAGGTAGATGCCGTACGACCGCTCGCCGATCCAGCGCAGCGGGGCGACGTCCAGGGCGCGGCCGAGCATCGCTCCGGGCGCGGTCGCCGTGGCGATGACGACCGCGGTGAGGACCGACGCCGCCAGCGGGATGGCGGGGTACAGTCCCGCGCCGCCGGGGACCGATGCGACGGCAACGAGGGCGACGAGCGCCGCGGCGCCGGCCACCGGCATCCCGAACCTCGCCCACCTCGTCGCGCGGCGGCGCTCTCCACCGAGGGCGAAGGCGAGCGCCACGCCGATGAGCAGGCCGAAGGCGTGCGTGTCGGTGCCGTAGTACGCCCGCGTCAGCGCCTCGCCGGCGACGGCGAATCCCCAGAGGGCGGATGCCGCGGCCAGCGCGAGCGCGACGATGGCCCGCAGCCACCTCCGGCGCACGAGCAGCAGCACGGGCAGCAGCAGCGGCCAGAGGACGTAGAACTGCTCCTCGACGGCGAGGGACCAGAGGTTGCGCAGCAGCTCGGGTTCGGCGCTGCCGAAGTAGCTGGCGCCCGCGCCGATCGAGGTCCAGTTGTACGAGAACGTCGCCGCTCCCAGCACCTGGCGGCCGAGGCCGACCAGCACATCACCGCCGACCACCCACGCGAGGGTGGCGCTCACGGTCACGACGAGGGCGAGCGCCGGCAGCAGCCGGCGGGCGCGGCGGGTCCAGAACGCGCGCAGCGCGATGCGGCCCGTCGCCGCGCGCTCCCGCAGCAGGAGCGACGTGATGAGGAACCCGGAGATGACGAAGAAGACGTCGACGCCCACGAAGCCGCTGTGCAGGAACCACGCCGGGAACAGGTGGTAGAGCACGACCAGCAGCACGGCGACGGCGCGGAGGCCGTCGAGCCCGGCGTAACGGGGCGCGGTAGGTGTCGTCATAACCAGGGAGGGGAGAAAGCGGCGGGGCTGCGGGGAGGCATCGCGAGCGGTGCGCGTCGGGAATCCAGTGTACGGATCGCACCTGAGAGTGGACTCGCCGTCGGCGTGCGCCAGACTGGCGTCATGGACACTGCGCTCGTGATCGGTGAGGCCCTGATCGACATCGTCGCCCGCCCGGACGGCGAACAGGAGCTCGTGGGCGGCAGCCCCGCCAACGTCGCCGTCGGGCTCGCCCGTCAGGGACATGACGTGCGGCTGCTGACGCGTCTGGGTCGCGACACGCGTGGCGAGCGCATCGCGGCGCAGGTGCGGGCGTCGGGCGCCGCAATCGACGAGGCGTCGTGGACGGATGCCGCGACGTCCACCGCCCGCGCGCGCCTGCGCGCCGACGGCTCGGCGGAGTACGACTTCGCGATCGACTGGGCCGTGCCCGTGCCCCCGCTCGACGGGGTGAGGGCGGTGCACACCGGCTCGATCGCGCTGTTCCTCGAGCCCGGCGGCACCGCCGTGCGCGACACCCTCCGCGCTGCCGCCGGTCGCGCGCTCGTCACCCTCGATCCGAACATCCGCCCGGCGCTCGTCGGCGAGCGCGTGGAGGCGCGAGACCGGTTCGCGGATGCCGCGGCATCCGCCGACCTCGTCAAGCTCAGTGACGAGGACGCGGCGTGGCTGTATCCCGGTCTCGGTGACACCGAGGTGCTCGAGCAGATCGCGGCGTACGGGCCGCGCGTTGTGGTCATGACGCGCGGCGGCGCCGGGGCGATCGGGCTCGGTCCCGGCGGCGTCGCTGAGGTCGACGCGCTGGCGGTGTCGGTGGCCGACACGATCGGCGCCGGCGACGCCTACATGGCGAGCCTCATCTCCAGCGCGCTCGACGACGCGGCCGTGTTCGACGATCCCGCGCTGTTCCGGTCGGCGCTGCAGCGGGCCGCCGTCACCGCGGGGATCACGGTGTCGCGCGCCGGGGCGAACCCGCCCACGCGCGCCGAGGTCGACGCCGCGCTGTCAACATGACGCCCGGGGCTCGGGAACCCGGACCGGAGGGCAGTCTCGCCTGACGCCCGGCGGGAGGGCACAACGCTACGCTGGGTGCGTGCGGCTGCGCCTGGATCTCGCCTACGACGGCACCGGTTTCCGCGGGTGGGCGCGCCAGCCCGAATTGCGGACGGTGCAGGGCACCCTGGAGGCCGCGATCTCCCGCATCCTCGGCGGGGAGGCGCAGCTCGTCGTCGCGGGGCGGACGGACGCCGGCGTGCACGCCACCGGCCAGGTCGCGCACCTCGATCTCACCGAGGCGCAGCAGCGGCGGCTCGCGGCCAGCCGCGCGGGCACGCCCGAAGCGCTCGCCGCCCGGATCAACGGCGTGCTCGGCCAGTATCCCGACATCGCGGTGCACCGCACCGCCGTCGCGGCACCCGGGTTCGACGCGCGGTTCTCGGCGGTCTGGCGGCGCTACGAGTACCGCATCGCCGACCGCGTGGCCGGCTACGACCCGCTCGAGCGTCACCGGACGACGACCGTGAACGCGCGGCTGGACGAGCAGGCGATGGATGCCGCCGCGCGCTCGCTCATCGGCCTCCACGACTTCGCGGCCTACTGCAAGTGGCGCGAGGGCGCGACGACCATCCGCACCCTGCTGGATTTCGGGTGGCGTCGCGATGACCGCGGCATCCTCATCGCCGAGGTGAAGGCCGACGCGTTCTGCCACAGCATGGTGCGCGCGCTGGTGGGTGCGTGCGCGGCGGTGGGGGAGGGAAAGCTCGACGTCGAGGACGTGGCCGACATCCGCGACGAGGGCGTGCGCACGCCGGACGTGAAGGTCCTCGCCCCGCGCGGGCTGACCCTGACGGAGGTGGGGTATCCCGCGGACGAGCTCCTGGAGAGCCGCGCCGAGCAGACCCGGGCCGTGCGCCGGCTCGACGAGGACTGAGCGGATGCCGCGCGGCGGCACCCGCCGCGAAGATCGAGCGGATTCAAAGCACCGGAGCCTAGGCTGATCGCACGATGAAGCTGATCTCGTACAACCTCAACAAGCACAAAGCGGCGGGTGAGCTCGAGGACCTCGTGGAGTCCACTGCCGCCGACGTGCTGTGCCTGCAGGAGGCCGTGGCCGGGGACCTGCCGGCCGTGATCTCCGGGCTGCAGCTTGCCGAGGCGACAGCCCGCAACCGGCTGGGGCTGGCCGTCTATTACCGGCGCAACACGTACGAAGCGCTCGAGGTGCGCTCGCTCGCGCTGAAGAAGTCGCTGCACGACATGGTCCTCAAGCCGGCGGAGGAGCGGATGCTGGCGGTGCGGCTGCGTGACATCGATCGCGGCCGCGAGGTGATCGTGGCGAGCTTTCACGCGGCGCCGCTGACGGCGCTCAACTCTCTGCGGCGCAAGCAGATCGAGGCGGCGCTCGGCGAGCTGTCGACGCTGGGCGACAAGCTGCCGATCCTCATGGTCGGCGACTACAACTACCCGGTGTTCAAGGAGAACCTGGGGCAGAAGGTCCGCGAGGCCGGCTACGAGCTGACGCTCAGCGATGCCCGCACCTACACGCGCTACAAGTTCTTCAAGGGCCACTACGACTTCGCCACGAGCGTCGGCTTCGACATCGACGCCATCACGACGCTGCCGCAGGGGCGCAGTGACCACCTGCCGATCCTCGTGACCGCGGCGCCGCGCGCCGCCGCTTCGGCCTCGGCCTGACCCCGCGCGTGGCGCCCGGCATTAGTCACGGTGCGAGCGCTCGCCGGGCCGAGCGCGCTCGGATAGCGTGGGAGGACAGGAACTCCCGACGAAGGGATGGGAC
>JAEYAG010000186.1 GCA_023451265.1 Actinomycetes bacterium | reverse complement strand
GGCGGGGCCTCGGCGGCATAGCCGTAGGCAGCCGGCGCGCCGTAGTCGGGCTGACGGGTGCCCGGTCGCGCGCCCGGGAAGGAGGGACCGGCGACTTCCTGCCGCGGCACGGAAGGCTGCGGGGTGTTCTGCGCCGTCATCCGAGGGCGGCGCAGAAGGGAATCGACGCGGGCGCGCAGCTCGCGGGGGCGGAACGGCTTCACGATGTAGTCGTCGGCGCCCGACCCGAGGCCCACGACGACGTCGGCCTCTTCTTCGAGCCCGGTGATCATGATGATGAAGGTGTCGCTCTGGGCGCGGATGCGCCGGGCGGCTTCGAACCCGTCGATGCCCGGCATGTTGACGTCGAGGGTGGTCACGAGCGGCTGGTAGGACAGCACCGCTCGGACGCCGTCGATCCCGTTACCGACCGAGACGGTCGAGAATCCGGCCGCCTCGAGCACCTCGACGATCAGGTGCCGGATGTCGGGGTCGTCCTCGATGATCACGGCCGTCTTCATGGGCAGCGTGGGGTCTGTCATAGCCCGATGTCTCCGTGGGGGGTTGTGGAGCAGGGATGGTGAGGCACAGTCTAGCCACGGACGCCGCGCGTCAGTTCCTCCGCGCCGTGCGGCCACCACAGGCCCGCCGCGGGTCCGCCGTTGCACGTGCCGTCGCTCTCGCCGGGCGGTTTGATCCACAGCGTGGTGTCGATGACCTCATCGCCGTAGGTGCCGCCGGGTTCGCCGACGCGCTGATCCGAGGGGTTGCACCACGTCGCGCCCGCCGTGGCACGGCCGTTGCGGGAGGTGTCGATGATCGCGTGGGTGCCGCCGAGGCGCTCGGACAGGGCATGGGCGTAGGCGAACTCGTCGAAGGTCGACTGGTAGTTCGAGACGTTGGTGGCGATCCCGCGCACCTTGCCGATGATGCCGGTCTGCTCGATGAGTCCGGCCATCTCGTCGGCGCTGTGCCATGAGCTGTGGCCGCCGTCGATGTAGATCCAGGTGGCGGTCGAGGTGAGTGCGTCGACCGCGGACGACAGGTAGCCGGCTCGTGCGCCGGTGTCGCCGCACTCGGTCGACAGCGCGATGCTGTCGGGCTCGAGGACGACGATCTTCTGGACGTCGGGGGCGGTGCGCAGTGCGGCGCCGATCTGCGCCACCCATCGCGGGTACTCCTCGGCGGTGAGACCGCCCGCCGAGTGATTGCCGCAGTCGCGGTCGGGGAGCCCGTAGACGACCATGGCGGCAGCCCGTCCCTCATCGCGCGCCTGCGCGATGAGGCTCGACACTGTGGCTCCGACCGAGCCGAGGGGGTCTTGCTCGGGTGTCAGCCAATAGGCCGTCGGCTGCGCGGCGAGGTACTCGGTCGCGGCGCGCTCCTCGGCATCCATCTCGATGTGCTCGAGGGCGATGCGTGCCTTCGACTGCTCCGGCGCGACGGTGACGGTTCCGACAGTGGGCGGCTGGGCGAACACGGTGTACATCCCCTGCGTGATGAGGACGCCGGCCCACGCGATCAGGGCGATGATCGCCGCCGCGAGCAGCATGCCGACGATGACGACGGTGCGCGTCTGGGGGCGACGCCAGAGCGTGCGACGCGCGGGGCGGGTGGGGGGCACGTGAGAACTGTACCGGGGCGTGCGCCGGTCAGAACTCGTCGCGGTCGCGGCGACGCCGGACGGCCATGGTGATCACGACGATCGCGCCGGCGAGGACGAGCGCACCACCGCCGATCCAGAGCCCCGCCAGTTGCGCGCTGTCACCGCCGGTGCTGGGCAGTCCGTCGGCTCCGGTGATCGACGCGCTCGCCGTCCCGCCGGCCGAGGTCGGTGAGATCGCCGCGATGTTGTAGACGCCGGTCGCATTCGAGGGGAGGGTGACCCGGACGACGGGCAGGGATCCGTTGGCGTCCGAGGTGCGCTGCACGCTCCCGGTCGTGATGGCGAAGCGCGCGAAGCCGAACGTCGCACCGGCCCCGTTCACGCCCGTGATGGTGATCGTTACCGGCTCGTCGGCGCCGAAGGTGCCCGCTTCGCAGGAGAACTCGAGCGTCTCGCCGGCGGCGACGGATGCCGGGGCGGACTGGCACGCGTCGACGGGGGGATAGATCGTCGACGCCTGCGCGGTGAGCGGCACCGCGGCCAAGGCCACCCCGATCACGCCCGCGGCGGCGCCGAGGGAGAGAGAGCGTGAGCGACGGGTCATGATGGTGGGAGTCTAACCGACGCCGCACGAAGCGACAGTGGTGGGAGCCACCGCCGCCTCGGCGGTCGGGGTGACGATGGCCTCGGCTCGCGCCGCCGTTGTGACCGCCCGGACGGTGACGGTCAGGTGCGTCGACGTGCCGGGCTCGAGGTGCGTGCCGAAGGTGAGCACGCGGCGCCCGTCGTGCATGCCGCCGGCGAATCCGTCGTCGGTGCCGCTGTCGGCCGACACCAGCTCGAACCCCTCCGGCAGGTAGACGTTGCCGATCACTTCGGTGATGCCCGGTGCCGTTCCGGAGGCGCCGCCACCGGTGATGTATTCGGGGAGGGCGGTTGCGGCATCCGGCGGTGCGGTGCTCGTGAGCGTGAGATCGAGCGTCAGGTCGCGCGCGGCGAGCGCGCCACCGGGGGAGCACGATCCCCAGGTCAGCGAGACCTCGGGATGCGTGTAGTAGCTCATCTTCGATCCGGTGCCGTCATTGAGGTAGACCCCGAAGCGGGCGGTGTGCGCGTCGGTCACCGGCAGCTCGCCCGCGACGGTGCTGCCCGCCAGCACCGCCTCTTCGGCGGGGGCGGCGCTCCACACCAGCAGGCGGTGCTCGTCGGCCGCGCGGGAGATGGCAGTGACGAGGGCGGATGCCGAGCCCTGCCCGTCGGCGAGGGCCTGGAACACCGCGCCTGCGGCGCCGGCGAAGAATGCGTCCTGGTCGGCGGGGTTCTCGTAGCGGAAGTACACCTCGTTGAGCAGCAGGGGCACGGCGTTCTCGGCGGTGAGGGTGCCGCCGGTCGGCAGGGCGACGGGGCCGGTGGCTTCGAGGAGGTACGACAGCACGACGGGGTCGACGGCGAGCACCCCGTCGACGGTCGTACCGGAGTTCAGCCGGTACATCTCGCGGGCAAGCGGCGCCCCGACCGTGAAATCGGGCACCTGGGTGACGTTCTGGAAGTACCGGGCCGGCTTGGTGTCGTAGATCGCGGTGACCTCGTCGCTGAGCGGGGCCACCGGCTCGGCGAAGCCGCCGGAGAAGTCGCGCGTCGAGAGCGTGCCGGCGAGCGAGAGGCTGCCGCCGTCGGCGCGCAGCACCACCGCGGCACCGGCGATGCCGCCGAGCGAACGCCACTCGGCGTTGTTCTGCACCAGCACGAGGTAGGTGCGGGGACCGTCCTGCCCGAGCATGGCGGGCAGCAGTTGCGCCGTGTTGGCGAGTGCGCGGACCGCGCCGGCCACCTGCCCGAACAGGGCGTCGGCGTCGTCGACGGAGTCACCGACGGTACCGATGAGCGGGGCGCGGTCGATGTCGCGGACCTCCGCAGCGGCGGCGGCGGCGCTCGTTGCGGATGCCGCGGCGGGCGCGGCCAGCGGGGTGAGCGCGGCGGCGTCGATGCGCCCGCCGACGGGGCGAAGAGCGTCCACCGACAGGC
>JAEYAG010000185.1 GCA_023451265.1 Actinomycetes bacterium | reverse complement strand
GAGGGACACGCGGGCGCTGCGGCAGAGCAGGCGTCCCCGCCTCCGGTGCCGCCCGCGCAGACCCAGGCGGGCCGGCCCGCGTCACCGGCGCCGTCGTCCGCGCCGTCGTCCGCGCCGTCGTCCGCGCCGTCGCAGGCTCCGGTCTCCTCGACGCCGCCTCGTTCGGACCCGGCACCTCCGCCGTCGTCCAAGCCGTCCTCTGGGAAGGAGTAGTTCGATGGTGACGAACACGCACGGCGACTACCCGCTGAACCCCGTGCAGTTCTCCCGGCTCACCAAGCGCGGGATCATGCTCGGCCTGTCCTTGCCGCAGCTCGTCGTGCTCGGGGTGGCGATCCTCACCGTCGTCGCCTCCCTCTACACGGGCGGCGGCATGGGCCTCGCCTGGACCTCGCCCCTCTGGGCCGGGGCCGCGCTGCTGGCGGTGATCCCGGCCGGCGGGCGGAAGGTGATCGAGTGGGTGCCTATCGTCTTCCGCTGGGTGTCGCGGACGTACCTTGGGCAGCTCATCTACCGGCGCCGGGTCATCAAGCCCCGCCCCGCCGGGACCCTCGCCCTGCCCGGCGACGCGGCGCCGCTGCGGGAGTGGGAGGAACCGGAGACCGGCGCGGCGATGATCCACGACCCCCACGCGCAGACGCTCACCGCGATCCTCGGCGTCTCGCATCCCGCGTTCGTGCTCCTCGATCCGGGCGAGCAGCAGCGCCGCGTCTCCGGCTGGGGCCGCGTCCTCGCCGCCGCCTGCCGTTCCGGGCGGATCGCCCGGATTCAGGTGTCCGAGCGGACCCTGCCGGACTCCGGCACGGGACTTGCGGAGTGGTGGCGACAGCACGGCACCGACGACGGCTCCTGGACCGCGACGACCTACAAGGAGCTCATCGAGCGGGCCGGCCCCGCCGGGGAACGCCACGCCACGACCATCTCGCTCGCCCTGGACATGAAGGCAGCAGCCCGGCAGGTGCGGACCTCCGGCGGCGGGATGCGCGGCGCCGCCGCGGTACTGCGTCAGGAGATGACGACCCTCACCACGGCTCTCCGCGCCGCAGAGCTCACGTCCACCGGGTGGCTCACGCCCGGCGAGGTCGCCGTCATCCTCCGCTCCGCCTACGACCCGGCCGCCGCGCCCGCGCTGGAACGGCACGGGCAGCTCGGCCGCGACCTTGCCACCGCCGGGCCGGTCGCGGTCACCGAGACGTGGGAGCGGCTGCGGTCGGACTCCGCGCACCATGCGGTGCTGTGGATCAGCGAGTGGCCGCGCTCGCAGGTCTATCCGGGATTTCTTACCCCGCTCGTGCTGTCCAACGGCATCCTCCGCACTGTCGCCCTCCACTACACGCCCGTCCGCGCGCACCAGGCCGCGCGGGACCTGAGGAAGAAGAAGACCGAGCTCATCAGCGACGCGAACCAACGACGGAAGATCGGGCAGGTCGAGGACGCGAGCGCCTCGGCCGAGCTGGATGACGTGCTCCAGCAGGAGGCCGACCTCACCGCCGGGCACGGCGTCCTCCGCGTCTCGGGCCTCATCTCCGTCTCCGCGCCGACCGTGGATGAGCTCGATGCCGCCGTGGCCGCCGTCGAGCAAGCAGCGATCCAAGCCTCCTGCGAGACGCGGCGGCTGGTGGGTCAGCAGGCGGTTGCCTTCACCGCTGCGGCGCTGCCGCTGTGCCGGTCGGTGTGACCGGGCGCACCTGCCGAGCATCACCGACCGATCTATGAGGAGCCGATCATGCCGACCTTCGAAGACCCCCGGAAGGACGCCGCCGAGGCGTTCGAGGCGCTGCGCGGCCTGGCCCACGCGAGCCGCGCGTTCACCGATCCCGCCGACACCTACGCCGTGACGGGCGACCTGCTGGGCGGGGTGCGGTCGCTGCGGCAGGTGGTCGACCAGCTCGCCGCCGCCCACATCACCCACCGCGGCCGCGCGCACGACGACGCCGGCAACCAGGCAGCCGGCGCGACCTCGGCCCTCGCCGCCGCCGACGAGCTGCACCAGGCCGGAACCCTGCTGGATGCCGTGCACGACCGGCTGGACGCGGCCATGTCGCACTCGGGCCGCATCGCCTGGCACCCCGCCGCCGAACCGGCGGGCATCGACGCGGTCGGCCCGGAGCGGACCGTGGCGCAGGCGGGGACGCTCACGCTGACGGTGTGGCCGGACACGCCGCTGGGCGAGCACCAGCGCTACGGCTACCGCGTCGAGGACACGACGACCGGGGAGGCCGTCGAGGGGCGGGACCTGTTCACCGGGGTCGGAGCCCCGGTCTCGCCGGATCGGGCGGTGCGCGAGCTCGCCGTGTTCCTCTCTGCCGCCGGGGAGGCACGGCAGTATGCGCTCGACAATCCCGGCACGAGCCCGGAGAACGAGGGACTGTTCCCCGAGCGGATCGCCGACGCCGCGATGGTGAACGCGGACGCGCTGAGCGAGCTGGTCGAGCACGGCCCCCGGCCGCCCGACACCGCAGGATCGGTCACGGGGCGGCGGTGGATCAGCGTCGTGTTCCTCGACGGCGCCGAGGCGGACCGGGTGCTCGACCTCATCCACGCTTCCGGCACGGACGCGGCGATCGAGCACCTGGCCGGGTACGACTACGGCGAGGACACCGTGCAGGACGCCCTTGCCAACGGCTACGTCTACGACGCCCCGCCGCGCGGGGCGCTCGACAAGGTGGCGACCAAGGACGTCTACACGCTGACCTATAGCCCGTTCCTCGGTCTCGTCTCGCTGCTCCGCGAGCATGACGCGGCCCCCGACCCGGCGCTGCTCGGCATCGACACCCCGGAGCCCGCCACTCGCCGCGCCGAGCGGGAGCAGGCCCCGGCCCGGCGGGAGGCGACCGACTGGTTCGCTCGCCGCCCCGGCACCGCTGCCGCGTCAAGCCGGGGGCTCGCGCTGTGACCGGCGACGAGGGCCGCCTGCACACCAGCGTCCTCGTCGGCCCGGAGGGCGAGCGTCGCCGCCACCGCAAGGCGAGGCAGAAGGCCGCCGCGCAGGTCGAGACCGACGCCCGGCAGGCCCGCCGGGAGGAGGCGAAAACCAGGTGGGAGGCGGAGCAGGCCGAGCGCCGTGCGACCACCTATCTGCCCGCTGGCGGTGAGCCCGGCCCTGCCGCGCTGCGGACGCCGGGCCGGTTCCGGCTCCCGAAGCATCAGGACACCTCCGCGACCTTGGCCGGGCAGTACCCTTTCCTGGCCGAAGCCGGCCTCGGCAGCCAGGGCGTCTTCGTCGGCCAGGACCTCTACAGCGGGGGCTCGTTCGTGTTCGATCCGTGGACCTTGTATCAGCGCGGGATCATCACCGCCCCGAACATCGTGCTCGCCGGGATCGTCGGCAGCGGCAAGTCCTCGCTTGCCAAGAGCCTCTACACACGGTCGATCCCGTTCGGCCGCAAGGTCTACATCCCCTCCGACCCCAAAGGCGAGCACACCGCCGTCGCAAAGTCCGTTGGCGGGCAAGCGATCATCCTCGGCCACGGGCTCCGCAACCGCCTCAACCCGCTCGATGAGGGCCACCGCCCCTCGACCGTCTCGGATGCCGAGTGGGCGACGCAGGTCGCCTCACGCCGACGCGACCTGATCGGAGCTCTGGCCGAGACGGTGCTGGACCGACCCCTGTCGCCGCTGGAGCACACGGCGATCGACCTCGCCCTGCGCGACGCGGTGCGGTCGGCTGAGGTGCCGATCCTCCCGATGGTCGTCGACCGCGTGCTCACCCCGAGCCGGGCGGACGACAAGGACGGCCGGCTCGCGGAAGACGGCCGCCTCGTCGGCCACGCCCTGCGGCGCCTGGTCGCCGGCGACCTCCAAGGGCTGTTCGACGGGCCGAGCACGGTGCGGTTCGACCCGTCGCTGCCGATGGTGTCCCTGGACCTGTCGCGCGTCGCGGAGAACGCCACGCTCATCTCCGTCCTGATGACCTGCTCCTCGGCCTGGATGGAGTCGGCCCTCACCGACCCGGCCGGCGGACAGCGATACGTCGTCTACGACGAGGCATGGCGGCTCATGGCCTACCCGTCGCTGCTGCGCCGGATGGACGCCCAGTGGCGGCTCGCCCGGCACTACGGGATCAGCAACATGCTCGTGTTCCACAAGCTCAGCGACCTCGACAACGTGGGCGATGCCGGAACCGCGATGCGCGCCCTCGCGTCCTCCCTGCTGGCGAACGCCGAGGTGCGGATCGTCTACCGCCAGGAGCCCGACCAGCTCGGCTCGACCGCGGCCGCGCTCGGGCTCACCGGCACCGAGCAGAAACTGCTCCCAGGCCTCGGCACCGGGCAGGGCCTCTGGCGGATCAAGGACCGCTCGTTCGTCGTCCAGCATCAGCTCCACCCCGCCGAGCTCGCCGCGTTCGACACCACGAGCCGGATGACCGGCGGAGGCCACCCAGGCGGTGAGGCGTGATGCCCCGGCCCCGCTACAGGCGCACCCCCGGAACCGAGCTGGACGAGGGCACGGTCGGGGTGCCGGTCGTGCTCCCGCACGTCGTCATGGTCGTCGCCCCGGACGGGCGGATGACGGTCACCATCGACGGCGCGCCGCATGAGCCGGAGCCGTTCGCCCCGCCGTGGCGGCGCGAGTCCTTCGCGTCGATCCTCGACCAGCTCACGAGCCAGCGCCGCTCCCCGGTGCGCGTCGAGGTCCGCGAGGCAGACGGGACCGTGTTCACCGACATCATCACTCCCGGCAGGCGCCGCCGACCCGAGCCAGCCGAGCCGGAACAGGCCGCACCGGCCCCTGGTCTGCCGGAGCTCGTGGTGCTGCGCGGGGAGGGGTTCGTGCCGGGCGAGGATGTGGCGGTCGCGGTCGTCATCACCCACGGCGACGCCGCCCCGGACGGCACCATGCGCGGCCTGCTCACCGCCGACCAGCTCGCCACGTCCCCGACCCGCGAGGTCATCCTGCTCGGCCGCATCTCCGGCGCCCTCACCATCGGACACCCCGAATGAGCACCCCGCGCCCCGCTGGGTCGCTCGGGGACGAGCTGAGCAACCTCGGCATCGGCATCCTCATCGGCGCCGCGATCCTCGCCGCCATCCTCCGCGGCGCAGGCTCCGTCGCCGCATGGATCACCGGCACAGGCCAGCCCGCCGGCGGCATCGACGCCGGGCTCGGGGTGCTGCTGAACCCCGCCGACCCCGCCGTGGCGCTCGGCGCGCCGGGGCTGAACGTCGTGGCGTACTGGATCACCGCCGGGGTGCTGATCGTCGCCGCGGGCGTGGTCGGCTGGTGGGTGTGGCATCTGATCCGCGAGCACGGCCGCCAGGTGAAGACCGACCCCTACCGCATCGCCGGGATCGCCACACGCTCCGAAGTCGCCGCCTCCGCATCCGAGCCCGCCCTGCTGCGACGGGCGAAGCACCTGCGGCCCTCGCTCGACAAGCCCCGCCCCGAGGACGTTGGTTACCGGCTCGGCATCTCACTCGGCAAGAGCGTCTGGGCGTCCGTGGAGGACTCGATCCTCCTCGTCGGAGCCCCGAGGTCGGGCAAGGGCGCCCATGTCGTCATCAACATGATCCTCGACGCCCCCGGCGCCGTCGTCACCACCAGCACACGCCCCGACAACCTCACCGCGACTCTCCGAGCACGGGAGAACATAGGCCCCGTCGCCGTCTTCGACCCCCAGCACCTCGCAGACGGCCTGCCCGCCGGGCTGCGGTGGTCGCCCATCCGAGGCTGCGAAGACCCCCTCACGGCGATGATCCGCGCCACCGGCCTCGCCGCCGGCACCGGACTCTCCGCCGGCGGCGTCGAAGGCGGCGGCTTCTGGGAAGGCAAGACCCGCACCGCCCTCCAAGCCCTGCTCCACGCCGCCGCCCTGGACCGGCGTCCGCCGGGCGAGCTGTTCCGGTGGACGCTCGACCCCTCCGCCGCCGCCGACGCGGTGGCGATCCTCACCGCCAACCCGAACGCCGCGACCGGGTGGGCCGAGTCCTTGCAAGCGATGATCGACTCCGACCCCAGAACACGCGACTCCATCTGGCAAGGCGTCTCCCTCGCGCTGGCCGCCCTGGCGGACCCGCGCGTGCTCGACGCCGTTTCGCCTCGGGAGGGCGAGGACTTCGACCCCGAAACGTTCCTCCGAGCCAAGGGCACCCTCTACCTGCTCGCAACCGGAGCCGGAGCGAACAACAGCGCGGCCCTGGTCGCAGCGTTCGTGGAGGATGTCGTGGAGGCCGCGCGGCGCATCGCCGCCGTCAGCCCCGGCGCCCGGCTCGACCCGCCCGTGCTCCTGGCGCTCGATGAGGTCGGCAACCTCGCGCCCCTGCCCTCGCTGCCAACGCTCATGGCCGAGGGTGGAGGCACCGGGATCACGACGATGCCGGTGCTCCAATCGCTCGCCCAAGCGCGGGAGAAATGGTCGGAGAACGCAGCCGGTGCAATCTGGGACGCCTCCATCGTCAAGATCATCCTCGGCGGCGCCTCCAACGCCAAAGACCTGCACGACCTCACCACGCTCATCGGCGAGCGCGACGAGCTGACCGACTCCACCACCATCGGAGACCACGGCTCCCGTAGCGCGCAACGCTCGATCCGCCGCGTCCCGATCATGCCCCCAGACGCCATCAGGACGTTGCCGTTCGGGACCGCCCTCGTACTGCTGCGGGCCGCGCCGCCCATCGTCACCAGGATGGGCGCCTGGACCAACCGCCCCGACGCCGCCGAGCTGCGCGCCGACCGCGCCGGGATCGAGGCGATGTTGGAGCGGCGTCCGCAGGAGAGCACTGACGCACCTGACTGACAAGAGCAGCCTCGTGGTGGGGCTGCCAATGTGAAGGAAGGCAGTCGTCATGACGATCCGCACACAGGAGTCGTTCTCGGGGTTCATCGCCTCGGACCCTCAGCTCAGTCGCACGAGCACGGGCGAGGCGCGGTTCTACGCCCGAGTCGGACAGGAGCACTACCGGCGCAACAGCGACGGATCGTTCACCGAGCTGGAGACCACGTTCCACGACCTCATCGCCTACCGCGCCACTGCCGAGCGTGCGCACGAGCGGTTCGCGAAGGGCGACAGCTTCGTCGCCGAGGGATACACGCACCCATTCGAGTACGAGCGCGACGGACAGACCGTCCAGGGTGAGGAGTTCGTCGCCAAGAAGATCGGCCACGACACCGCCCGCACCAGCTACGACGTCGACCGCACCCCCAGAACCGCCCGCACCGTCGAGCAGGAGACCCCCGCGACGGCCGCCGCGCACGGGGCTGCTGCGCACGAGGAGCCGCGTCGACCGTCCCCGTCTGCCACGCCCGTGCTCGGACTGTGAGCCAGGAGACGATCGTGGCCGAGGCCCCTGAGATTCCCGAGCCGGACGAGCCCGAGCCCGCCCCGCTGGGCGACGACACCGACACCGACGAGCAGGAGGACGCGGAGGAAAGCCTGCTCGCGGAGCCGCCGCACCCGGTGAACTGGAACCTCCTCACCGCCGAGGAGGCCGAAGGCGAATGGGTCGAGCTCGACAAGTGGGTGACCTGGCTGCGGCACACCTACGGGCTCGGCGCGGCCGTGATCCCACCGTTCTGGCACCGCCACCCCGAGCTAGTGTGGGAGCTGTCCGCACTGCACCTGCACTGGCTTTGCGCCTACGACCCCGAGCAGAACGGCTCCGCCCCCAACGGGTGGCACCGAGACTTCGCCGAGGCTCGCCAGCGCCTCCGTGACTGGGTGTCCGCCTGCGGCACCCGCCTAGATCGCGACCGGCCCACTCGGCAGACGGCGTGGCCGGGCGAGGCGCCTACCGAGGCGATCGAAGACGTGCTGATCCAGGACCGGGCCGCGGACTTCAAAGCGTTCGTGAAGGCCGACGTCGCCCGCCGTCAGGCAGCTGAGGACGCCTTCTATGCCAGCCTCGGCGTCGATCCGGCCACCGGCGAGGTTCGTGACGATGACGAGCCCGCCCAGTGATCGCGCTATCGGGATGGTCGAGCCGCTGTGGTGTCCCAGGGAGACATCGGAGTTCCTGACCGTCTCCCAGGCCACGCTGTCCCGGTGGCGGCGGGAGAAGGTCGGTCCGCCGTTCGTTCAGGTCGGCGGCGTCTACCGGTACAACCCCATCACCGTCCGTGCCTGGGTGCGCGAGCAGGAGACCGATCATGGCTGACCCCCGCAACCGCCGCATGCCGCCGGTCGGCGTCGGCCTGACCACCGACGTCGAACGCCGCACCGAGGGATTCCGCGCCCGCGTGCGCTGGACCGACCCATCCACGAAGAAGCGCGTCGGCCGGGTCAGCCACGTCCGCACGATGGAGGAGGTCGAGGAGTTCTTCGACCAGATGCGCAAGGCCACCGAGACCGGCACCGACTCCACCATCACCCTCACCGCCTACGCCGCCTCCATCGGCGACAGATGGCAACGAGGCCTGGACCCCACCTCCACCGCCGAGCTCTACGACACCGGGCTGCGACTCCGGGTGCTGCCCGCGCTCGGGCACGTGAGGGTCGCGAAGATCACCGCGGGGATGATCGACCGCACCATCGACGGCTGGGAGGCCGAGCACTCCGCATCCACCATCAAGAACTCCATCGCCCCGCTCGTGCGCGTCCTGGACGAAGCCGTCCGCGACGACATCATCTCGATCAACCCCGCCAAACACCGCGCCCGCCGCAACCTCGGCCGACACGTCACCCACACCACCGGGGCACTGCGCCAATACGCACTCCCGGACCTTCCCACACTGCGGAAGCTCGCCGACGCCTGCGGCCAAGTGCACCAGTCGTACTCCGATCACGTCATGCTCGCCGCCCTCCTCGCCGCCCGCGGCTCCGAAGTCGCAGGACTCCGCGCCGGTGATGTGGACTGGGACAACCGCATCGTGTGGATCAGACGCCAGCACTACCCCGGCCGGGGCGGCCTCGTCATCAAACAGACCAAAGGGCGACGCGACCGCCCCGTGCCGATGCTCGCCGCCCTCGAACCCGTCCTCGAACGCCTCACCACAGGCAAGCAGCCCGACGATCCACTCCTACGCGGACCCCGCGGCGGCGTACTCACCACGGCGACCGTGCGTGACGCGACCCATTGGGACGACCTCGTGAGGCGCCTCGGGTTCGGCGACCTCACCCGTCACGGGCTGCGGCACACCGGGGCGACCTGGATGGCCGACGCCGGCATCGCCCTGCATGTGCTCCAAGAGATCCTCGGGCACCAGTCGATCGAGACCACCAAGGGCTACCTCCACCCCGACCACCGGCACCTCGCTGAGGCCGCCCGGCAGGCCAACCAGTTCCTCTCCACAACGCCCGTCAGGAAGGACACCAGCCGCCGCGACGGACCCCGTCTATGAGCACCCAGAACCGACGCTCCGACCCTCCGAACAGGGGGCCGGAGCAGCACCCTGCCCGCAGATTGGTGCACCTCGCGGGCACCTTTTGGTCCACTCCGGCAGTGTCGGCGCCGAACGCGAGTGGTCCACTTCACCGGCGGGCAGATCAGCCGGATCGGCCGAGTGGACCAGTCAGTGACCACGCCCGGAAACGACGAAGCCCTGGTGAAAGTTGCCTCTCACCAGGGCTTTTTGTCGGGATGACAGGATTTGAACCTGCGACCCCTTGACCCCCAGTCAAGTGCGCTACCAAGCTGCGCCACATCCCGTTGTTTAGTTTTCGTGCTGCTCCGCCGCTCTAACTCACCTGACCCCCAGTCAAGTGCGCTACCAAGCTGCGCCACATCCCGGTCCATCGCCCGCTGCGCGGACAACTCCCCTATCCTACCCGGTCACGGGGGCGGCCGCGAACGCACGCGTCTTCTGCATGTCGGTGACCCGGCGTACGGTCGGGAGCATGACCGAGATCGTCATCGCCCCGGCATCCGCCGACCGCTTCGCGGACGCGGAGCACGCCCTCACCGGCGGAGGCGACGGCGCCTCCTGCTGGTGCCAGTGGTGGATGCTGCGCAACAAAGACTTCAACGCCACGACGCACGACGAGCGGCGCGAGCTGCTGCGCACCGACCTCGCACAGACTCCGGCATCCGCCCTCATCGCCTATGTCGACGGCGAGCCCGCGGGGTGGGTGAAGGTCTCACCGCGCCCCGACCAGCCCCGCCTCGCGCTCACGAAGGCGTTCCAGCAGTCACCGGAGCCGTTCGAGGACATCTCCGTGTGGGCGATCAGCTGCTTCGTCGTGCGCCGCGAGCACCGCGGCGTCGGCCTCGCGAACCAGCTGCTCGACGCCGCCATCGCCCACGCCACGACCCACGGTGCCCGCGTGATCGAGGGATACCCCGTCGACGTCGACGCGAAGAAGACCTCCGCCAACGAGCTCTTCCACGGCGCGCTTTCCAGCTTCCTCGACGCGGGCTTCCATGAGGTGGCTCGCCCCGCGCCGGCACGACCGATCGTGTCGCTGACCGTACGATGACTGCGTGACCCTCGACCCGGCGCATCCCCGCACCCGCCCCGCGTTCGCCGATCGCACCCGCTGGTGGGGCTTCGGACTCTACGCGCTCGTCTCGGCGATCCACATCGTCAGCGGCGTGGTCGGCCCCGACGTGATCGTCTTCCCCACGAAGCTCATGCTCATGCCCGCACTCGCGATCGCCGCACTGTGGGCGCTGCGCGGGTCGTTCGACACCTCCACCGCAACCCGCGCGGCATCCGTCCTGTTCGTCGCGCTCGCCTTCTCATGGTTGGGCGACGGCGCCGGACTCTTCTTCCCGTTCCTCGACGACGAGCTGCCCGCAATGCTGCTGTGCTTCGGTCTCGCGCACCTCGCCTACATCCTCCTGTTCCTCCGCTTCCTCCCGCGGCGACCAGTACCGCGCTGGACCCTGATCTACGTCGTGTGGTGGGTGCTCATGGTCGCGGTCCTGTGGCCGAGCCTCGGCGCCCTCGCGATCGCCGTCGCGCTGTACGGCCTCGTCCTCGGCGGCACGGCGGTCGCCGCGACGCGCGGCGGCGCGATCACGACCGCCGGCGGCGCGTTCTTCCTGGCTTCCGACACGATCCTCGCGCTGCGGCTGTTCCTGCCCGACCAGACCGGCCTCCTCGCCGGCCCCTGGGTCATGCTGACGTACACGATCGGGCAGGGGCTGCTCGCCTACGGCATCGTCCGCCTGTTGCGCGAGGAGCCACGGTGAGCGAATCGGTCAGGGTGGACGCGTGGCTCTGGGCCGTCCGCGTCTACAAGACCCGCTCGGCCGCCACCACCGCCTGCCGCGCCGGCCACGTCCGCATCGGCGGCGACCGCGCCAAAGCCGCACAGCCCGTGCGCATCGGCGACGAGGTGCGCGTGCGCATCGCGGGCTTCGACCGCATCCTCGTCGTCCGGCAGCTGCTCACCAAGCGCGTCGGCGCGCCGCTGGCCGCCGCGGCCGCCGAGGACCGCACGCCGGTCCGGGAACCCGTCGCCCAGCTCGCCGTCCGCGACCGCGGCGCCGGGCGCCCCAC
>JAEYAG010000183.1 GCA_023451265.1 Actinomycetes bacterium | reverse complement strand
GTGCCTGTGGGTGCTCGGCGACGTCGACGCGCTGGGGGCGGCATGCCCTGCCGTGGCGATGGTCGGATCGCGCGCGGCGAGCGCATACGGCGACCTGCTGGCGGAGGACCTCGCCGCGGGTGCCGCGACCGCCGGGGTCGCCGTGATCTCCGGCGCGGCCTACGGCATCGACGGGTCGGCGCACCGTGGTGCGCTGGCGGTGGGCGGTGCGACGACGGCGCTGCTGGCCGGGGGCGTCGACCGGCCGTACCCGGCGGGTCACCGCGAACTGCTGGAGCGCATCGCCGCGGGGGGTACCGTGGCCGCGGAGGTGCCGTGCGGTTCGTCGCCGACGAAGTGGCGCTTCCTCGCCCGCAACAGGCTGATCGCCGCCATGAGCGACGCGACCGTCGTCGTCGAGGCGGGTCGGCGCAGCGGCTCGCTCAACACGGCGCACCACGCGGCGGCGCTCGGCCGGCCGCTCGGGGCCGTTCCCGGGCCGGTCACGAGTGCGTCATCCGCGGGCTGCCACCGGCTGCTGCGCGAAGTGCAGGCCGAGTGCATCACCTCCGTCGCCGACGTGATGGAGCTGCTGGGCCTCGACGCGCGCGCCCTGAACGCCCGCACCGTGGCGGAGGCCTCGCAGACTGGCGAGCAGGGCGCCGGTGACCTCACCCGCATCCTCGACGCGCTCAGCGACCGCAGCGCCCGCAGCGGACACGACATCGCACGCCGCGCCGGTTTCGGCTTGGACGAGGCGACGGCGCTCCTCGGGCTCCTGGAACTGGAGGGCACGGTGGAGCGGCGCCCGGGCGGATGGGTGCGGGCGCGTCACCGCGCGGCGGCGACGCTGTGGTGAGATCGCGGCGTGTGTCGACGCGGTGCGCCGCCGCCGTCGGCGGTGCACGGGCAGGCATGCTGGAGGCATGAGACTCGCGGCGGCGACGGCGGCCTATGCCGACGATCTCGCCCGCGTGCGCCGGCTCTCCCCGGCGACGGTCCGCGCGTACGCCGCGGACCTTCGTGACCTGCAGAGCGCGACAGGCGACGTCGACGTCGCCGAGATCGACCTCGAGAGCCTGCGCGAATGGCTCTGGCTGGCGACACAGCGCGGCGACGCCCGCGCCACGATCGCCCGGCGCACGGCGTCCGTGCGGGGGTTCTTCGCCTGGGCGCAGGAGCAGGGAGTCATCGCGACCGATCCGAGCCTGCGGCTGGTCGCCCCCAAGCGCGCCCGTACGCTGCCGAAGGTCGCGACCGCCCCGGCGATGACCGCCGTCCTCGATGCCGCGGCCGAGCGCGCCGGCGAGGGCGACGCCCTCGCGCTGCGCGACGCCGCCGTCCTCGAGCTGCTCTACGCGTCGGCGCTGCGCGTCGCGGAGCTGTGTGGGATGGACGTGGACGACATCGACCCGCACCGGCGCACCGTCCGCGTCGTCGGCAAGGGATCCAAGGAGCGCGTCGTGCCTTACGGGCAACCGGCGGCATCCGCCCTCGACGCGTATCTCGTGCGCGGTCGCCCCGTGCTCGCCGCACGCGGCCAGGGGAGCCGCGCCGTGTTCCTGGGGGCGCGCGGCGGGCGGCTCGGGACCCGCGCGGCGTACGACGTGGTCTCCCGTGCCGTCGCCCCCGCCCTTGGCACCGAGACCACCGGACCGCACACGCTCCGCCACTCGGCGGCGACGCATCTGCTCGACGGCGGTGCGGACCTGCGCACCGTGCAGGAGATGCTCGGTCACGCGAGCCTCGGGACGACGCAGATCTACACCCACGTCTCCGCGGAGAAGCTCGCCGCGGCCTACCGGCTCGCACACCCGCGGGCCTGAGGCTTCCTGCTCAGCAGCAGGGGAGCAGCACGGCGCGGGGCACCGCCTCGAGCAGCAGCAGCGGGTTGATGTACTCGCCCGCGTCGCGCACCCCGAAGTGCACCGCGCCGGGGGCGGTGTGGCCGCCGGTGGCGACGGTCCCGACGACCTCGCCCGCGGCGACCCGCGCACCGATCGCGACGGCGGGGAGGACGGGCTCGAGGGTCGTCACGAGGCCCCCGCCGTGGTCGATCGTCAGGAGCGGCCGGTCCACCACCGTCCCGGCGAACGCGATCACGCCGTCTGCCGGCGCCACGACCGGTGCCCCGGGTTCCGCCTGCAGGTCGACTCCGCGGTGACCGGCGCCATAGGCGTGGGCGGGAGCCTGGTACGGCACCGTGACGACGGCGGGGGTGACCGGCCACTGCCAGCCGGGTGAGACCGGCACCGCGACGTCGTCGGCCGCCACGACCGCCGGCGCGCCCGCCGCCACGATCACACCCCGCGGCGGCGCTGCGCCCACGACGCCGACGCTTCCGGCGGCGGGCAACGGGCACGTCAGCACGACGCACACCGCCAGCGTGACGGCGACGATCCAGCGAGCAAGCGGGGACATGACCCCACCGTGCTCCTGCGCGGAGCACCGCGGCGGCGAAGATGCCCGATCTGTGGACAGATCCGCGGATTCGCCGGCGGGGGAGAGAGCGATGCGGCTGATACACTGTCAGACGCACCCCGCGCGTCGGGGTGACTCCGCGTGCCCACAGCGACGCCCTGTCTCAGACGGGGACTCGCGGCATCCACACCCAGAGGTCTCACCGTGCGAACGGGAGCGGGTGCGTGCCGGGCACCAGGCGCACGGGCCGACCGGTCCACGCGATCAACCCAGAAACAAAGGAGAACGGCCATGGCCGTCGTCACCATTCGCCAGCTGCTCGACAGCGGCGTTCACTTCGGACACCAGACTCGCCGGTGGAACCCGAAGGTCAAGCGCTTCATCCTGACGGAGCGCTCCGGCATCCACATCATCGACCTGCAGCAGTCGCTGTCGTACATCGACAAGGCGTACGAGTACGTCCGCGAGACGGTCGCCCACGGCGGCACCGTCCTGTTCGTCGGCACCAAGAAGCAGGCCCAGGAGGTCATCGCCGAGCAGGCGACCCGCGTCGGCCAGCCCTACGTCAACCAGCGCTGGCTGGGTGGGCTCCTCACCAACTTCCAGACCGTCAGCAAGCGGCTGGCGCGCATGAAGGAGCTCGAGGAGCTCGACTTCGACAACCCCGCCGACAGCGGCTTCACCAAGAAGGAGCTCCTGCTGAAGAAGCGCGAGCTCGACAAGCTGCACAAGTCGCTCGGCGGCATCCGCAACCTGCAGAAGACGCCGTCCGCGATCTGGGTCGTCGACGCCAAGCGCGAGCACCTCGCCATCGACGAGGCCAAGAAGCTCGGCATCCCGGTGATCGGCATCCTCGACACCAACGCCGACCCCGACGAGTTCCAGTTCCCGATCCCGGGCAACGACGACGCGATCCGCTCGGTGGGCCTGCTCACCCGCATCATCGCCGACGCCGCCGCCGAGGGCCTCATCCAGCGCCACCAGCCCACCGACGAGTCCGCCGAGGCGGAGCCCCTCGCCGACTGGGAGCGCGAGCTGCTCGAGCAGGGCGGCACCGCTGAGGCGCCCGCCGCCGAGGCCGAGACGCCGGTCGTCACCGACGTCGCCGAGGTCGAGACCATCGCGACGGAGTCGGCTGCCGACGCCGCCGGTGCCGAGGCCAAGGCCGAAGGCGACGCCGCGGCCGTCGCTGCCGAGTAAGACAGCTTCCCGCCGGTGCGGGATCGTCGCGATCGCGGCGATCCCGCACCGACATCCACGAGAACTCACCACGCAGAATTCACTAGTCAAGGAGCCACCACCCATGGCCAACTTCACCATCGCCGACATCAAGGCCCTGCGCGAGCAGCTCGGCACGGGCATGGTCGACACCAAGAAGGCTCTCGAGGAGGCCGACGGCGACCTCGAAAAGGCCGTCGAGATCCTCCGCCTGAAGGGCGCGAAGGGCAACGCCAAGCGTGCCGACCGCTCCACCTCGGAGGGCCTCGTCGCCGCCACGGAGAAGGACGGCAAGGTCACGATCCTCGAGCTGAACACCGAGACCGACTTCGTCGCGAAGAACGACCGCTTCCTGGCCCTCGCCGACAAGGTGCTCGCCGCGGCCGCCGGCGTCGGCGCCGACTCGGTCGAGGCGGCTCTGGCCGCGGATGCCGACGGCAAGCCCGTCGCCGACCTCATCTCCGACGAGGCCGCGATCATCGGCGAGAAGGTCGAACTGCGTCGCGTGCGCACCCTCTCGGGCGACAAGTTCGAGATCTACCTGCACAAGACCAGCAAGGACCTGCCGCCCCAGGTCGGCGTCGTCCTCGCCTACACCGGCGACGACGCGGAGACCGCCCGCTCGATCGCGCAGCACATCTCCTTCGCGAACCCCTCCTACCTCAGCCGCGACGAGGTCCCGGCCGCCGAGGTCGAGAAGGAGCGCGAGATCGTCACGGAGATCTCCCGCAACGAGGGCAAGCCCGAGGCCGCCCTGCCGAAGATCGTCGAGGGCCGTGTGAACGCGTTCTTCAAGCAGGTCGCCCTGCTCGACCAGGACTACGCGAAGGACAACAAGCTGTCCGTCGCCAAGGTCGCCGGCGACGCGGGGATCACGATCACCGACTTCGCCCGCTTCAAGGTCGGCGCGTAAGCCGCGAAAGGGGGCCCGCATTCACGGATGCGGGCCCCCTTTCCCATGCCCGCTTCGATAGTCTGCATCCGACGAGAGGAACCCCTGCGTGATCGATGAGAACACCGGACGCCGTCGCGTCCTGCTGAAGCTGTCCGGCGAGGCTTTCGGGGGAGGGCAGCTCGGGGTCAACCCCGACGTCGTCGGCCAGATCGCCCGCGAGATCGCGGCGGCGGTGGACCGCGTGGAGGTGTCGATCGTCGTCGGCGGGGGGAACTTCTTCCGCGGCGCCGAGCTCAGCCAGCGCGGCATGGACCGCGGTCGCGCCGACTACATGGGCATGCTCGGCACCGTCATGAACGCCCTCGCCCTGCAGGACTTCCTCGAGCAGGCGGGCGCCGCCACCCGGGTGCAGTCCGCCATCTCGATGACCCAGGTCGCCGAGCCCTACATCCCGCGTCGCGCGGAGCGCCACATGGAGAAGGGCCGCGTCGTCATCTTCGGCGCCGGCGCCGGCCTGCCCTACTTCTCCACCGACACCGTCGCCGCCCAGCGGGCGCTGGAGATCGGCGCCGACGAGGTCCTCGTCGCGAAGAACGGTGTGGACGGCGTGTACACGGCCGATCCCAAGAAGGATGCCACGGCCACCAAGATCGACCGGATCACCTACCAGGACGCCCTGCAGCGCGGCCTGAAGGTCGTGGACTCGACGGCGTTCAGCCTGTGCATGGACAACGGCATCGACATGCGCGTGTTCGGCATGGAGCCGGCCGGCAACGTGACCCGCGCGCTGCTCGGAGAGTCGATCGGCACGCTCGTCACGGTCTGAGTCGCGGCATCCGCCCGCACTAGACTTTCCCCTGACGCAACGACGAATGGAGTGACCGTGATCGCCGAGATCCTGGCCGACACGACCGCCCGCATGGACCGTGCTGTGGAGGCGGCGAAGGACGACTTCGCCACTGTCCGCACGGGACGCGCGAACCCCCAGCTGTTCCAGAAGATCCTGGTGGACTACTACGGCTCGCCGACGCCGCTTGCGCAGCTGGCGTCGCTGAACACCCCCGAGGCGCGCACGGTCGTGGTGACCCCGTACGACAAGTCGGCGCTGAAGGCCATCGAGCAGGCGATCCGCGACATGCCGAACCTCGGCGCGAACCCGTCGAACGACGGCAACATCGTGCGCGTCACCATGCCCGAGCTGACCGCCGAGCGACGCAAGGAGTACGTCAAGCTCGTGCGCAGCAAGGGGGAGGACGCGAAGGTGCACCTGCGCGGCATCCGCCGCAAGTCCAAGGACGAGCTGGACGCGCTCAAGAGCGAGGTCGGCGAGGACGAGCTCGTGCGCGCCGAGAAGGAGCTCGACGCGATCACGCGTTCTCACGTCGACGAGATCGACGACGCGCTCAAGCGCAAAGAGGCCGAGCTCCTCGAGGTCTGAGGCCTGCGCATGACCGATCCCTCCGGCGAACCGCCCGCGTTCCGCGATCCCGATGCGACGGATGCGGCAGCGCAGGACGCTCCGCCGCTGACGCGCGCGGAGGCGCGACGGGCGATCGCCGATGCCGACGCCGGGTCGAGCTTCCAGGCTCACGTGAGGGCGGCGCGCAGCGAGTTCGAGCAGCAGATCGACCGCGCGAAGGCCGACTTCGAGCAGGTCAACGACCGCATCAACGCCCGCACCGGGCGGAATCTGCTGCTGGCCATCCTCATCGGTCTGGCGATCGGGGCGGTGGTGCTCGGCTCGCTGCTGTTCGTGAAGTCGCTGTTCCTGATCTTCGCGATCCCGGTGTGCCTGCTGGGCGTGTTCGAGTTCAGTCGCGCCCTCCAGACGGCGGGGCGGCGCATCGACGTGGTCCCGCAGCTGGTCGTCGGCGCCGTCATCATGCTGTCCGGGTTCTTCCTGGGGCACTGGACCCACTGGGTCATCACGTTCGCGTGCGTCGCGGCGCTCATCGTCTGGCGTCTGCTCGCCCAGATGGCGGCCCATGACGGCCGCCGCTACGGCGATGTGCTCACCGACGTGCTGGTGACCGGGTTCGTCGCCGTGTACGTGTCGTTCCTGGCGAGCCTCACGCTCGTGCTGCTGCGGCAGGAGCAGGGGGAGTACTGGCTGCTCGGCATGATCGTCGCCGCCGTCGCCGCCGACACCGGCGCCTACGCCAGTGGGCTGGCCTTCGGCAAACACCCGATGGCGCCGCGCATCAGCCCCAAGAAGACCTGGGAGGGCTTCGCCGGTGGCGCCGTCGCCACGATGGCGATCGCCGGAGGGTACGGACTGCTCGTCCTCCATGTCCCCATCTGGGTCGGCATCGTCTTCGGCCTCGTGATCCTCGGCTGCGCGACGGTGGGCGACCTCGGCGAGTCGATGATCAAGCGCGACCTCGGCATCAAGGACATGAGCTCCTGGCTGCCCGGTCACGGCGGTGTGCTCGACCGACTCGACTCGATCCTTCCCTCCGCGGCGGCCGCACTGGCGCTGTACTTCCTGTTCTTCCCGATGGTGAGCTCATGACCGACACGGTGATCGCCGACGCCCCCGCGGCGGCGGCCAGTCCCTTCCCCCGCACGTCCGGACGCACGCGCGGCTACCGCCCCGAGGACGTCGACGCGTTCCTCGCGCGCGCCCGCGCCGCGTTCGAGGCGCCCGAGTCCTCCGACGTCGACTCCGCGACGGTGCGCACGGTCGCGTTCCCCCTCGTCAAGCGCGGCTACCAGGTCGCCGCCGTGGATGCGGCGCTCGGCCGCATCGAGGATGCCTTCGCCGCGCGGGAGCGCGAGCAGGCGCTCTCGCGCGCCGGCGCCCGCGCCTGGGTCGGCCAGTCGCGCCAGCTGGCGCAGGAGATCCTCGACCGTCTCACCCGTCCCAAAGGGCGCCGCTTCCGCCGCGTGGGACTGCTGCGGTTCGGCTACCGCGTCGACGAGGTGGACCTCGTCGCCGACAAGCTCGCGCGCTTCCTGGAGGAGGGGGAGACGGTGACGGTCGATCAGGTGCGCTCCGTCGCCTTCCGCATGCAGCGGCGCGGGTACAACGAGGCCCAGGTGGACGCCGTGCTCGACGCGACCGTCGAGGTCATGCTCGCCGTCGTCTGACGCGTCGCATGACACCGCGCCGGTGGCTGGCTAGAATCGGAACACTGTGACTTCCGATGCCGAGCTGACCCCGACAGCCGACCGCACGCGACGGGCGGATGCTGCGGTGCGTCGGGCGGCACCGGGGTCCCCTCCGAAGCCCGCGCGCTGGTCGCGCCGCCGCGGCGCCATGAGCGTGTTCGCGGTGCTCGCGGTGCTCGGCTTCGGTGCGGCCTACATCGGCCCGCTGACGGCGACGGGGACGGATGCGCATGCCGCGGAGCTCGACCCGGTGTCCCTGTACGCCTCCACCATCGCCGACGCTCAGGCGTACCTCGCGGCGTCGGAGGCCGATACGGAGCAGAAGCAGGCGAGCGGCCTCGGGCGCGACGGCATCGTGTACTCCGTGTACGTGACTCCCAAGCCCACCCCGACGCCGACACCGACCTCGACCGGGTCGTCGTCGGCATCCGGTTCGCGCTCCTGGACCCCGCCGTTCGTCGCTCCCGACCCCGGCACGGCCCAGGCGATCGCGTATTCGATGGTGCTCGAGCGCGGATGGGGCGACGACGAGTTCGCGTGCCTGGTCGCGCTGTGGAACAAGGAGTCGGGTTGGCGCGTCGGCGCGTACAACGCCGGCAGCGGTGCCTACGGCATCCCCCAGGCGCTCCCCGGGAACAAGATGGCCTCCGCCGGCGCGGATTGGGAGACCAACCCCGCCACGCAGATCACCTGGGGTCTCGGCTACATCTCGGGCCGCTACGCGACCCCTTGCGGCGCCTGGGGTCACTCGCAGGCCAAGGGCTGGTACTGACCGCATGCCACGCGCGAACCGGCGCCAGCCGGCACCCGCCGACGACTCGTTCGACCGGCTGCTGAGCGGCTGGAAGCGCACCGAGACGCGTCGCGGCGTGTCCTACACGGTGCAGCCCGTCGGTCAGACGCAGGCGCAGAAGACCTACACGTGCCCCGGATGCGGCCGCGACATCCCGCCGCGCACCGCGCACCTCGTGGTGTGGCGCGCCGACGGCGTGCTGGGCGACGCCGCCGATCTCGCCGCGCGCCGCCACTGGCACACCGCGTGCTGGAGGATCGGCTGATGGAGATCCGCGGCCCCGTCCTGCTTCCCGCCCGCCGCGAGGACATCGAGCTGCACACCCTCGACGGCCTCACCCTCGTCGGCGAACTCGCCACCCCCGTGGATCGTCCTCCGGTGGCGACCCTCGTGACGCTGCACCCCCTGCCGACGGCCGGGGGATTCATGGACTCGCACATCCTGCGCAAGGCCGCGGGGCGGCTGCCCGCTCTCGCCGACCTCGCCGTGCTGCGCTTCAACACGCGGGGGACGACGTCGGCCCGCGGCACGAGCGAGGGCGCCTTCGACGGCGGCCGCGCAGAGGCGTTCGACGTCGCCGCGGCGATGGAGTTCGTGCGCGAGCGAGCGCTACCGCATCCCTGGCTCGTGGGCTGGTCCTTCGGCACGGAGCTCGCGCTGAAATACGGCAGGGACCACCCGGTGGACGGCATCATCCTGCTCTCGCCGCCCCTGCACCGGGCGACGGATGCCGAGGTGGCGGCGTGGGCGGGCGAGCCGCGCGCCGTCGTCGTGCTCGTGCCCGAGCTCGATGACTACCTGCGGCCCGACGAGGCGCGCCGCCGGTTCGCCCCCATCGACCACGCGACGCTCATCGCCGTCGAGGGCGGCAAGCATCTGTGGGTGGGGGAGAACCAGACCCGGCGCGTGCTCACCGAGATCGTCGCGGCGGTCAACCCCGACGCGCTGCCGCTGCCGACGGAGTGGACAGAGGACTGATCGCCCCGCGCCGGATGGCGCGGCTCACAACTCGTTCTGCCGCGGGATGATCACCTGGCGGTAGATGATGAGGATGCTCGCGGCGACCGGGATCGCGATGAGCGCACCCAGCAGGCCGAGGAGCGACCCACCGGCCAGCGCCGCGATCACGACGACGGCGCCCGGCACCGACACGGCGCGGTTCATGATGCGCGGCGAGAGGACGTAGGCCTCCACCTGCATGTACACGGCGTACCAGATGAGCGCGACGAGCGCCGTCAACGGCGAGCCGAGACCCGGGATGAGGCACACGAGGATGATGATCGCCGAGCCGGTCAGCGTTCCCACGAGCGGGATCAGCGAGAAGAAGAACGCCACGACGGCGAGCACGGCCGGGAAGGGCGCCTGGATGATCGTGAGGAAGATCGCGCTCAGGATGCCGTTGATGACACCCAGGCTGACCTGCCCCATGACGTAGTAGCCGACCGACGCCGTGATCTGCTCGGACAGGTCGATGAAGCGGGCGCGCTTGGACGCCGGGACGAGCTGGTACACCGACGCCTTGAGGCTCGGCGTGGAGGCCGTGAAGTAGATCGTCAGGATGAGCACGATGATCGCGCCGGTGAACCCGGAGACGATGCCCGCGCCGATCGAGAGCACCGCCCCGGTCGCGGCGCCGCCGATCTGGCCGAGGTCGAGCGACTCGTACCACTGCGAGATGGAGGTGAAGACCTTGTCGACGTCGAGCGCGGGGAAGACGCTGTGCAACCAGTCCGAGACGGCATCGACGGGGTTCCATTCGCCGTCGACCGCGCTCTGCACGAGCTTCTGGATCTGCGTGACCAGCTGCGAGATCTGCCCCACGAGCACGGGGATCACGATGAGGATGATGCCCGCGAACACCGCCAGCACGGCGGCGAACGTGATGAGCAGCGCCGCCCAGCGGGGGAGCCCGCGTCGCTCGAGCCACGACACGGCCGGGTCGAGGCCCAGCGCCAGGAAGAGGGCCGTGCCCACATAGAGCAGGATCGTCGACAGCGTCTGCACACTCGTGATGAGCAGGATGCCGACGCCCACACCGAGCGTCGCGATCAGCGCGGTGCGGAACGGGTGCTGCAGTTTCATGGTTCCCCCGAATCCGTCAGTCAGGATGCCGACGGCCCGCCGTCTGTGCGCGGGCCGTCTTGCAAGAATACGCACGCAGCCACCCGACACCGTCAAGACGTGCCCTCCCGGGCGACATTCAGCCGCTTTTCGCTAGTCTGAAACGTCGAAGTTGTGCGCCGCGACCCCGAGCGGAGCACAGGGAGGTGTCGTTTCGTGCGTTTCGTCTGGGCTGTGACGGCCTTCGTGCTCGCCGCCCTCATGATCGGTGCCGGTATCGCACAGCGCACCGTCTTCCAAGGACCGAAGACGGAAAGCCAGGCGATCTCGGTCGCCGGCGACGCGCCGTACGTCCTCATCGACGGCGCCGTGCTCAACAGCCACGACGGGTCGCAGACCCTGCGCGTGCAGGAGGACGGCACGATCTTCGCCGCCTACGGCCGCACCGCCGACCTCGAGGCGTGGCTGACCCCGTCGGAGTACACCCACATCACGGAGGACGACGGCGAGATCGCCTCCGAGGCGGTCGCGGCGAAGAACCCGCCCGCGGCGGACACGGAGCCGATCAGCCCCATCGGCTCGGACCTGTGGCTCGACGAGTTCCAGCAGGACGACGTGCTCATCACGCCGCTGCAGCTTCCCGCGGACATGAGTCTGCTCGTGGCCACCGACGGCGTCGCGCCCGCCCCCAGCAGCCTCAGCCTGACGTGGCCGACCGGAGCCACCACGCCCTGGGCAGGTCCCCTGATCGTCGGTGGCAGCATCCTGCTGCTCGGCGGGATCGTGCTGTACATCCTCGGTGTCCGTCACGCGCGCCGCTCCCGCGGGCCGCGGCGCAAGGGGCTGCCGCTGCCGGTCACCGAGCCGATCGACCTCTCGGTCGAAGAGGCCGACAAGGGTGTCATCAGCGCCACGCCCGGCCGCCGTCAGCTGACCCGGGGCCGCCGTCGCATGATCGTCGTTCCCGCCGTCGCCGTCAGCGCGCTGCTGTTCGCCGGCTGCTCCGCAGACGCGTGGCCGCAGTTCGGATCGACGCCGACGGCCTCGCCGTCGCCGTCCGTCGTCGTCCCCGACGACCAGGGGAGTCCGGTCGTGACGCAGGCGCAGGCCGAACGGATCCTGGCGCGTGTCTCCGAGGACGTCACGGCCGCCGATGAGGCGAAGGACCCGGCCGCCGCCGCCCTCCGTCTCACGGGGCCGGCGCTCGCCACCCGGGAGACCTCGTACAAGCTCAAGGACGTCGCCGACGCCCCGGTGCCCGCTGCCGTGCCCGCGTCGCCGGTGCGTGTCGTGCTGCCCGAGGCGTACGACCAGTGGCCCCGCACGTTCTTCGCCGTCGTGGAGACCGGCGCGACGACGGCCGACGTCATCATGAGCCTGACGCAGGCCGACCCGTGGTCGCCCTACAAGCTGACCAACGAATCCGAGCTCGTCGCCGATGCGAGCCTCAACCTCGCACCGACCTACGTGGGCGCCGTCGCGATCGACCCGGAGTCGCCCTTCCTCACGCTGCCGCCCAACGAGGTCGCCGCGGCATACGCCGACATCATCACCAACGGCGATGCCAGCACCTACGCCGACCTGTTCGACGCGTCCAGCGACCCGTTCCGCACCCTCGTGGCGCAGAACCGCACCGAGCGCATGGACGCGTTCAACCAGACGGCCGCGCAGACCGGCACGCTCACGTTCAGCGCCAGCGCCGGCGCGGAGGAGCCGATCTCGCTCGCGACGCTCGACTCCGGCGCGATCGTCGCCGTTACGGTGAACGAGACCGACACGGTGGTGCCGACGAACACCGACGCCGTGATCAAGCTGGACAACAACCCGCTGGTGCAGACGCTCACCGGCGTCCCCCAGTCGTCCACGGGCTTCACGACGACCTACCTCGACCAGCTTTTCTTCTTCGTGCCCTCGCAGAGCTCCAGCAACCGCATCCAGCTGCTCGGGTACTCGTCCGCAATCCTCGACGCGAAGGTGGCCCCGTAGTGACCGATCCCACGCCCGGCGCCGTGATGCGCGGCGCCGTCGACCTGTCCTCGCTCCGCTCCCGTGCGGCCGCGCCCGCGCCGACGGCCGGTGCGGAGGCTCGTGCCGGCGCACCGTCGCTGATCTTCGACGCGACCGACGAGTCGTTCGGCCAGGTGCTCGAGCTCTCGCGCACCGTGCCGGTCGTCGTGGACCTGTGGGCGGAGTGGTGCGGCCCGTGCACGCGGCTGAGCCCGATCCTCGAGAAGGTGGTCGTCGAGCTCGGCGGTCGCCTCGTGCTGGCCAAGGTCGACGTCGACGCGAACCCGCAGCTCGCGCAGGGGTTTCGCGCCCAGTCCATCCCCATGGTCGTCGCGCTCGTCGCGGGCCAGCCCGTGCCGCTGTTCACCGGCGCCGTGCCAGAGCAGCAGGTGCGCGAAGTGTTCGGCCAGCTGCTGCAGCTGGCCGCCCAGCACGGCGTCACCGGCACCGTCCCCGTGGGGGACGCGTCGTCGGATGCCGAGGAGCCCGCCGAGCCGGCATTGCCCCCGCTGCATCAGGAGGCCTTCGACGCGATCGAGGCGGGCGACTATGCGCGCGCCGTCACCGCCTACGAGCAGGCCCTCGCACAGGATCCGCGAGACGAGCAGGCCCGCGCCGGGCTCGGCCAGGTGCGTCTGCTGCAGCGCGTGCAGGGCCTGGATCTGCAGCAGGCGCGGGATGCCGCGGCATCCGCCCCGCGGGATGTCGCCGCCCAGTTCGCCGTCGCGGATCTCGACATCGCCGGCGGGCACGTGGACGACGCATTCGCTCGGCTGCTCGACCTGTTCGCGCAGCTGCCCGCCGACGAGCGCGCGCCCGTTCGGGAGCGGCTCCTGGAGCTGTTCGGGCTCGTCGGCGACGCTGACGCCCGGGTGATCCGCGCGCGCGGGCGCCTGGCCAGCCTGCTGTTCTGACTCAGCCGCGCCGGCCGAGCCAGAGCACGCCGAGCGGCGGCAGCACCATGGTCGCGCGACCGCTGTCGTCCGCCTGGACGGCGCCGAGGTTGCCGACACCCGACCCGCCGTACGCGGCGGCGTCGGAGTTCAGCAGCTCCGTCCATTCGCCACCGGCGGGCAGATCGAGCGCGTAGTCGTGGATCGGCACTCCGGAGAAGTTCGCGACCACGACGACGCAGTTGCCGTGATGGTCGTACCGCGCCATCGCGATCACGTTCGGATTCCACGTCGGCGCGCCGATGCGCGCGAAGGCGGAGCCGTCGCTGTCCCGTGCCCACAGCGGCGAATTCTCGCGGTAGACGCGGTTGAGGGCGCCGACGAAGCCCTGCAGCTGGCGGTGCGGCGGCTGGTCCAGCATCCACCAGTCCAGGCCCCGGCCCTCCGACCACTCCGACAGCTGGCCGAAGTCCTGGCCCATGAACAGTAGCTGCTTGCCGGGGTGGCCCCACATGTAGGCGAGGAACGCGCGGGTGTTCGCGAGCTTCTGCCAGTGATCGCCGGGCATGCGGGTGAACAGCGTCCCCTTGCCGTGCACGACCTCGTCGTGGCTGATCGGCAGCACGAAGTGCTCGCTGAACGCGTACACGAACGAGAAGGACAGCTCTCCCTCGTGATGCGACCGGTACATCGGATCACGCTTGATGTACTCCAGCGAGTCGTTCATCCACCCCATGTTCCACTTGAGCCCGAAGCCGAGGCCGCCGGCGCTGGTGGGCGCGGTCACTCCGGGATAGCTCGTGGACTCCTCGGCGATCATCGCGATTCCGGGGTAGCGCTTGTACGCGGTGGCGTTGACCTCCTGCAGGAAGCGGATGGCTTCGAGGTTCTCGCGGCCGCCGTAGATGTTCGGCTCCCACTCGCCGGCCTCGCGCGAATAGTCCAGGTACAGCATCGAGGCCACCGCATCGACGCGCAGCCCGTCGACGTGGAACTCCTCGAGCCAGTACAGCGCGTTCGCGACGAGGAAGTTGCGCACCTCGTTGCGGCCGTAGTCGAAGATCAGCGTTCCCCAGTCCTTGTGCTCGCCCCGGCGGGGGTCGGGGTGCTCGTACAGGGCCTCGCCGTCGAAGCGGGCGAGGGCGAAGGCGTCTTTCGGGAAGTGCCCCGGGACCCAGTCCATGATGACCCCGAAGCCCGCCTGGTGGAGCCGGTCGATGAGGTAGCGCAGGTCATCCGGGGTGCCGAAGCGACTCGTGGGCGCGTAGTAGCCGGAGACCTGGTACCCCCAGGAGCCGCCGAAGGGGTGCTCGGCCAGCGGCAGGAACTCCACGTGCGTGTAGCCGACCTCGGTGAGGTAGTCGATGAGCGGGTCGGCCGCGTCGCGGTAGCCGAGGCCCGGGCGCCAGGAGCCGAGGTGCAGCTCGTACGTCGACATCGGCTGCGACAGGACGTCACCGGCGGCGCGGCGGGCGAGCCACTCGGCATCCCCCCACGTGTACGTGCTCTCGGTGACGACCGAGCCGGTCGCCGGCGGGACCTCCGCCCACTGGGCCATCGGGTCGGCCTTGAGGATCCACTCGCCACGACGCGTGAGGATCTCGTACTTGTACGTCGTGCCGGCGCCGAGGCCGGGGACGAACAGCTCCCACACGCCGCTGGAGCCGAGACTGCGCAGCGCGTGCCCCTGACCGTCCCACGAATTGAAATCACCGGTCACCCGCACCGCCCGCGCGTGCGGCGCCCACACCGCGAACGACACGCCGCTGACGCCGTCGTAGTGCCGCACGTGCGCGCCGAGGACGCGCCACAGCTCCTCGTGACGTCCCTCCCCGATGAGGTACTGGTCCATCTCGCCGAGCGACGGCAGGTGACGGTAGGGGTCGTCGGCCCGGAAGTCCGGTGCGCCGTCGTATGTCGCGACGATCTCGTACGCCCGGGGCTGGTGGGGCGTGGTCCCCTCCCAGACGCCGCTGCGCACGTGCGCGAGGGTGACACCGGTGCCGTCGTCCAGCTCAGCGGTCACCGTCCGCGCCATGGGCCGGCGGGTGCGGATCACCCAGGTGCCGTCGGGCAGGCGATGGGGTCCCAGCACGTCGTGCGGCGCGTGGTACGAGCCGGTCGCGACGGTGTCGAGGATCTCGTCGGAAACGGCGCTCATCGGGACTCCTTGACGTGCAGAACGTGGACGGGTTCGTCGAACGCGTCCAGGCGGACGAAGTTGTCCTGGTTCCAGGTCCACTGCGCACCCGTGATGAGGTCTTCGACGGCGTAGTCGTGACCGCGCGGGATGCCGAAGACCGAACTGTCGATATGGACGGTCGTCTGGCGGGTGGAATGCGGGTCGACGTTCGCGACGACGATGATCGTGTCGGCCTGCCCGGTCGGGCTGAGAGCGGCGGGGAGATGCTTGACGTAGACGAGGATCGCGTCGTCGTCGCTCCAGTGGATCGTGAGGTTCCGCAGCTGCTGCAGCGCCGGATGCGCGCGGCGGATCTCGTTGAGACGCGTCAGATACGGCGCCAGCGTCGTGCCGGCGGATGTCGCGGCATCCCAATCACGGAGCTTGTACTCGTACTTCTCGTTGTCGATGTTCTCCTCGGAACCGGGCCGGGCGACGTTCTCGACGAGCTCGTACCCCGCGTAGACGCCGTAGGACGCGCCCGCGGTGGCGGCGAGGGCGGCGCGGATCTTGTACGCGGGGCGACCGCCGTACTGCAGGTACTCCGTGAGGATGTCCGGCGTGTTCACGAACAGGTTCGGCCGCATGAAGTCGGCGGTCTCGTGGGAGATCGAATGGAAGAACTCCTCGAGCTCGCTCTTGGTGTTGCGCCACGTGAAGTACGAGTAGCTCTGCTGGAAGCCGACCTGCGCGAGCGCCTGCATCGGGCGGGGACGGGTGAACGCCTCGGCGAGGAAGACGACGTCGGGGTGCTCGGCGTTCACCGTGGCGATCAGCCACTCCCAGAACTGCAGGGGCTTGGTGTGCGGGTTGTCGACGCGGAAGATCTTCACCCCCTGCGCGATCCAGTGGCGCACGATCCGCAGGACCTCGGCGCGGATGCCCGCCGGATCGTTGTCGAAATTGATCGGATAGATGTCCTGGTACTTCTTGGGCGGGTTCTCGGCGTACGCGATCGATCCGTCCGGCAGGGTCGTGAACCACTCCGGGTGCTCTCGCACCCACGGGTGGTCGGGGGCGGCTTGCAGTGCGAGGTCGAGGGCGATCTCCAGGCCCTCAGCCCTCGCAGCGCGCACGAATGCACGGAAGTCGGCGAGACTGCCGAGGTCCGGATGCACCGCGTCGTGTCCGCCGGCGGCCGAGCCGATCGCCCACGGCGACCCGGGGTCGCCCTCTCCCGCGGTGAGGGTGTTGTTCGGGCCCTTGCGGTTCACTTCGCCGATCGGGTGGATGGGCGGCAGATACAGCACGTCGAACCCCATCGCCGCGACAGCCGGCAGGCGCTTGGTCGCGGTGCGGAACGTGCCGCTCTTGATGGTCCCGTCCTTCAAGCGCTTGGCCCCTTCGGAGCGGGGGAAGAACTCGTACCAGGCGCCGACACCGGCGCGCTCGCGTTCGACGAGGAGCTCGTGCGGCCGTCCGGTCGTGGTGAGGCTCGCGATCGGACGGTCCCGGAAGAAGGCCGCGATCGCCGGGTCGCGAACCACGATCAGAGCCGCCTCGTCGGTCGTCGCCTCATCGCGCAGGGCGGCCGCCGCGCCGGTGAGCGCCCGGCGCTGCGCCGCGGGACGGTCTTTCTCGGTGGCGGCGCCGGTCAGCAGCAGAGCGCCCATCTCGCGCATGAGCGCGCTGTCGACGCCCGCGGCGATCTTCAGCTCGGCCGCGTGCTCCCACGTCGCGTAGTCGTCGGCGAACGCCTCGAAACGGAATGTCCAGACACCCTGCTCGAGCGGTGCCACCTCGACCTCCCACCGGTCGAAGCCGTCACCGAGCGGCGTCACGCGGTGCAGCGACTCGACGCCGGAGGGCGAGGTCAGCCGCAGGTGCACGCCGATGAGATCGTGGCCCTCGCGGAAGGCGGTGACGCCGAAGGTGACGGCTTCGCCGGCGAACGCCGAGGGGCGGTGCAGCCCGGTGGGAACCGACGGACGCGGCAGCAGCAGCGGGATGCGCCCGACGCCGGTCTCGGGCGCGTCGGGGAGGGCGACGGCGGGCCGGAGCGGGATCTGTGCCGCGCTGCGCAGCGTCGGCGTCGCCCCGTCGGGAGCGGATGCGGGGGGAACGGAACGCGTCGTCGATGCCACGACTCGAACCTACCCGGATTCAGGTGACCCGGAACAGATGCATGGCCGTGCCGGGCAGCGCGACGACCTCTCCCGGTGCGAGGACGCGTTCTTCCTCGTCGGGGCGCTCGGGAACGCTCGACCACAGCGAGACGTAGCCGGTGACGTCGTCGATCTCCGGAAGGGTCACCTCGATGGGGCGCTCGGTGCCGTGGACGATGAGCAGGATGCGGTTGGGCTCGCCCTGCTCGGGCGTGGACTGCGCGAGGTACTGCAGCGTCCGGTGCGCGGGGTTGGTCCAGCGTTCGATCGACATCGTCTCGCCGTGCTCGTCGTACCAGTCGATGACGGAGGAGTTCGGCACCTCGTAGGCCGCATGGGCGTAGCGGTGCGGCCGCAGCGCCGGGTTGTCGTGGCGCAGCCGGACGAGGCGGCGGACGTGGGCGAGGAGATCCTCCTGCCACGGAGCGAGCTGCCAGTTCAGCCAGGTGAGAGGGGAGTCGTGGCAGTACGCGTTGTTGTTGCCGCGCTGGGTCCGGCCGATCTCGTCGCCCGCCGTGATCATCGGCACGCCGGCCGACAGCAGCAGCGTGCCGAGGAGGTTGCGCATGGCCTTGCGGCGCGTCGCGAGGATGTGGGGATCGTCGGTGGAGCCCTCCGCGCCGTGGTTGAACGACCGGTTCGTGTCGGCGCCGTCACGGTTCTGCTCGCCGTTGCCGAGGTTGTGCTTGACGTCGTACGACACCAGGTCGCGCAGGGTGAAGCCGTCGTGTGCCGTGACGAAGTTGACGCTCGCCAGCGGGCCGCGCGATTCGCTGAAGGTGTTGGACGAACCGGCCAGGCGGGTCGCGAACCCGCCGATGCCGACCGGTGAGATCGCCGCGCGCCGCACATAGTCGATGTCGCTCAGCCAGAAGTTGCGCACGCGATCGCGGTAGCGGTCGTTCCACTCCGACCAGCCCTCGCCGAAGTTGCCGGTCTGCCATCCGCCGATCCCGACGTCCCACGGTTCGGCGATGAGCTTCACGCCGGCCAACGCCGGATCGTCGACGATCGCCCGCAGCAGCGGGTGATCGGGAGAGAAGGCATGCGCGCCGTCGCGCCCGAGCGTCACGGCGAGATCGAACCGGAAACCGTCGATGTGTACCTCCTGCGCCCAGTAGCGCAGCGAGTCGATCACGAGGCGGGCCGCGGCATCCGTCGCCGTGTTCAGCGAGTTGCCGCATCCGGTGACGTCGATGTAGGCGCCGTCGTCGTGCTGGCGGTAGTAGGCGCGGTTGTCGATGCCGCGGAAGCTGGATCGGGGACCGCCGATGTACAGTTCGGCGGTGTGGTTGTAGACGACGTCGAGGATGACCTCGATGTCGGCCTCGTGCAG
>JAEYAG010000179.1 GCA_023451265.1 Actinomycetes bacterium | reverse complement strand
TGCCCTACCTCGCGACCGTGTGGCCGTATCGCAACGTCGCCGACGCGGATGCCGCGACCGCCACCCGCGGCTGGGATCGCTTCCTCTGGCTCAACCAGTTCACCGGCTTCGCGGTGACGCTGCTGCTCATCTGGTACGCCCTGGCCCCCTGACCCCGCCGCACCGCCCTCGCCGCACACGCCGCCGCGGCGTCACGCCGAGTGCGCCCGTTGCCGTCGAGTGCGCCCGTTCCCGCCCGCCGTAGCGGGCCCGCTCGGCGAGAACCGGCCCGCTCGATGAGCGGGCCGGCGCGCGCCGCCTGCGGGTCAGTCGCCGCTCAGCTGCAGCAGCTGCTCGACGGCGGCGGTCAGCCGGGCGTCGGCCTCGCCGTACTTCGTCCAGTCGCCCGCCGCCAGCGCCGCCTGGCGGTCGAGCATCGCCTGCTGCGCCTCCTGCAGCGCCGCCTGGAACGCGACGTCCGTGCCGGTGCCGCCGCCGGTGGTTCCGCCGTCATCCGGCTCGCCGGTCTCGGTCGGGGCCGGCGTCGGGGTGACGTCGGTGCCGCCGTCCCCCGCGTTCGCGCCGGAGTCGCCGCCGAAGAGCACGTCGAGCGCGTCCTGCAGGGTGTCTTCGAACGCGATCTGGTCACCGAAGCCCACCAGCACCTTCTGCAGCGTCGGCAGCTTCGTCGAGCCCGACGACTGCACGAACACCGGCTGCACGTACAGCAGGCCACCGCCGACCGGCAGGGTCAGCAGGTTGCCGTTGAGCACCTGCGACTGGCCCTGCTTGAGGATGTTGATGAACGCGGAGACCGCCGGGTCGGCGTTGAAGGTGTTCTGCACCTGACCGGGGCCGGGTACGGGCGTCTCGGCGTTGATCTCGAGCATGCGGAGCTTGCCGTAGTTCTCGTTCTTCGTACCGGCTTCGGCCCCGGCATCCGAGTCCACCGAGAGGTAGCCCATGAGGACGTTGCGCGTGTCGTCACCGCCCGGGATGAACGTCGTGAACATCGAGTAGCTGGGCGCATCCTGATCGGGCATCTGCATCGTCAGGTAGTACGGCGGCTGCAGCACGGGGTTCGTCTGAGTCGGGTCGTCCGGCGTCTTCCAGGCGTTGTCGCGCTGGTAGAACGACTGCGCGTCGTCGACGTGGTAGGTGCCGAGCATGGCGCGCTGCACCTTGAACAGGTCGGTCGGGTAGCGCACGTGGCTCATGAGGTCACCGCTCATGTCCGAGATCGGCTTGAGCGTCGACGGGTACACCTTCTGCCACGCCTGCAGCAGCGGGTCGGTCTCGTCCCACGCGTACAGCGTCACCGAGCCGTCGTAGGCATCCACGGTCGCCTTGACGGAGTTGCGGATGTAGTTGACGTCGTCCAGTGCGACGCGCGGCGTCGTGTTGGTGGTGTCGCTGATCGCGTCGCGCAGGCTCACGACCTGCGAGTACGGGTAGTCCGCGCTCAGCGTGTAGCCGTCGATGATCCACACGATCCGGCCGTCGACGACCGACGGGTACGGGTCGTTGTCGAGCTCGAGGTACGGCGCGACCTTCTGCACGCGCTCGACGGGGCTCCGGTCGTAGAGGATCTGCGACTCCTCGTTGATCGCGTCGGAGAAGAGGATGTCGGTGGACTGGAACTTCAGCGAGTAGATCAGCCGGTTGAACGGGTCGCCGATGTTCGGCCCGCCGTTGCCGGAGAAGGTGTTGGTGGTGCGCGCACCGCCGTCGGTGCCGCGCGGGTAGTCCAGCTCGATCGAGTCGCGGCCCTCAGGGGCGCCGACGATCGAGTACGTCGGCGAGGACTCGCCGAAGTAGACCCGCGGCTCGTACTCCTCCCCCGTCGTCAGAGCGCCGGTGGTGGGGATGCCGCGCTCGACGAAGACGGGGTTGCCGTCGGCGGTGCGCTCGTTGCCCTTGGCGGCGACCATGCCGTAGCCGTGCGTGTAGACGAGGGTCGTGTTGTACCACGACGCCGCCTGCCCGAGCTCGTCCATGTTCAGCTCGCGCACCGAGACGACGGTGTCCTGGCTCTGCCCGTCGATCTGGTAGCGGTCGACGTCGAGCGGGTCGGTGAACTTGTAGTACGCCCGGTACTGCTCGAGCTGCCGCACGGTCGGCGAGATGATCGCGGGGTCCATGATGCGAATGGATGCCGTGGTCTCGGCATCCGCCCGCAGCTGCCCCGGCTCGACGTCGGTGACCGCCTGGAAGTCGTTCTTCTCCAGGCCGTTGATGCCGTACGCGGCCTTCGTGGCGTCGATGTTGCGCTGGTAGTAGGGGCTCTCCAGCGTCTCCTGGTTGGGGCGCACCGAGACGTTGAACAGCACCCACGGGTAGGCGACGGTGACGATCAGCGAGGAGATGATGAGCAGGCCCGTACCGATCAGCGGGAAGCGCCAGCGGCCGACGATCGCGGTGACGAAGAAGAGCGCCGCGACGATCACGGCTGCGATCGCGAGGATCGTCAGGCCCGGGATGATGGCGTGGTCATCGACGTAGCTGGCGCCGGTGATCCGGTCGCCCTGCGAGGTGAGGGTCTTGTAGCGGTCGACCCACAGGCTCACCGCCTGCACGAGCAGGTACAGTCCCGCGAGTACCGCGAGCTGGATGCGGGCGGCCTTGGAGATGCGCAGCTCGCGCTGTCCGACGCGCACCGAGCCGTACAGGTAGGCCACCAGCGCCGTCACGATGAGGCAGACCAGGAGCACCGCCGACGCGAAGCCGAGCACCGTCGTGAAGAACGGCAGCGAGAACAGGTAGAAGCCGGTGTCCATCTGGAACTGGGGGTCCGACACGCCCGTGTTCACGCGGTTGGCCCACAGCCACACGGTCTCCCACTGCGCCGATGCGGCGAAGCCGGCGAAGAACCCGAAGAAGACCGGGATGCCCCACATGGCCAGGCGACGGAGCGGCTCGACGACCTCCTGGTAGTGGTCGAGCTGCGACGTCAGCCGCGCGTAGACCGGACGCAGCCGGTAAGCGAGCTGGATCGCCACGAACACCGGGACGGCCATCGCGAGGAAGCCGATGACGAACATCACCACGCGAGCGGTCCACTGCGTCCACAGCACGCTCGAGAAGCCCAGCTGGTCGAACCACAGCCAGTCGGCGTAGAGGCTCGCGAAGACGAAGAAGCCCACCACGATGGCGGCGATGACGGCGAGGGTGATCGCGATCGCGCGGCGGAGGGGATTGGGCGTGGCCTGGTTCGGCGCTGAGGTCGTGGTCACCCCTCCATCCTAGGCGGGCCGACTCTGGGCGGATGCTGTGGCTACTCGCAGGTGGGCAGCGCGTCCGGGTCGTCGTCGCCGCGGATGGCCGCGAGCGCATCGAGCGCGTCGTCGAGGGTGGCGACCGAGAACACGCGCAGCCCGGCGGGGATGTGGCCGACGACCTCGTCGCAGTTGTCCTGGGGGGCGAGGAACCACGTGGCACCGGCATCCTTCGCGCCGTACATCTTCTGCCGGATGCCGCCGATCGGCCCGACCGTTCCCGAGGAGTCGATCGTGCCGGTTCCGGCGACCTGCTCACCCCCGTTGAGGTCGCCGTCGCTCAGGGTGTCGATGATGCCGAGCGCGAACATCATGCCCGCGCTTGGTCCGCCGACGTTGTCGAGCTGGATGGTGACATCGATCGGGAAGTCGTAGTCGTGGAGCGTCGTGATGCCGATGAGCCACGTCGTCGCGCCGTCGACGGTGGCCTGCTTCGGGGTGACGCTCTCGGTGAGCGTCTGACCGTCGCGATCGATCGTGAGCTCGACCGGCGCCCCGTCGGCATCGTTGATGATCGCCCGCAGCTCATCGGTCTCGGTGATGGCCTGCCCGTCGGCGGCGCGGATCACGTCATCGGGCTCCAGGACGCCCTGCGCGGCGGAGTCGTCGGTCAGCGAGTAGACGCGGACCATCGGCTTGACGTCGTAGCCCAGTTCGGTCAGCGCCGCCGCCGTCGCCTCCTTCTGGGAGTCGACCATCATGACGGCGCTCTCCTGGTTGCGGTCCTCGGTGCTCTGCCCCTGCGGGAACACCTGATCGATCGGGATGACCGCCTTCGACGGATCGAACCACGCCAGGGCCAGCTCGAACCACGACGGCGTCCGGTCGCGGTTGCCGACGACCTGCACCGTCAGCAGGTCGAGCGAGCCGGACGTGGGGAACGTCTCGGCGCCGGACACCGAGATCAGCGGCACCTCGTCGCCGGCGGCGTCGGTGGAGGTGCCGAGGGTGTTGAACACCGGGCCGGGGCGCTGGATGACGAACGACGTCGGGATGAGCGTGAGCGCCAGCAGCGCCACGAGCGCGACCGCGAGCGACCAGACGCCGATGAGCGTCGTCCGACTCATGGGCGCGCGACGCGCGGGCACGATCGTCGTGTTCTCGTCGAACAATGCCACGTCAGACCTTTCCGGCCGATCGTTCGCGATCGGCGTACACGCGACATCCTCCGTGGCGGGCCTCGGCGGCCGTGCGGGGAAGTGCTGCGACTAGCGTAGGACGGGACGAGAACCGCCCGCTGAAAGGCGCCTGACATGACCGATGACGACGGCCCCGACCGTTCCGGAGACGACGAGTTCCAGGAGCTGCTGCGCAATCTGCTCGGCGGCGGCGCGGCGGGCTTCGACCCCGCTCAGTTGGAGGGACTGTCCCGCATGGGCGTGGACCCGGCGATGCTGCAGCAGATCATGGCCCAGCTGCAGCACGCCTTCACCAGCGGCGCCGGCGCGGGCGACGGGATCGACTGGAGCGCCGCGAAGACCCAGGCGCTGCACCTGGCCAACAAGGACGGGCTCGGCATCACCACCGGCGCCAAGCACGACTTCGACCAGGCGTTCTCGCTCGCGACCCTCTGGCTGAGCGAGGCCACCACGATCTCCGACCTCGCCGCCGCGCCGCAGGCGATGACCCGCGGCCAGTGGGTGGAGCAGACGCTGCCGGTGTGGCAGGAGCTCGCCGAGCCGGTCGCCGACTCCATCGCCGGGGCGCTCACCTCTGCCCTCGACGAGCAGACGCCGGAGGAGATGCGTCAGCTGGTCGCCGGCGCCGGAACCTTCATGCGGCGCGTCGGCGGCTCGCTGTTCGCGGCGCAGCTCGGCGGCGTCATCGGGCGGCTGTCACTCGAGGTGGTCTCCGGCGGCGACGTCGGCATTCCGGTCATGCCCGACGGTGTCGCGGCGATCCTGCCGCAGAACTTCGCCGACTTCTCTCGCGACCTCGACGTGACCGACGACCAGCTCGCGCTGTACCTCGGCACCCGCGAGCTCGCCCACGCACGCCTGTTCCGTCACGCCCGTTGGCTGCGCCTGCACGTCATCTCGCAAGTGACGGAGTTCGCCCGCGGCATCCACGTCGACACGGGCGCTCTCGAGGAGCTCGCGTCGCGCTTCGACCCGTCCTCCCCCGAGGAACTGAAGGCCGCGATAGAGTCCGGCGCCCTGCTGCCGCAGCGCACGCCCGCGCAGGATGCCGCCCTGACCCGCCTGGAGAACCTCCTCGCCACGGTCGAAGGCTGGGTCGACGTCGTGACCAGCGACGCGACCGGGCGCCTGCCCGCGTCGGCGAAGATCGCCGAAGCGGTGCGGCGGCGGCGCGCGGTCGGCGGCCCTGCTGAGCAGGCGATGGCCTCGCTCGTCGGACTCGAGCTGCGCCCGCGGCGCCTGCGCGAGGCCGCGGCCATGTGGCGCGCGGTGACCGATGCCGTGGGCATCGAGGCGCGCGACAGCCTGTGGGACTACCCCGACCTCATGCCGGCGGCGGAGGACATCGACGACCCGCAGGCGCTCATCGCTCGGCTCCAGGCCCGCGCCCGCGGCGAGGAGCCCGCGCGCGACGCGTTCGACGAGGCCCTGGACGAACTGCTCGCGCAGGCCGCCAAGGACCCCGCCGACGCGGCACCCGCCGACCCGGCGGGCCCCGAAGCCCCGGCACCCGCGGGCCCGGAAGGCCCCGCC
>JAEYAG010000182.1 GCA_023451265.1 Actinomycetes bacterium | reverse complement strand
GATCTCGCCGGCGGCGCGCCGGGCGGGCTGCTGCGCTGGGTGCGTGCCGAGGCGGTGCTGAAGGCGGACGGCCGCGGCCTGCGCGGCGACCCCGACGCCGTCGTGATCGAGGAGACCGCCACCGGGTGGCGCGCGCAGGTGCCGCCGGAGACGACGGCCTACGCGGGACGCGACGTCGACGGGCCGCCCGGCGTCCTCGTCGCGATCGCCGTGGCGGGCGGGGGCGCGGTGGCGGGCGCGGGCGGGGTGGCTCGCTGACGTGCCGCCCGCTCACCCGGCGCAAACGGCGACTATCGCCCCTGATATCCGCGGTGTGCGCCGGATGAAGAATCGCGCCCGCCACTCACCCGCGCGGGGAGCGCCCGGTGTGCGGGGCGGGCAGCGCGGGGAGCGCCGGCTCGTCCAGCCACGCCGCGAAGAGCGCGTCCAGGTCGCGGCCGGCGACCTGGGATGCCAGCGCGCGGAAGTCGTCGCTCGTGGCGAGGGCATGGCGATAGCGGCTCGCCCACTGCGTGAGCAGCCGCCCGAAGGCGTCGTCCCCGATCTCGCACCGCAGCGCGTACAGGGTGAGCGCGCCCCGCTTGTAGACCCGGTCGTCGAACATGAGGTCAGGGCCGGGGTCGGCGAGCAGCAGGTCCTGCGGCAGCGCGCGAAGCCGCGCGTGGTGCTTCGCGGCCTTCTGCGCCACGGTCGCGGTGCCGGACGCCTCGAACCACAGCCACTCGGCGAAGCACGCGAAGCCCTCGTTGAGCCAGATGTCGCGCCACCGCCCGATGCCCACACTGTTACCGAACCACTGATGCGCCAGCTCGTGGGCGATGAGGCGCTGCTCCTGCGGCACGAGGTGATTGGCCCCGAACACCGCCATCCCCTGCGCCTCCAGCGGGATCTCCAGCTCGTCCGGCGTGACGACGAGGACGCAGTCCTCCTGCGGATACGGCCCGAACGCGTCCGCGAACAGCGCGAGCATGCGCGGCACGTCGGCGAACGCCCGGTCCACCGCCGCCCGCAGCGGCGGCGGGGAGACCACCCGCACGCCCACCCCGTCCGCCGGGCCCGCGCGGCGCCGCTCTTCGTACGCGCCGACGTGCACCGCCGCGAGGTACGTCGCGACGGGAACGTCGGATGCCGCGGTCACCGTCACCCGTCCGCCGGAGGTCGTGCGGGAGAGCGGGCGACCTGTCGGGACCGGGAGGTACCCGGCATCCGTCGTCACGGCGATGCGCATGCGTGCACGGGCATCGGGCCGGTCGTTGCAGGGGAACCACGTCGGCGCGCCCGTCGGCTGCGCCGCGACGAGGGCGCCGTCTTCGAGTTCCTCCCAGCCGATCGTGCCCCACCGCGAGCGCCGCGGCGCCGGGGCGCCGGCGTAGACCACTTCGATCGAGAACCGCTCCCCCGCGGCCATCCGGCGCGGCAGCTTCACGCGCAGCTTGCGCGGCCCGGCCGTGAAGGTCGTGCGGCGGTCGCCGTCGACGCGCACGCGCGTTGCGCGCAGCCCGACGAGGTCGAGACCGACCGTCGAGATCGGCACCGCCGCGACGGCGTCGACGACGGCGACGCCCGACAGCCGATTGGTGCGCACCCGGTAGTCCAGCGTCAGGTCGTACGACTCGACGTCGAACGAGCCGTCGCCGCTCTCGGGTGCGTACGGGTCGTGCCCGCTCACGATGTCGACTGGTAGGAGCGCACCTTCACGGCCCGCCACGGGCCGATGGGGTTGCCGCTCCACCGGGAGCCGACGGGCACCGATTCGCCGCGCATGACGAGGGATGCCGGTCCCACCGTCGCATGCGCGCCGATCGCGGCAGCCGGGAGGATGACACTGTGGGGGCCGAGGGTCGCCCCGGTCTCGAGTTCGACGGTGTCCATGCTCATGATTCGATCATGGAACAGGTGCGTCTGCACGACGCAGCCCCGGTTGACCGTCGATCCGTCGCCGAGGGTCACGAGATCGGGCTCGGGTAACCAGTAGCTGTCGCACCAGACGCCGCGGCCGATCCGGGCGCCGAGCGATCGCAGCCAGACGGCGAGCGCGGGCGTTCCGGCGGCGGCGCGGGCGAACCAGGGCGCGGCGACCATCTCGGTGAACGTGTCGGACACCTCGGTGCGCCACACGAAGCTCGACCACAGCGGGTGCTCCCCCGCGCGGATCGGGCCCACGATCAGCCACTTCGCCGCCGTCGACACGCCCGCCGCCACCGCTCCCGCGACGAGCAGCACGACACCCGACAGCAGGATCGCCCACCCGAGGCCCACCGCCTCGATGAGCGCGGCGAGCGCGAAAAGAACCAGCAGCCCGATCGCACAGGTCACGACGACGGGGACGATGCGGCACAGCTCCCACAGCGTGCGGGCGAGCTTCAGGCGTGCCGGCGGTCGGTAGGTGCGCGACTCGTCACCCTCGGCCGACAGCCGCCGCAGGCGCACCGCGGGCGACCCGAGCCACGACGACCCGGGCTTGGCCTTCGCGGGCGCCGACGACAGCACCGCGACGAGCCCGTCGCGCGGGACGCGGTGCCCGGGCGCGGCCATGCCGGAGTTGCCGAGGAACGCCCGCTTGCCGATGCGGACGGCACCCAGCCGCATCCATCCGCCGTGCAGCTCGTAGGAGGCGACCATCGTGTCGTCGGCGAGGAAGGCGCCGTCTTCGATGCGGGTGAGCGACGGCAAGAGCAGCACCGTCGAGGCCTCGACGTCGCGGCCGACGCGCGCACCCAGCATCCGCAGCCACACGGGCGTGAACAGGCTCGAGTACAGCGGGAAGAGGATCGTGCGGGCCGAGTCGAGGAGGCGCTCGATCGTCCACGCCTGCCAGCCGATCCGGCTGCGCACCGCGTAGGTGCCCTCGTGCAGCCCGAGCGACAGCAGCCGCACGGCCACGACGACGGCGGCCGCGAACACGACGCCGGCGACGAGCACTCCCGGGACGAGCCACGCCAACGCCCCCGCGAAGGCCTCGGCGAGCGAATCGGCGCCGGCGATGCCGCGGGCGACGACGAGCGCCCCGGCTGCGAAGGCGACGAGCGGCAGCAGCGCGAGGCCGACGGCGGAGGCGGCGTACGCCCACAGCCACCGCGTCGGCGCCGGTGCGCGGTCGGCCGG
>JAEYAG010000158.1 GCA_023451265.1 Actinomycetes bacterium | reverse complement strand
CGGCATCCGTCCCCTTCCCCACGACCGACCGAAAGGCCACCATGTCCGTCGCTGCTCCCCCGGCCCGGCCGGCGCAGCCCGCCCCGGCGGCGCGTGCCCGGCGCACGCCGCGCAGCCGCCGCAGTCGGCGCGAGGCTCTGCAGGGCTGGGCGTACGCCGCCCCGACGCTGCTGTTCGTCGTGTTCGTGTTCGTCGTCCCGCTCGTCCTCGTCTTCCAGATGTCCGCCTCGGACTGGCCGCTGCTGAGCGGCAACCAGGGCTGGAACCTGCCGGAGAACTACGAGAAGGCGGTCCTGCATCGCCTGTTCTGGGACTCGATCTGGTTCACGCTGAAGTACACCGTCGTCACGACGATCCTCCTGATCGGCCTCGGCCTCGGCCTGGCGCTCCTGGTACAGGAATCCACACGCTGGAAGTCGATCCTGCGGACCTCGTTCCTGGTGCCGAGCGCGCTCGGACTCGCCTCGGCATCCCTCCTCTTCTACGTCCTCTACTCGCCGTATGCCGGCCCCTTCGCGGATCTGATGCAGGCGTGGGGCTTCACGTTCCTCGGCACACCCGACGGCGCGCTCTGGTCGACGGTGTTCCTCATCGTGTGGCGGTATGCCGGCTTCTATATGCTCCTGATGCTGGTCGGACTGCAGGGCATTCCCGACGAGGTATACGAGGCGGCGCGCATCGACGGCGCGTCGCGCTGGCAGACCTTCCGGGACGTCACCGTCCCCCTGCTCCGCCCCACCTTCGCTCTCACGACGGTGATGTGCGTGACCGGCTCGCTGCTGGCGTTCGAGCAGTTCTACATCCTCACCAAGGGCGGCCCGGACAACAGCACCATGACGATCGTGCAGCTCATCTACAGCGTCGCTTTCCAGGGTCAGAACGACCTCGGCGTCGCGGGCGCACTGTCGGTGATCGTGCTGGCGGCGCTCATCGTCATCAATGTCTTCCAGCTGCGCGCGTTCCGCCGCCCCGACGAGAGCTGAGTCCATGACCCTGCAGACCGCCTCGGCCACCGACCTCATCCGCGTCGACGAGCCCGCACCCCGGCACGGCCGCTCGGCCGCCACCCGCATCGCTCTGGGCATGCCGTACTGGCTGTTCACGACGGCGCTCGCGATCCTCTTCCTGTACCCCCTCATCTGGACCGCCGTCTCGTCGGTGCAGGGGCGTGCCGGCACTAGTCAGCCCGAGGGCTGGGGGTTCGGCAACTACATCGCCCTCGCCCACTACCAGGCCGGCATCTGGGTGTACCTCGGCAACTCGCTGTTCGTCTCCCTGCTGACCGTCGCGCTCACGCTGTTCGTCTCGCTGCTCGGCGGCTACGCGTTCGCCCGGTTCCGTTTCCCGGGCAAGAACGTCCTGTTCCTGACGACCCTGGCGATCCTCATGGTCCCGTACGCGACACTGCTGATCCCGCTGTACGTCATCCTGAACGCCGTCGGGCTGAGCAACTCGCTCGTGGGCGTCGCGATCGTGCTGACGATGTTCCAGCTGCCGTTCTCGATGTTCATGATGCGCATCTCGTTCGAGTCGATCCCGCGTGAGCTCGACGAGGCGGCGATGGTCGACGGATCCTCCAGCTGGGGTGCGCTGTGGCGCGTGCTGCTGCCCGCCGTCAAGCCGGGGCTGGTCACCGTCGGACTGTTCGCCTTCCTCGCGGCGTGGAACGACTTCATGGCACCGCTCATCCTCATCACCGACACCAACCGGATGACCCTGCCACTGGCGGTGTCGAACCTCCGCGTGCAGGTGCAGGGCGTCATCGACTACGGCGCCACCGAGGCGGGCGTCGTCGTCCTCGCGCTGCCGTGCATCGTCCTGTTCCTCGTCCTCCAGCGTCACTACGTCCGCGGCTTCATGTCCGGCGCCTTCAAGGGATAAGCACCATGACCACCCACTCCATCGCGTCTCCCGTCGTGCCTGCCCGCGGCATCCTGCGCCCGCTCGGCATCGACGAGGTGCGCATCACCGGCGGTTTCTGGGGCGAGCGTCAGGCCACGAACGCGTCCGCGACGCTCGCGCACATCGAGGGCAAGCTCGAGACGGAGGGATGGCTGCCGAACTTCGATCTGGCGGCCGCCGGCACGCTCCCGACGGGCCGTCGAGGCCGGGAATTCGCCGATTCGGAGGTGTACAAGTACCTCGAGGCGCTGGCCTGGGAGATCGGGCGCTCCGGCGATGCCGACGCCGACGCGCGCCTGCGGCGCATCACCGTGCGCATCGCCGCGGCACAGGACGCCGACGGCTACCTCAACACGAACTTCGGTCGCCCGGGACAGGAACCGCGCTGGTCGGACCTCGAGTGGGGCCACGAGCTGTACTGCCTCGGGCACCTCTTCCAGGCCGCGGTCGCGCGCGAGCGCACCCGGCCGGGCGCGGACGACGGGCTGCTCGCCGTCGCGACGCGCGCCGCCGACCTCGTCTGCGACGTGTTCGCCGACGGGGGCATCGAGTCGGTGTGCGGCCACGCCGAGATCGAGGTCGGACTGGCCGAGCTCGGCCGCGTCACCGGGGAGCAGCGCTACACGCAGATGGCCCGGACGTTCGTCGAGCGCCGCGGGCGACAGAGTCTGCGCGACATCGAGTGGGGCCGCCCCTACTTTCAGGACGACGTCCCGGTGCGGGATGCCGACGTGCTCCGCGGTCACGCGGTGCGCGCGAACTACCTGTCCGCCGGAGCGGTCGATGTGGCGGTGGATGCCGGTGACGACGACCTCCTGGCCGCGCTGCGCCGCCAGTGGCAGCGCACCATCGCGACGCGGACCTACCTCACCGGCGGTCAGGGCTCGCATCACCAGGACGAGGCGTTCGGCGACGACTTCGAGCTGCCGCCGGACCGCGCCTACTCGGAGACCTGCGCCGGCATCGGCTCGGTCATGTTCGCGTGGCGCCTGCTGCTGGCCGACGGCGGCGCGGCGTATGCCGACCTGATCGAGCGGACGCTGTACAACGTGGTCGCCACCTCGCCGAGCCACGACGGCCGTGCGTTCTATTACGCCAACACCCTGCACCAGCGGGTCGCCCGCCAGCCCGCCGACCCCGAGGCCACGTCGCCGCGGGCGTCGGCGTCGCTCCGCGCCCCGTGGTTCGACGTGTCGTGCTGCCCGACCAACGTGGCGCGCACCTTCGCGAGCCTGTCGGCGTACCTCGCGACGGCCGACACCGACGGCATCCAGCTGCATCAGTACGCCCCGGCGGACATCTCGACCACCCTCGACGACGGGCGCGCCGTGGCCCTGCGCGTGGAGACCGACTACCCGGCGTCGGGCCGGATCCGCGTGCGGGTCGTCGGCGATGCGGATGCCGCGTGGACGCTGTCGCTGCGCGTGCCCTCCTGGGCGCAGGGCGCGACGCTGCGCGGGCCCGACGGCGACGCCGCCGAGGTGTCACCGGGAGTGGTCTCGGTGCGGCGCGCGTTCCACGACGGCGACACCGTCGAGCTGGTGCTGCCGATGGCGCCGCGGGTGACGCGGCCGGACCCGCGTATCGACGCCGTGCGCGGCTGCGTCGCGATCGAGCGCGGGCCGGAGGTGCTCGCTCTCGAGTCGGTCGACCTCGACGGGGCGCCCGCCTCGGACGTCGGCGAGCTCGCCCTCGCCGGTTCCCCCGTGGAGCGCGACGGCAGGGTGTGGGTGCCGGTGCGCGAGGTCGGGGCGCTGCCGACGGGCTGGCCCTATGCAGCCTCCCCCGGCCCGGAGGCGCACGCCTCGGCATCCCGCGACGCGGTGGGGGCGCCGGTCGACGCGGTGGCGGCGCCAGTCAACGCGGCTGCGGCATCTGTCAGTGTTCCCCTCGTGGCGTACCACGACTGGGCGAACCGCGGCCCGTCCACGATGCGGGTGTGGCTGCCGGCCGACTGACCCGCCGCGGATTCCGGCGCTCAGGTGGCGCGTACTGCGGGAATAGGGCGGGGATTCCCGCGGCTTGCGCCACCTGAACCGGTGCGAGCGCGCCGGGGGCACGCGCCGGCGCGGCGCACCCCGGGTCAGGCGCGATAGAGGTCGGGGCGGTCCCGGACGACGCGGAACTGGTCCCCGGCATCCGCCACTTCGACGATCTCGGCCCGGACGACGGGCGTGTTCATGCCGCGGTGGAAGACGAGGTAGCGCACCCCGTCGAAGCCGTCGAAGATCATGCCGTGCCCGGCGTTGCCGCCGATGAGGATCTCGTTCTGCACCCACGGGCCGAACAGGCTCCCGCTCGGCGACGTCGCCGACGTCTCGATGTAGTCGCTGCCGTCGGGGCCTTTCGTGTACGACGCCCAGAGCATGGTGAGGGCGCCGCTGGCGAGGCGATACAACTGGCATCCGTCGGTCACGTACGGCGCGAGAGAGCGCGAGCTGGGAACGAGGTCGCGCAGCCACGACCCCTCCGACGCGCGGAACAGGTGCACCGGCTCGCCGACCGACCGGCTGAGGTCATCGCTCAGGCGGATCGCCTCGAACGTGCCGTCGATCGTCTGCACCCACTCGTGCGCGTAGACCATCCAGGGCTGACCGTCGTCGTCGATGTGGAGGGTGCCGTCGATCGCGAGGAAGTCCTCAGGGGTGATGGATGCCTGTGAATCGAGCAGCCGGAACGGGCCGAGCGGCGAATCGGCGACCGCGGTGACGCAGCTGCGGCGGCGCGGCGTGAAGTCATATGTGAAGTCGCCGCGCTGGCGCACCAGGATCTCGGTGCCGCCGCCGTCGCTGGGCAGCGGATAGGCGGATGCCGGCTGGTGCAGCGTCGTGAACAGGTAGAACCGGCCGTTGTACTCGTGCACCTCTGGCGCCCACGGTGCGCGCTTCGGCTCGGCCCAGGAATCCTCCGGCACGTCGAACACCCGGTGCGGACCGGACCAGTTGCGCAGATCGGTGCTCGTGTACGCGCTCACGCCGTACCCGTCGGCCATGCCGCGGTCCTGATCGGCAGCCGTGTACATGTAGTACGTCTGCGAGGGCTCGTGCGCCAGGATGAACGGGTCGTGGACAGGGATCGTGTCGAGGGTCTGCGTCGTCATCGGTGAACTTCCTCGTTCGGGGGCGAATCGTGTTTACGATAACACGCGCGCGCCGCGGAGACCACTAAGAGGCGCGGATGCCGGTTCGTCGAGGGTGCGGATGCCGGGGCAGGTGGGGCGGATGCCGGTTCGGCCGCGGCAGATCAGGGTTGGGCGCCGGTGGCGACGGGGCGGTCGGGGTGGTTCGACCACTGGCTCCACGAGCCGACGTACAGGGCGGGTTCGTACCCGGCCAGCGTGAGGGCGAGCGCGGCGTGCGCGGCCGAGACACCCGACCCGCAGTAGACCCCGACCTCCGTGTCGCTGTCGACGCCGACGGCTTCGAACCGCTCGCGCAGCGCATAGTCGTGCAGAAACCGGCCATCACTGTCGGTGTTGAGCGCCGTCGGCGCGTTCCGCGCGCCGGGGATGTGTCCCGCGCGCGGGTCGATGGGCTCGGTGTCGCCGCGGTAGCGCTCGGGCGCGCGCACGTCGAGCAGCACGCCCGACTGCGCGAGCGCGGCGGCCTCGTCGATGCCCAGCTGCCGCAGGTGTCCCGGATGCATCGTCACATCGCCCGGCTCGGGGGTGTGCGGGTCACCGGTCGACAGCGGCAGTCCGGCGCTGCGCCAGGCGGCGAGGCCGCCGTCGAGCACGCGGGCGTCGACCCCGGCATCCGTCAGCATCCACCACGCACGGGCCGATCCGAACCCCTGCCAGTCGTCGTAGACCACGACGGTATCGCCGTCGTCGATGCCCCACCGGCGGGCCGACGCCTGGAACGCGTCGGGGTCAGGCAGCGGATGCCGCCCGTCGCCCGGATCGCCGTGGCGCGCGAGCTCGTCGTCGAGGCTCACGTAGACCGCATCGGGCAGGTGGCTCTCGCGGAACGCCGGCAGGCCGTCGGGCTCGTCGAGGCGCCACCGCACGTCGAGCACGACCGGCGGGCGGTCCGACAGGCGCAGCTGGGCGAGCTCGGCGACGGAGATCAGCGGAGAGGGAGCGGTCATGGCCTTACGCTACTCGCGCGCAACGCGGCGCCGCTGCGTGGTGGCAGCCGTGCACAACTCCTTCGATGTTGCGCGAGCTCCGGCATCGGATCGCGCGTTTCCGGGCCTCGCGCGCAGTGGCCGCGACGGATCGAAGGAGTTGGACACGCATGGGGTCGCGCGCCGGCCCTCCATGAGCGGCCGCCGCTCTCACCTGATGGCGGTGCGGCGCGCCCACACCGGCAGGATCCCCGCCGCGACACCGGTCACCGATCAGCTGCAGGACGCGCTCACGTCGCCGACCCCACGACCTCGGCCGGTCCCTGAGCCTGTCGAAGGGCGGGGCGCCCGCGCTTGGGCTTCTCGGTCGACAACTCGAGCGCCATCGCGTGCTGCGGGTGCAGCGCGAGGCGCTGCTCGGTGTGATCGAGCCAGCGCACCTCGGCCTCCGCCGCGAAGATCATCGAGTCCACGACGAGCGACCACGCGAGCTCTTCGGGAGAGTCGACGCCGGCGCCGGCGTACTTCGCACGGTTGAGCTCCTGCAATTGGCGCAGCGACGCCGCGCGCTGGGTTTGGATGACGGCGGCGACATCGACACCGGGCAGGGTCGCAGCGACCGCGAGCTTGATCGCGAGCTCGTCGCGGGTTCCACCCGACCGCTCGACCGGCGCGGCCCACCACTGCTGGACCTCGGCCGACCCGGCATCCGTGATCTGCCAGTACACGTGCCCCTGCTCGTCGACGTCGCCCTTCTCGACGAGGCCGTCGCGCTCGAGGCGGTCGAGCGTGTTGTAGATCTGGCCGACGTTGAGCGGCCAGGTCGAGCCGGTGCGGCGATCGAACTCCGCGCGCAGCTGGTAGCCGTAGCAGGGCCCCTGATCGAGGATGGCCAGAAGGCTCTGTCGTACCGACATCCGCCGCTCCCTTGGTCGTGGATACATACCGGGTATTGCGTTACCGAGTATATGCATACTCGGTATGGTTTGCCCGGTGTTGACGCGGCGCGCGTCGTCGAGCGCACCTGTTGTCGCCGAGTGCGCCGCTTATCGGCGGGCAGCAATGGGCCCGCTCGGCGACAACGGGCCCGATCGGCGAGGTGGAGGAGGAGGATGCCGCGGGTCAGTCTGCGCGCAGGCGCACGGCGAGCGCGGCGACGGTGCCGACGGCGGCCCCGACGAGAGTGTCTACGACGCGCTCGAGCGCGAGTGGGAGCGACGCGCTGTCGCCCGTCGCGGCACCGATGATCAGCAGCACGAGCGGCGTGATGAACACGAGTGCGAGTGCGTAGTGGCGCACGACGACCAACTCGATCGCGAACTGCAGTCCGCCGAGGACGAGCCCCAGCGCCCACACCGGCAGCGGCAGGAACGCGAGCGCGAGATAGGCGGCCGCGCCCACGACGGTGCCGACGGTGCGATGGATGCCGCGCACCGCGGCATCCCGCCGCCCGACCGGCAGGCCGACGACGGCAAGGCCCGCGCAGACGATCCAGTACGAGCGCTCGGGGTCGACGACCACGGCCGCGCCGACCCCGACGACCGCGACGATCGCGGCGCGCACGGTCAAGGTGCGGGCGACCGCTCCCCAGCGGCGCGGGAACAGCGCACGCAGGGGACGCACCGGCTCGCGCCGGTAGCGCGGCAGCGCGAGCGGCGCCACGACGAGAACACACGCGAACACCGACGACGCCGCGACGAGCGCGAGGTACAGCCACGGGTCGACAGCGCGCTGCCCGCCCGCGTGCACGCTCGTCACCTGCGCCGACAGTCCGAACACGAGCACGAAGAACACCGGCCCGGGCGGGCCGAGCGAGATCCATCCGGCGACCGCCGCGGAGAGGATCGTGACCACCAAGACGCCGACGAGTACCGCGAAGGTTCCGCCCGCAGCGGCGAGGGTCCCCGCCGCCGCGCACGCCGTCAGGGCGAGCGCCACCAGGGGCGCGAATCGGGCGCGCTCGCGGGGGCGCAGCCATCCGCCGTAGATGACCGTGAAGGCGCCGGTGGCGGCCAGCAGTGCGATCGACGCATGTCCGGATGCCGCGAGCACCACGATCGGCACGGCCATCGCGAGCCCGGCCTGCAGCGCCAGCGGCCAGCGCCGTCCGCGCGAGGGGCCGAAGGTCGTCAGGCTCCGCGCGACATGCGCTGCCTCGGCGCGCACCCGCGCGCGCAGCGTCGGGTCGTCAGAGGTCACCCCTCCATTGTCGCGCCCCGGCGCGGCGCCCGCCGCGCCTGGCGTCGGCGCCCGGAACAAGGGTCAGAGCAGCATCCCGAACACGACGGTGTCGGGCGCCTCCTCGAGCGGGGTGAAGCCCAGCCGCCGGTAGAACGCGATCGCACCGGGATTCGCCGTCGACACCCCGAGGTGCACGCCCGGCACCCCGGCCTCGCGCAGCGCGTCGAGGAACGTCTGCATCAGCCGTCGCCCCCAGCCCGCGCCCTGCGCGGCGGGCAGCAGGTCGA
>JAEYAG010000155.1 GCA_023451265.1 Actinomycetes bacterium | reverse complement strand
CGGCCACCCCGACCGCGACGTGGAGCTTGCCGGCCAGCTGCACCACGATGAGCTTGGCCGTCTTCGGGCCGATGCCCGACACGCGGCGGAAGGGGGCGTCGTCCTCGGCGGCGACCGCTTCGGCGATCTGCGCCACGGTGAGCGCCGAGAGCACGCCGAGCGCCGATTTGGGGCCGACGCCGGAGACGCTCAGCAACTGCGTGAACACGCCGAGCTCCTCCCGCTCGGCGAAGCCGTAGAGCGACAGGGCGTCGTCGCGGACGATGAGCGTCGTGTGCAGCTGGGTCTCGTCGCCGATGTGCAGGGCGCGCGAGACCTGGGCGGTGACGGCGACGGAGAAGCCGACGCCGCCGACCTCGATGATCGCCGACTCGGCATCGACATGCAGGACGCGCCCGCGCAGCGAGGAGATCATGCGATCAGCCTACGAGGCGGGTTCGCAGTTTTGTTCGAGCGACACGCGCCGCCGCCTGGGCTCCCGGGCACGGTCATCGCCGCGTGGCCGCCCGCTCGGCATCCGCCCACGCGCGCTGCGCTGGTGTGAGGGACGCCGCGGCGTCGGGCGCCGCGGGGCCGCGCCGCCACGCGTGACAGAGGGCGAGGGCGAGCGCGTCGGCGGCGTCGGCGGGCTGCGGCAGCGCATCCAGACGCAGCACGCGCGCCACCATGGACTGCACCTGCAGCTTGTCGGCGGCCCCGTAGCCGGTGATCGCGGCCTTGACCTCGGAGGGGGTGTGGGTGGCGGCGGGGAGCCCGTGCTCCGCGGCGAGCAGCAGGGCGATGCCGCTGGCCTGCGCCGTTCCCATCACGGTGTTGCGGTTCTGCTGCGCGAACACGCGCTCCACCGCCACGACATCGGGGCTGTGCGCGTGGAGCACCGCGCGGATGCCGGCGGCGATCGCCGCCAGCCGCTGCTCGATCGGCAGGTCGGTCGCCGAACGGACGACGCCGACGTGCACGAGTGTCGCGGAGCGGTCGCGGGCGACGTCGACGACACCGACGCCGCAGCGGGTGAGGCCGGGATCGATGCCGAGGACGCGAAGAGCGGATGCCACTCCCCCACGCTACGGCGTGGATCGGCGGCATCCGCTCTCGAATCGCGGGTTACTCGTCTTCTTCGAGCTCGGCCTGCACCTCGGCGGACAGATCGAAGTTGCTGAAGACGTTCTGCACGTCGTCGCTGTCCTCGAGGGCGTCGATGAGCCGGAAGATCTTGCGGGCCGTCTCAGCGTCGATCTCGACCTTGAGGTTCGGCACGAACTCGACGTCGGCCGACTCGTACTCGATGCCGGCCTCCTGCAGGGCGGAGCGCACCGCGACGAGGTCTGAGGCCTCGGTGATGACCTCGAACCCTTGCGCGTGCGGCTCGATCTCCTCGGCGCCGGCCTCGATGGCGGCCATCATCACGTCGTCCTCGGTCGTGCCCTCATCGGAGACGACGATGACGCCCTTGCGGGTGAAGTTGTAGGCGACCGACCCGGGGTCGGCGAGCGTGCCGCCGTTGCGGCTGAGGGCGGTGCGCACCTCAGCGGCGGCGCGGTTCTTGTTGTCCGTCAGACACTCGATCATGAGGGCGACGCCGCCGGGCGCATAGCCCTCGTACATGATGTTGAGGTACTCGACCGACTCGCCGCCGATGCCGGCGCCGCGCTTGATGGCGCGGTCGATGTTGTCTTTGGGGACCGAGGTCTTCTTCGCCTTCAGGACGGCGTCGAACAGGGTCGGGTTGCCCTGGAGGTCCGGGCCTCCGAGCTTCGCGGCGACTTCGATGTTCTTGATGAGCTTCGCCCACGACTTGGCACGGCGCGCGTCGATGACGGCCTTCTTGTGCTTGGTCGTGGCCCATTTGGAGTGTCCGGACATAGCCTCCAGTTTACGGTCCCTCGGCCGCGATCTTCTCGAGGGTGCGCAGGTTGCGGGTGGTCGTGGTGGCCTTGTAGGCCGGTCGGGCCAAGATTCTGGCGAACCGAGTGTCCACCGTGCGTCCCTTCGGCGGGCACCAGTACACGACGCCGAAACCCGGCTGCACAGGGTCGTCCGCGGCGTCGAGGTCTTCGGCGGCGTCCGTGAGGGCCTCGCGCACGGAACGGTCGCTGCAGAACACCACGTACGGCTGGCGGGTGGGGTCGTCCGCGTCGAACGGGAAGCCCTCGATCGCCGCGCGCAGTTCGTCGTGGGTGACCAGCACGATCCAGGCCTCGTAGCCGAACCGATCTCCCAGCGCCTTCTCGATCGTCGCCTTCAGACGGTCACGATCGGATGCTGCGGCATCCGCCTCGAATCGCACATTGCCGCTCGCGACGAACGTCTTCACGTCGGCGAAGCCGAGCTCGCGGAACAGCGCCGCGAGGTCGGCGCTGCGCACCGTCACGCCGCCGACGTTGACTCCGCGCAGAAGCGCCACCCATGTCGTCATGCCCGAACGCTACCGCGCCCGGCCGACATCAGGCGGCGCCGATGGTGTCCAGGAAGAGTGCGTGGAAGCGGGTCTCGCCGCTGACCTCGGGGTGGAAGGCGGTGGCGAGGAGACCGCCCTGGCGGACGGCGACGACCGTGCCGTCGTCGAGCGTCGCGATCGCACGGGCGGCGGGGCCGACCTCGACGACGCGTGGGGCGCGGATGAAGGTCGCGTGGGTGGGGAGCGCGAACCCCTCGACGGTGAGCTCCGTCTCGAAGGAGTCGGCCTGGCTGCCGAAGGCGTTGCGCTGCACCGTGATGTCGAGGCCGCCGAATGTCTCCTGCCCGTCGATCCCGTCGGTGATGCGGTCGGCGAGGAGGATCATGCCCGCGCAGGTGCCGTAGACCGGCAGACCCGCGGCGATCGCGGCGCGGATCGGCTGCTGCATGCCGAAGGCGCGCGCGAGCTTGTCGATCACACTCGACTCGCCGCCGGGGATGACGAGCCCGTCGACGGACGACAGCTCCGCGGGTCGCCGCACGAGCGCGACCTCGGCGCCGAGGTCCGCCAGCACGCGCGCGTGCTCGCGGACGTCGCCCTGCAGTGCGAGGACGCCGACCCGCGGCATCCGCGCGATCACCACCCGCGCTCGGCGAGGCGGTGCGGCGCCGGGAGGTCGGTGACGTTGATGCCGACCATGGCTTCGCCGAGGCCGCGCGAGACGTCGGCGATGACCTTCGGGTCGTCGAAGAACGTCGTGGCCTTCACGATCGCGGCGGCGCGGGCGGCGGGGTTGCCGCTCTTGAAGATGCCGGAGCCCACGAACACGCCGTCGGCGCCCAGCTGCATCATCATGGCCGCATCCGCCGGGGTCGCCACTCCCCCGGCGACGAACAGGACGACGGGCAGTGCGCCTGTCTCGGCGATCTCGGCGACGAGGTCATAGGGCGCCTGCAGCTCCTTCGCCGCGACGTAGAGCTCGTCCTTCGACAGCGCGCCGAGTGCGGCGATCTCGCCGCGGATCTTGCGGATGTGCTTCATCGCCTCCGAGACGTCGCCGGTGCCGGCCTCGCCCTTGGAGCGGATCATGGCCGCGCCCTCCGTGATGCGCCGCAGCGCCTCGCCGAGGTTCGTCGCCCCGCAGACGAACGGAACGGTGAAGTCCCACTTGTCGATGTGGTTGACGTAGTCGGCGGGCGAGAGCACCTCGGACTCATCGATGTAGTCCACGCCGAGCTCCTGCAGCACCTGCGCCTCGACGAAGTGGCCGATGCGCGCCTTCGCCATGACCGGGATCGAGACGGCTTCGATGATGCCGTCGATCATGTCGAGGTCGCTCATCCGCGACACCCCGCCCTGCGCGCGGATGTCGGCGGGCACGCGCTCGAGCGCCATGACGGCGACCGCGCCGGCATCCTCGGCGATCTTCGCCTGGTCGGGGGTGACGACGTCCATGATGACGCCGCCCTTCAGCATCTCGGCGAGGCCGCGCTTGACGCGCGAGGTTCCGGTGGCGGCAGTGGACACGAGTGCTCCTTCGGAGGATGCCGAATTGACCTAGGCCAAAAGCTAGCATGGCCGAGCACGTATGCTGAACGTCGTGCACGGCGACATCCCCGACGAGACCTCCGACGCGATCGGCGGCGGGTCGGCGAACGAGATCGCCGCCAGCATCCGGCGCCGCATCGAGCGCGGCGACCTCGACACCGGCGCCGTGCTCCCCCCGGTGCGCGCGCTCGCCGAGCGGCTCGGCGTCAACCGCAACACCGTCGTCGCCGCCTACCGTCAGCTCGCCCAGGCCGGCCTCGTGACCAGCCGCGGACGCGGCGGGACCGTCGTCGCCGGCGTGGCGCCGGCCCCGCAGGAGGGGTTCGCCCAGGGCAGCGTGCTGCGCGACATCGGCACCGGCAACCCCGACCCCGACCTCATCCCCGATCCCTCGCGTGCTCTGGCAGCGGTGGTCGGCCGCCCCGTGCTCTACGGCGAACCGGTCATCGACCGCGACCTCGACGCGTGGGCGACGACATGGCTCGGCGAGGCCCTCGACCCGGCGCTGGCGTTCCGGCTGACAGTCACCAGCGGCGCATCGGACGCGATCGACCGGCTGCTGTCGCAGACCCTCACCCGCGACGACCCGGTCGCCCTGGAAGACCCCTGCTTCCTGTCCAGCCTCAACACGGTGCGCCTCGGCGGCTACCGGCCGGTGGCCGTGCCGGTGGATGCCGAGGGGATGACCGTCGCGGGACTGCGCGCCGCCCTCGCCGCCGGCGTCCGGGCGATCGTCTGCACCCCGCGGGCGCAGAACCCGACGGGGGCGAGCCTGACGCCGCGCCGCGCCGCGGAGCTGCGCGAGGTGCTGGCGGACCATCCCTATGTCCTCGTCATCGAAGACGACCACTACTCGCTGCTGTCGACGCAGCCGTACCAGTCGCTCATCGGTCCCGGCCACCGCCGGTTCGCGCTCGTGCGGTCGGTGTCGAAGTTCCTGGGGCCGGACATGTGCCTGGCCATCACCGCCTCCGATCCCGACACCGCCGAGCGGCTCGCGCTGCGGCTGAGCCCCGGCACGACCTGGGTCAGCCACCTGCTGCAGCGGCTCACGCACGCGCTGCTCGTCGACGAGACGGTGCGCACCGGCATCCGTCGCGCCGCGGCGCACTATGCGCGGCGCAACGACGCCTTCGCGACGCTTCTCGCCGCGCACGGCATCGAGGCCGTCGCAGGTGACGGCCTCAACGTGTGGGTGGCGCTCCCGGTCGAGGCCCGCGCCGTCTGCGAGCAGCTGATGCGGCGCGGCTGGCTCGCCCGACCCGGCGACGAGTTCATCCTCGCCGACACCGACGCCGCCCGCCGGCTGCGCCTGACCGTCCATGACCTCTCGGATGCCGACGCCCGGCGCCTGGCATCCGACCTCGCCGCCGCCATCGAGGCGGCGGACCTGAAGAAAGCGGGTTGATCCGTGAAGATCCTGTCCATCCAGTCCGCCGTCGCCTACGGCCATGTCGGCAACTCCGCCGCCGTCTTCCCGCTGCAGCGGATCGGCGTCGAGGTGCTGCCGGTGTACACGGTGAACTTCTCCAACCACACCGGGTACGGCGCCTGGCGCGGGCCGCTCATCTCCCCCGACGACGTGCGCGACGTCATCACCGGGATCGAGGAGCGGGGCGTCTTCAGCGAGATCGACGTCGTGCTGAGCGGATACCAGGGCTCGGAGGGCATCGGCGACGTGATCCTCGACGCCGGCGCGCGCGTGAAGGCCGCGAATCCCGCGGCGGTGTACTCGTGCGACCCCGTGATGGGCAACGCGAAGAGCGGATGCTTCGTCGCACCCGCGATCCCGATCCTGCTGCGCGAGCGCGTGGTGCCCGCCGCCGACATCATCACGCCCAACCAGTTCGAGCTGGGTTTTCTCACCGAGACCGAGCCGAGCGATCTGGCGTCGACCCTCGCCTCCGCCGACGCGGCGCGCGCGATGGGGCCGGATGTCGTGCTCGTGACCTCGGTCGAGCGTCCCGACCGCCCGGAGGGGACGATCGAGATGCTCGCCGTTACCGGCGAGGGCGCGTGGATCGTGCAGACGCCGCACATCCCGATGAAGGCGAACGGGTCAGGTGATGTCACGGCTGCCCTGTTCACGGCGCACTATCGCGCGAGCGGGGACGCGGCATCCGCCCTCGCGAAGACCGTCTCCAGCGTGTGGGACCTGCTGCAACTGACGCACGAGTCCGGTCAGCGCGAGCTGCAGCTCGTCGAGGCGCAGGAGTTCTACGCCCATCCCCGCCTGCAGTTCGCGGTCACCCGCGTGCGCTGACGCCCGCGTCACCGCCCCCTCCCCGCGAGAGAGTCACCACCGGGCGCGTCAGGCGGGCCAGGCGGATGCCACGGCCTCGCGCACCTCGCCGAGAAGCTGCGGCAGGGCCTTGGTCTTGGCGATGATCGGGAAGAAGTTCGCGTCGGTCGCCCACCGCGGCACGATGTGCTGGTGCAGATGCTCGTCGACGCCGGCGCCGGCGACCGCGCCCTGGTTCATCCCGATGTTGAACCCGTCGCAGCGCGAGACCTGACGCAGCACGCGCATCGCGGTCTGCGTCACCGCTCCGATCTCGGCGACCTCCTCGGCGGTGGCCTGGTCGTACGTCGGGATATGACGGTAGGGGCACACCAGCATGTGGCCCGAGTTGTACGGGAACAGGTTCAGCAGCACGTAGGCGGTCTGGCCGCGGTGGACGATGAGCCCCTCGGCATCCGTCATCTGCGGCGCCGCGCAGAACGGGCACCCCGATCCGCGGTTCACGTCCGCGCCGGCGTTGATGTACGCCATCCGATGCGGTGTCCACAGGCGCTGGAACTCGTCCGGCACCCCCGGCAGCGTCGCAGCGTCGACGAGCTCGCCCTCGTTCATCGCCCGGCTCCCGTCACGCGAGATCCTCCGCGGTGTTGACGAGGGCGTGGGAGGCGATCGCGCCGACGATCTTCTCGATCGCCTCGTCGACGGGGATGCCGTTCGTCTGCGATCCGTCGCGGAAGCGGAACGAGACCGTGCCCTGCGACCGGTCCTGCTCCCCCGCGATGAGCTGCAGCGGCACCTTCTGCGTCGTGTGGGTGCGGATCTTCTTCGGCATGCGGTCGGCGGAGTGGTCGACCTCGGCGCGCACGCCCCGCTCGCGCAGGCGTGCGATGACGTCGTCGAGGTAGGGCGCGAACTCGTCGGCGACAGGGATGCCCACGACCTGCTGCGGCGCGAGCCACACCGGGAAGGCGCCCGCGTAGTGCTCGAGCAGGATCGCGAAGAAGCGCTCGATCGAGCCGAACAGGGCCCGGTGGATCATGATGGGCCGGTGCTTCTCGCCGTCAGGGCCCATGTACTCCAGGTCGAAGCGCTCCGGCAGGTTCGGATCGACCTGCACCGTCGACAGCTGCCACGTGCGGCCGATCGCGTCGCGGGTCTTGAGGTCGATCTTCGGGCCGTAGAACGCCGCCTCGCCCGGCACTTCGGTGAGCTTCAGACCTGAGGCGACGGCGACGTTGCGCAGCGCGTTCGTGGAGTACTCCCAGAACTCGTCGGAGCCGATCCACTTGCTCTTCTCGTCGTCGCGCATCGACAGCTCGAGCTCGAAGTCGTCGAGGCCGAAGTCGCGCAGCATCGAGATGACGAACTCCAACACGCGCGTCGCCTCGGTCTCGAGCTGATCCTCGGTGACGAACAGGTGCGAGTCGTCCTGCGTGAAGCCGCGGACGCGGGTGAGGCCGTGGAGGGCGCCGGACAGCTCGTTGCGGTAGACGGTGCCGTTCTCGGCGAGCCGCATCGGCAGGTCGCGGTAGCTGCGCGCACGCTCCTTGTAGATGAGGATGTGCATCGGGCAGTTCATGGGCTTCAGGTAGTAGTCCTGGCCCGCCTTGGTGATGTTGCCCTCGGCATCCCGCTCCTCGTCCATCACGATCGGCGGGAACATGCCGTCGCGGTAGGTCACGAGGTGATTCGAGGTGAGGAACAGGTCCTCCTTCGAGATGTGCGGGGTGTACACGTAGGTGTAGCCGGCCGCGATGTGCCGGCGGCGCGCGTGCTGTTCCATCTCGCCGCGCACGATGCCTCCCTTGGGATGCCAGACCGACAGCCCCGAGCCGATCTCATCGGGGAAGCTGAAGAGGTCGAGCTCCTTGCCGAGCTTGCGGTGGTCGCGCTTGGCGGCCTCCTCGAGGCGCTGCTGGTAGGCCCGCAGCTCGTCCTTCGTGGGCCACGCGGTGCCGTAGATGCGCTGCAGCTGCGGGTTCTTCTCGCTGCCGCGCCAGTAGGCGCCCGCGATGCGGGTGAGGTCCCAGCCATTGCCGACCAGGCGCGTGCCCGGTACGTGCGGGCCGCGGCAGAGGTCGCGCCAGGCGGTCTCGCCGTCGCGGGTGACGTTGTCGTAGATGGTCAGCTCGCCCGCGCCGATCTCGGCCGATGCGCCCTCGGCGGCGTTCGCGCCCGAGCCGGGGCCGCCCGCGAGGTCGATGAGCTCGAGCTTGAACGGCTCGTTCGCCATCTCGGCACGTGCCTCGTCCTCGGTGACCACCCGGCGCACGAACCGCTGGTTCTCGCGGACGATGCGCTCCATCTCCTTCTTGATGGCCTTGAGGTCCTCGGGGGTGAAGGGCTCGTCGACGCCGAAGTCGTAGTAGAAGCCGTCGGTGATGGGCGGGCCGATGCCGAGGTTCGCCTGCGGGCGGATGCGCTGCACCGCCTGCGCGAGGACGTGCGCCGTGGAGTGGCGGAGAATCGCCAGGCCGTCGGCGCTGTCGACGGTGATCGGCTCGACCGCATCCTCGGCCGTGACGACGGTCGCGAGGTCTTTCAGGTCGCCGTTCACGCGCAGGGCGATCACGGAGCGGTCGGGGAACAGCGCGAAGCCGTCGGCGGGGTAGGTCACGTCAGTCACGGGGATCCTTCTTCGATCAATGCTCCTCCCAGGCTATCTCTCGCCCGGACCTCTCTCGTGAGCGTCATGATGGATGCCGTGAAGCTCGCCCTCGTCGGAGTCGTACTGCTCCTGGCGGGCGGCGCCGCCGTCGCGTCCGGCGTGCTGCCGGCCGGCGAGGCCGGAGCGATCGCCGAGCGCGTCTGGCCCATCCTGCTGTTCGTCGTCGCCGTCACGATCGTGGCGGAGCTGTGCGCGACAGCCGGGGTCTTCGACGTCGTGGCCGCGCGTCTGGCGCGCTGGTCGCGGGGCCGCATCGCCGCGCTGTGGCTGCTGACCGTCGGGTTCGCCGTCGTCGTGACGGCGTTCCTCTCCCTCGACACGACGGCGGTGCTGCTGACCCCCGTCGTCGTCGCGGTGGCGCGCGCGAACGGACTTCCGCCGCTGCCGTTCGCGTTCACGACGGTGTGGCTGGCGAACACGGCCTCCCTCTTCCTCCCGGTGTCGAACCTCACCAACCTGCTGGCGGCGCATCGGCTCGACGCGGGCGGGTCGCCGATCGCGTTCCTCGCGCTGCTGGGGCCGTCGGCGCTGGTGGCCGTCGCCGTCACGGTGCTGCTGCTGTGGGTGTGGCACCGCCCTGCCCTGGCCGGCAGGTTCACGATCGGTGCGCCGCCGCGGGTGGCCGACGTGGTGCTCCTACGGGGCTCCGCCGTGGTGCTGGTGGTGCTGCTGCCGCTGCTCGTCAGCGGCGTGCCGCCGTGGCTGCCGGCCCTGGCCGCGGCGGCAGCGCTCACGGTCCTGTTCGCCTGGCGCTCGCCCGGTGCGCTGCACCTGCGGCTCGTGCCGTGGCAGCTCGTCGTGTTCGCGTCGGGGCTGTTCCTCGCGGTTGGCGCGCTGGAGGCGTGGGGGTCGGCGCAGGTTCTCGCCGCCGCCACCGGCTCCGGCGACGATCTGCTGTCGCTCTGGCAGCTCGCCGGCGCCGGGATGCTGGGCGCGAACGCCGTCAACAACCTGCCCGCCTACCTCGCCCTCGAGAGCGTCGCCGATTCGCCGGTCCGGCTCGCCGCGCTGCTCATCGGGGTGGGCGCCGGCCCCCTGATCACCCCGTGGGCGTCGCTGGCGACCCTGCTGTGGCACGAGCGGCTGCGCGCCGTGGGCGTCGACGTGCCGTGGCGCCGCTACGTGCTGTGGGGACTGGTGGCCGCTCCCCTGGTGGTCGCGCTGGCCGTGATCCCCCTCGCGTGGCGCTGACGCCGGCGACGGGTGCCGGCGCGCACGCTCACTCGACGCTGAGGTCGACCTGGATCTCGCCCGCGAGGTCTTCCAGGGCACGACGGATCACCGCGGCATCCGCCCCCTCGGGGATGCTCACCTCGACGGTGGCCTCGAAGAGGATGCCGCCGGCCATCGGGGCATCGAGCGTGCGGCTGCGGAACGTGTCGATAGACAGGGCGTGGGCGGCGATCGTCGCCGTCACGTCGCGGACGATGCCGGGACGGTCGTTGCCGAGCACGGTGATGTGGAGGGTGCGGGGCGCGGGCGCGGCGGCCGAAGTGCCGGTGTGGACCGCGACCTTCAGCATCCCCTCCAGAGACTGCAGCGACGCCACGAGCTCGTCGACGCGCGCATCGTCCACCCGGACGAGCACGATGCCCGCGAACGCGCCGGCCAGCTCCGCGAGCTCGCTCTGCTCCCAGTTGGCGCCGGCCTCCGAGACCTTCTGCGCGAGGGCGTTCACGAGACCGGCGCGGTCGTCGCCGACGACGGTGAGCACGAGTTGGGCCATGCGTCGAGGTTAGCGCTCAGGATGGGCACGTCTGGGGCACGCAGCCTCCGTCATCCCTTCCGGAAAAGCAAAAACCCCCGGGGCCCGGGGGTTTTCGGTGGTGCGCGATACTGGGATCGAACCAGTGACCTCTTCCGTGTCAGGGAAGCGCGCTACCGCTGCGCCAATCGCGCCTGTACAGGCGTATTCAGTTGTGTGCGAGGTGGCGACGGGATTCGAACCCGTGTAAACGGCTTTGCAGGCCGGTGCCTAGCCGCTCGGCCACGCCACCGTGTGGATTAACCGTGTGGTTTGACCCCACGTGCCGTGATCGCTGTGACACGATCCCTGCACTCGAGCGGATGACGAGACTCGAACTCGCGACCCTCACCTTGGCAAGGTGATGCGCTACCAACTGCGCTACATCCGCGTGCTCCCTGGTTGCCCCGGGCGCTTGATCGACTTTAGTCCACGAATCGCCAACTGCAAAACCGGGCGGAGCCCGCGCGTGTCACGCGGGGACGATTCGTGACAGCGCCCCGCATCCGGTAGCATCGTGACTCGATCCCTTGCGGATCACGGGCGATTGGCGCAGTTGGTAGCGCGCTTCCTTCACACGGAAGAGGTCATCAGTTCGAGTCTGGTATCGCCCACCACATCTCCTCCCTCACCCGCCGACGGTCCACCCGTAGCGCAGCTGCAGCGCGCGGGCGACGACCGCGAACCGCTCCAGGTCCAGTGCCGCCGCTTCGCGGCGCATGCCGGCGGTGTGGACGCTGTACAGCTGATCGATGTCGACCCACGACGGGCGCCCCTTCGAATCCCACGCGCCGGAACCGATCGGCAGGAAGTCGCGATCGCCGTCGTGGGCGATGCTGGTCAGCTTCACCGCGAACACGCGGTCTTCGGTCTGGCGCCCGATGACGAGCACCGGCCGATCCTTGCCGCGGCCATCGCGCTCGGCGTACGGCACCCACGTCCAGACGACTTCCCCGGCGTCGGGCTCGCCGTCGCGGTCGGGGGCATAGGTGATGCGCAGTCCGCGACGGTCGGGCGGATCGATCTCGATCGTCGCCGTGTCGCCGGAACTCCCGGGAGCGATGTCGCGGACGGATGCCGTCGCCTGCGCCGTCTGCGCGCGTGCGGGCCGCTCCGGCGTGCGCTGCGGGGCCTGGCGCCCCGGTGCGGTGAACAGTGTCACGATCCCCCGGAGAAACCGGGTGAGGGAGCCGCCGTCGGTGTTGCGCGTCGCCATGCCGACACCATAGCGAGAACGGCCGAGGGGCGCCGGATCGTGTGATCCGGCGCCCCTGTGCCGTAGTGGCTTGCTGTGTGGCAGGTGTCAGTCGGCCAGCGCGTATCCCTCTTCACCGTGGACGACGGTGTCGATGCCGGCGATCTCGTCCTCGTTCTTGACGCGGAATCCGATCGTCTTCTCGATCGCGAGGCCCAGTACATAGGCGACGACGAAGGAGAAGATGAGGACGGCCACCGCGGCGACGAACTGCACGACGAGCTGCTCGAAGCCGCCGCCGACGAACAGGCCGGTGCCGGTGGCGAAGAAGCCCAGGTACAGCGTCCCGATGAGGCCGCCGACGAGGTGCACGCCGACGACGTCGAGCGAGTCGTCGTAGCCGAGCTTCCACTTCAGCTCGATCGCCAGGGCACAGACGGCACCGGCGATGAGGCCCAGCAGCAGCGCCCAGCCCGGGGCCAGGTTCGCGCAGGACGGGGTGATCGCCACGAGACCCGCGACGGCACCGGATGCGGCGCCGACCGACGTCGACTTGCCGTCCTTGAGCTTCTCCACGATGACCCAGCCGAGGATGGCCGCGGCGGTCGCGCCGAGCGTGTTGATGATGATGAGACCGACCGAGGAGTCCTCGGTGCCGAGCAGGCCGAACGTGCCCTCGGCGCCGGCGTTGAAGCCGAACCAGCCGAACCAGAGGATGGCCGCACCCAGCATCACCAGCGGCACGTTGTGCGGCTTGTGGATGCCCTTCTGGAAGCCGACGCGCTTGCCGAGGACGAGCGCCAGCGCGAGCGCTGCGGCACCGGCGTTGATGTGCACCGCGGTGCCACCGGCGTAGTCGATGACCGTGACATCCCAGCCGAAGCTCTCGCCGAGCTTCATGATCCAGCCACCGCCCCAGACCCAGGCCGCAACCGGGAAGTAGACGACGGTCGCCCAGATTCCGGCGAAGATCATCCACGAGCCGAACTTGGCGCGGTCGGCGATCGCGCCGGAGATGAGCGCGACCGTGATGATCGCGAACGTCGCGCCGTAGGTCGCGCCGACGAGCGTGTCACTCGACGCGTTCGCGAGTCCGAAGTCGGCGAACGGGTTGCCGGCGAGCCACGTCGGACCGTCGGTGATGGCCGACATGTTGAACCCGTAGAGGATCCACAGCACACCGACCAAGCCCATCGCGCCGAAGCTGAGCATCATCATGCTCACGACGCTCTTCGCCTTGACCAGCCCGCCGTAGAAGAACGCCACACCCGGCGTCATAAAGAGCACGAGGGCTGTCGCGGCGACAGACCACGCGAGGTTTCCGCTGTCCATGAAGTTCCTCACTCATGTGTTGTGTAACTCGGGCCTGGACACCGCTGCTTTCGGGTCGCGGCTGTCCTGGCGAGACTCAGTGTGACGACGCGCGGTTTCCACCGGCATGCGTGTCGTGTTTCGCGATCGTTACGCGGATGCCGCGTGGGTAAACATCACGTTTCGTGACGCCGAAAAGGGCGCGAGAATCCCCCGCGGAGACGGCGGGGACGACGTTCAGGAGTGCGTCAGGGCGTTCAGGCGTGAGATGGCGCGCAGATACTTCTTGCGGTAGCCGCCGGCGAGCATCTCGTCGCTGAAGACGGCGTCGAGCGCCTGCCCGGTCGCGCGCACCGGGATCTGCGCGTCGTAGGCCCGGTCGACGAAGGCCACCAGCCGCAGCGCGGCGGACTGGTCCTCGAGCGTCGTCACGTCGCGCAGGCCGATCATGCCGACGCCGTCGATGAGACGGAGATAGCGAGAGGGATGCACCGTCGCCAGGTGGGCCACGAGGTCGCCGAACGCGTCATCGGAGACGACGGCGTGCGCGGCGGCATCCGTGATCGCCGTGCGATACCCGGCGTCGTCGAGCGTCACGGCGTGGCCGTCGAGCGCCCGCTGGCGGTAGTCGGTGCCGTCGATGCGGATCGTCTGGAAGCTCGACGCCATCGCGTGGATCTCGCGGAGGAAGTCCTGCGCCGCGAACCGCCCCTCACCCAGCGCGTTCGGCGGGGTGTTGGAGGTCGCCGCGAGCTTCGTCCCGGTGGGAACCAGCTCCCCCAGCAGGCGCGTCATCACCATCGTGTCGCCGGGATCGTCGAGCTCGAACTCGTCGATGCACAGCAGATCGGCGCCGCGGAACAGCTCCACCGTCTTCTGGTAGCCGAGCGCGCCGACGAGCGCGGTGTACTCGATGAACGAGCCGAAGTACTTCCGGCGGGCCGGCATGGCGTGGTAGATCGACGCGAGCAGGTGGGTCTTGCCGACGCCGAACCCGCCGTCCAGGTACACGCCCGGCTTCATCTCCGGCGTTTTCTTCGCGCGCCGGAACAGGCCCCCGCGCTCGGCCGGCGCTCCCCCGCGGCTGAACGCGATCAGCAGATCCTTCGCTTCCTGCTGCGACGGGTAGTGCGGGTCGGCGCGATAGGTCTCGAAGGTGGCGTCGTCGAACTGCGGGGGCGGAACGAGCGCGGCCACCATCTCCGTGCCGGAGACCTCGGGTCGACGCTCACTGAGGTGCACGACCCCCGCGACGGCGCCGGTCATGACGCCGCCTCCGCGGGAACGAGTTCGTGACTGCGCAGCCACTGCGTGATCGCGTCGGTCCAGCGCCGCTGGTCGTAGTTCCACAGCTTCGTGTGGCGAGCGGTCGTGAACACCTGCAGTTCCACGAGATCGGGTCGTGTCTCGGCGAGCCGGTGCGATGCGCTCGAGGGCACGAAGCCGTCGTCGTCGCTGTGGAGGATGAGAACGGGATGGCGCAGCTCCCCCGCCCGGGCGACGACGTCGAGCCGGTCGAAGGGGATGGGGCCGTCCGAACCCGTCGCGGCGCTGGCCCAATCGGTCCGCAGCGCGCCGATCGCGAGGTCGGTGACCGGCGTCGGCAACCGGAGCACCTTGCCTTGGTACGCCAGCACGATGCGCCAGTCGATCACCGGCGAGTCGAGGATGACCCCGACGATGAGCTCGCGATGCGCGGAGCCGAGGGCGACCTGGAGCGCGATGGCTCCGCCCATCGACCACCCCATGAGCAGGATGCGGCGGGCACCGTGCCGGCGCGCCCAGCCGATGGCGGCGTCGACGTCACGCCACTCCGTCGCGCCGAGCGTGTAGGTTCCGGCGCGGGTGCGCGGCGCCTCGCCGTCGTTGCGGTACGACACCACGAGCGAGGTGATGCCGAGGCCGTGGAACACCGGAACCGCGCGCAGGCACTCCGCCCGCGTCGTGCCGCGGCCGTGGATCTGGATGACCCAGGTCTCGGCGGCGGCATCGTCGGACGAATCCGGGGCGGGGAAGAGCCACGCGGGGCACGTGCCGAGCGCCGCATGGACGTGCTCGACGGTGAACGGCAGGTGCAGCTCTTCGGGACGCTCGTAGTACCACCCGCTGAACGCCGCCTCCGAGGAGAACGTCGAGGCGCCGGTGACCTGTGTGAGCAGCTTGCGCTTGACGGTGTGGGCGTCGCTGGAGAGCACGGTGCCGACCTTGAGGTAGTCGGTGCTGCCGTGTGTGAACAAGCCGTAGCGGCCGGGCAGCTCGGTGTCGGGCGTGCGAGCGAGGGTGATCGTCTGCGCCGGGACGTCGATGTCGACGATGTGCGTGTCGGGGACGCGCGCGGCCGGGGTGACGACGCGTCGCGCCATCCGGAGAGCGACGACGCCGAGCAGCGAGAGCGTCGTGAGGAGGGCGGCGAACAGCGCCACCGCGAAGGATCGCAGGGTCGCCGGGGCGCCGAATCGTGAGCCGTCGACGGCGGCGCGCCTGGATGCCTTCATCGTGTGGTCATTCTAGTCTGTGACGGTGGATGAACCTCGTCCCCCTGCCGGGTCCTCGGCCTTCGCCTCCGTCGCCGAGTCGCTGCGCGCGCTGACGTTCCGGTCGGACTTCACCGTGCGGGAGATCGCCGCGCCGGGAAGCCTCGCGCCCGACGCCATCGCCCTCGCCGGAGACGTCCGTCCCGAAGCCGACGGCATCGACTCCGAGTACGGCACGGGACGCTTCATCCTGCTGCACGACCCGGAGGAGCCGGACGCCTGGGACGGCGCCTGGCGTGTGGTGTGCTTCGCGCAAGCGCCACTGGAGCCCGAGATCGGTGTCGACCCGCTGCTCGCCGACGTCGCCTGGTCGTGGCTGATCGATGCGCTGCACACGCGCGGCGCGACCTTCCACGCGGCATCCGGCACCGCCACCAAGACCCTCTCCAAGGGGTTCGGCACCCTCGCCGACGAGGGCGACGGCGCGCAGATCGAGCTGCGCGCCTCCTGGTCACCCGGCGGCGATCTCACCGCCCACGTGGCGGCCTGGGCCGAACTCGTCTGCATGCTCGCGGGTCTGCCGCCGGGCTCCGAGGACATCGCGGTGTTCGGAGCCCACCGCACCGCCGGCGGGCGGGGACCCTCCCCGCGCGGGGGGTCGCGTGGCTGACTACGACGTGGTGGCGGATGCGGCGGGCCTCGCCGCGGCATCCGTCGCCCTCGCCGGCGGCACCGGACCGGTCGCGGTCGACGTCGAGCGCGCCTCCGGGTTCCGCTACTCGCAGCGCGCCTATCTGATCCAGGTCTTCCGCCGCGGGGCCGGCGTGTACCTCTTCGACCCCCCGGCGATCGGCGACATGTCGCCCCTGCAGAGCGCCATCGGCGACCTCGAGTGGATCCTGCACGCCGCGAGCCAGGACCTGCCGTCGCTGCGCGAAGCGGGGCTCGAGCCGCCCTCGGTGTTCGACACCGAGCTGGCGGCGCGACTGCTCGGCCACGAGCGGGTCGGGCTCGGCGCCGTCGTGGAGGACACCCTCGGCATCACGCTGGCCAAGGCCCACTCGGCCGCGGACTGGTCCACGAGGCCGCTCCCGCAGCCATGGCTCGAGTACGCCGCGCTCGACGTGCTGCACCTCGTCGATGTGTACGAGGTGCTGGTCGCCGAGCTCGCCGAGCAGGGCAAGACCGAGATCGCCGCGCAGGAGTTCGAGGCCGTCCGCACGAAGCCGGAGCGGCCGGCGCGCGAGGAGCCGTGGCGACGTCTCAGCGGACTGCACACGGTGCGCGGACGCCGTTCCCTCGCGGTGGCGCGCGCGCTGTGGCTCGCCCGCGAGGAGTACGCCAAGGAGCAGGACACCTCGCCGGGCCGGCTCGTCCCCGACCGGTCGCTCATCGCCGCCGTCCTCGCCGACCCCGCCAGCAAGCAGGAACTCGCGCGCGTCAAGGACTTCACGGGCCGCGCCAGTCGCGCCCAGCTCGACCGGTGGTGGGCGGCGATCGAGGCCGGCCGCGCCGATCCCGCGCTGCCGGCGG
>JAEYAG010000132.1 GCA_023451265.1 Actinomycetes bacterium | reverse complement strand
GTGGGGAGGTTTGCCGGGGCGCACACGGGGGAATCGGTCGACGTCGCGTCTTAGCCTGCCGCGACCGCCTCGCGCACCCGGCCGGTGGCCGCGACGAGGTTCCGCAGCGATGCGACGGTCTCGTCGTACCCGCGCGTCTTCAACCCGCAGTCGGGGTTGACCCACACCTGCCGCAGCGGCAGCTCGGCGGCGGCGCGACGCAAGAGCGACTCGATCTCGGCGGTGCTCGGCACGCGCGGCGAGTGGATGTCGTAGACACCGGGGCCGATGCCCGCTGCGAACCCCGACTCGGCGATGTCGCCGATCACCTCGCCGCGACTGCGCGCCGCCTCGATGGAGGTGACGTCGGCATCGAGCGCGGCGATCGCCTCGATGACGACGCCGAACTCCGAGTAGCAGAGGTGGGTGTGGATCTGCGTCGCCGCGCCCGCCCCCGCCGTCGCGATGCGGAACGCGCGCACCGACCAGTCGAGGTAGGACGTCTGGTCGGCCAGACGCAGCGGCAGCAGTTCGCGCAGCGCCGGCTCGTCCACCTGGATGATGCGGATACCGGCATCCTCGAGGTCGGCGATCTCGTCCCGGAGCGCGAGCGCGACCTGGTTCGCGGTCTCGCCGAGCGGCTGGTCGTCGCGGACGAACGACCACGCCAGGATCGTGACGGGACCGGTCAGCATTCCCTTGACGTGCTTGTCCGACAGGGACTGCGCGAAGCGCGCCCACTCGACCGTGATCGGCGCCGGCCGTGCGACGTCGCCCCACAGGATCGACGGCCGCGTCGCCCGCGACCCGTATGACTGCACCCAGCCGTGCTGCGTGACGGCGAAGCCGTCGAGGTGCTCGGCGAAGTACTGCACCATGTCGTTGCGCTCCGCCTCGCCGTGCACGAGCACGTCCAGCCCGAGGTCCTCCTGCAGCGCGATCACGTGCGCGATCTCGTCACGCAGGAACTGCGCGTACTCGGCAGCGGTGAGCTCGCCGCGGCCGTGCGCGGCGCGGGCGCGGCGGATGTCGCCCGTCTGCGGGAAGGAGCCGATCGTCGTGGTCGGCAGGACGGGAAGCCCCAGCGACTCCTGCGCGGCGGCGCGGAGGTCCAGGTCGCCGCGCTCCGCGTCGGCCGGTGTCAACGCGGCGGCACGGCGTCGCACCGCCCCGTCGCGCACGCCCGGGGCGCTGCGCCGGTCGGCCAGCGCCGCCGCAGCGTCGGCGATGTCGGCCGCGATCGCCGCCGGACCCTCGGTGAGGCCCCGGGCGAGCGTGACGACCTGCCCGACCTTCTGGTCGGCGAACGCGAGCCAGGATGCCAGACGCGCATCCAGCGCGGTCTCGTCGGCGACGTCGTGCGGCACGTGCTGCAGCGACGTGGACGTCCCGGCCGCGACGCCCGCCGCGCCGAGACCGGCCAGCGAGGCCAGGCGCTCGGCTGCGGCTCCCAGATCGCCGCGCCAGATGTTGCGACCGTCGATCACACCCCCGACGAGCGTCTTGCCCGCCAGCCCCGGTACCGCCGTCGGGACGCCACCGCGGTGCAGGTCGATCGCGAGCGCCTCGACCGGCGCTGCGCCGAGCGCGCGCCATGCCTCAGGTGTGAGCGGACCGTAGCCGGCGGCGACGAGGATCGCGGGACGCTCCGTCGCCGTCCCGAGCACGGCGTAGGCGCGCTCGGCCGCGGCGGCGAGAGAGGCGGCATCCACATCGAGGCTCTCGCTCACGAGGGCGTGCTCGTCGAGCTGCACCCAGTCGGCGCCCGCGGCACGGAGCGAGGCGAGCAGGTCGACGTACACCGGCAGTACATCGTCGAGCCGGTCGAGCGGCGCGAACCCGGCGGGGGCCGCGTCGGAGGGCTTCGCCAGCGCGAGCAGGGTGACCGGACCGACGATCACGGGCCGCACCGTCACGCCGTCGGCGCGGGCCTCGGCCACCTGCCGTGCGAACCGGTCGCTGGAGAGACGGAAGTCGGTCTCGGGACCGATCTCGGGGACGAGATAGTGGTAGTTCGTGTCGAACCACTTGGTCATCTCCAGCGGTGCCGCCTCGCCGACCCCGCGCGCCGCCGCGAAATATGCCGCCAGCGGAATCGAGCCATCGGCGGCGCGCAGTGCGGCGAACCGCTCCGGCAGCGCGCCGACCGTGAGGGCGGCGTCGAGCACCTGGTCGTAGGCGGAGAACGACTCCGGGATCGCCGAGTCGGTGCGGCCGAGACCCAGGGCAGCGAGGCGCTCGCGGGTGGCGCGGCGCAGCTCGGCGATCACGCGCTCGAGTTCGGCCTCGTCGATCTCGCCGGCCCAGTGCCGCTCGACGGCGCGCTTGAGCTCGCGACGCCGGCCGATGCGGGGATAGCCGAGGATCGTGCCGGAGGGAAAGGCGGGAGCGGTCATGCGAGGGTCTCCTGTTCGATGAGTCCGGCGGCGCGCAGCACCGCCAGCACGGTGTCGTGGTTGTTGAAGGCGTAGAGATGGATGCCGGGAGCCCCGCCGTCCAGGACGGCACGGGCGAGATCCGCCGCGTGGGCGATGCCGACGGCGCGCTGCGCCGCGGCATCCGTCGCCGTCTCCAACGCCGCCCCCAGGTCGTCCGGTCGCGGATCACCGGTGAGCTCGAGCACGCGACGCAGGCGGGCCGGGGAGGTGATCGGCATGATGCCGGGGAGGATCGGGATGCGCACGCCCGCCGTGCGGGCGCGCTCGACGAAGGAGAGGTACTCGTCGGCGTGGAAGAACAGCTGCGTGATCGCCGACGTGGCGCCCGCGGCCTGCTTCGCGAGCAGCGCATCGATGTCCTCGAAGCGGTGACGCGAACGCGGATGCCCGTTGGGGAATGCGGCGACGGCGATCTCGACGCGGGGTGCGGGCTGGACCTGCGCGGCTCCGGGCACTCCGGGAATCTCGTGTTCGCGGTACGGCGTGCGCTCGGCCTGCACCCGATCGATGAGCTGCACCAGTTGCGCGGCCGACTCGAGATCGCCGAGGTAGATGTCCTCCTCGGTGGTGCCGGCCGGCGGATCGCCCCGCAGAGCGAGGAAGCGCGTGATGCCGGCGTCGAGGAACTCGCGGATGACCGCCGTTGCGTCGGCGTAGGTGCTGCCGACGCACGTGAGGTGGGCGACGGGCGGCACGGTGGTCTCGCGGAGGATGTGGGTGAGCACCGCGAGCGACCGGTCGGTCGTCGACCCGCCCGCGCCGAACGTCACCGAGATGAACCGGGGACCGGCGGCGGCGAGCACTCGGATGGTCTCGTAGAGGGCGGGCAGCCCCGCGGCGGTGCGCGGCGGGTAGATCTCGAACGAGAAGGGCGCGCCGGCGGCATCCGTCGGCACGGGGACGGGGGACGTCTCGGGGTGGGACATCGTCGCGCGGGTCATCGTCGCTCTCGGGTCAGGGTCGTTCAGCCGGTCGGCCGCGGATGCGCGCACGTGTGCGCTCGTCGCGGGCGGGTGCCGGGCTCGGCTGTCGCTCCTGCCCGGACGGTGCCGGGCGCGTGCCCGCAGCTGCGGGCGTCGATGCGTCCACTGTAGGGGCCGGTGCGGAGCATCACCGCTGTATGACGGCAGATGTCATCTCGCCGGTAGCGTGGGCGAGATGACCGCCGCTCAGCCCGACCGCCCCGAGACGTCCGAGACCCCCGCGCTCCCGGCCCTCCCCTACGGCAGCTGGCCGTCGCCGCTGACGGCGGAGTGGGCCTCGGCGGCGTCGCCGCGGCTGGAGGGTACGGCCTTCGTGGGCGACGAGATCTGGTGGGGGCAATCCGTCCCCGCCGAGGGCGGTCGCACCGGCGTGTTCCGCCGCGCGGGCGACGCGGCGACGACACACACCGTGCTGCCCGCTCCGTGGAGCGCCCGGTCGGCGGTGCACGACTACGGCGGCGGCGCGTGGGCCGCGACCGACGACGGCCGCCTGTTCTTCGTCGAGAAGAGCGATCAGCAGGTATGGCTGCAGCGCCCCGGTGGCACGCCGCAACCGCTCACGACCGACCCGGACC
>JAEYAG010000073.1 GCA_023451265.1 Actinomycetes bacterium | reverse complement strand
CACCTACGCGACCCCAGAGGAACAGGATGAGCGTCACCACTACCACCGTATTGCCGGGCCAGCGGCCGCCGGGCTACCGATGGCCGCGCACGCGCGGTCGCACATCTGTCTCGCGACGCGACGGCCGCACCGGCCTGGTACTGGTCGCTCCCACGCTGCTGATCGTCGTCGTCATGGTGTTCCTGCCGATCGCGTGGTCACTCGTGGTTTCGTTTCAACGCATGCGCCTGATCAACATCGGGTCGCAGGGTTTGCTCGGGGCGTTCACGCTCGACAACTTCGCCCTCGTGCTCGGGTCCGGGCAGTTCTGGAACAGCCTCTGGATCACCCTCGTGTTCACGATCGGCTCTGTCATTGGGTCGGTGCTGGTGGGCCTCGTCGCCGCTCTGGCACTACGCCGGCCATTCCGCGGGCGGACCTTTGTCCGTGCGAGCATGCTGCTGCCCTACATCGCGCCCGTCGTTGCGATGACCTTTGTGTGGCGGATCATGCTCAATCCTGAGTTCGGCATTATCAATGCCGCTGGGAAGGCACTATTCGGATGGGCGGCACCCGTGCCGTTTCTGACGCAGGCGTCCGCCGACGTCGACATCCTCGGCATCCAGCTCACCGTGCCGGTCGCGTTGCTGACGGTCATCGGATTCCAGATCTGGCGGTTCTTCCCCTTCGCGTTCCTCTTCCTCATGGCGCGTATGGAAGCAATGCCCACCGATATTGAAGAAGCCGCGCTCGTCGACGGCGCCACACCGTGGCAGACCTTCCGGCACGTCGTGCTGCCGCAGTTGCTGCCCGTCCTCACGGTCCTCATCGTGCTGCGCTCGATCTGGACCTTCAATGAGTTCGACAGCGTGTTCCTGCTCACCGGCGGCGCCGCCGGCACGCAAGTGGCGGCAGTCGGCGTCTACCAATTGCTCACCGTGCAACAGAACGTCGGTGCAGCATCGGCCCAATCGATCATCCTCGCCGTCGTACTGGTACTGGCGATCGGCGTCTACGCTGCCGCTCTCCGCAAGACAGGAGCAAAGTTCGAATGAGCAGCCTCACCCGCACCAGCCCCCGACTCCGGTGGAGTCCATTTCACGTACAGACCGTGGCACTGCGCTTTCTGCGGCCCCTGGTGATCGCCGCCCTACTCATCGCGTGCCTCCTGCCGTTCTGGTACATGATCGTTCTCTCAATGCGCCCGATTGAAAAGCTGCTGCACGACCCCGCACGACTGTGGATCGCCTTCGACGAGTTCTCGCTGGACAGCTACGCCGAGGTGCTGCTCCCGCCGAGCGCAGGCGGCCAAGGGTTCCTCGTGTTCATCGGCAACAGCGCCATCGTCGCGCTTGGATCGGTCGTGCTGGCGCTCGTCGTCGCGATCCCCGGTGCGTACGCGATAGCGCGATTGCCGTTCTTCGGTCGACGGCAAGTCGGGGTACTCTTCCTCGCCGCGTACATGTTCCCCGCGATCATCATCGCGATCCCGCTCTTCGCCGTATTCACGCGGCTCGGGCTGCGTGGCTCGCTCCTGGGGTTGGTGCTCGTCTACGCGGCACAGACGATTCCCGTCGCGATCTATATGCTGCGCAACTACCTCGCGAGCGTGCCTGTCTCAGTCGAAGAGGCCGGGCTCGTCGACGGACTCAGCCGGTACGGCGTGATGTGGCGAATCAGCCTGCGCCTCTCGCTTCCATCAATCATGGCTACCGGGCTATTCGTGTTCATGATTGCTTGGAACGAGTTCCTCTTCGCGCTACTGTTCCTCGTCGACCGCCCTGCGCAGTGGACTGTGTCGCTCGGCCTGTCGCGCCTCTCCGGCGGGGTCGAAGTACCGGCAACCGTACTGATGGCGGGCTCGGTCGTGCTGACGTTGCCGATCGTCCTACTGTTCTTTGCAACCGAGAAGCTGCTCACTGGCGGGCTGACCGCCGGTGCCGAGAAAGGCTGATAGCCATGGCATCCGAGTTCACGATTGCCGTCATCCCGGGCGACGGTATTGGCCGAGAGGTCACCGCCGAGGCGCTCAAAGTCATGGTGGCCGCCGTCAGCGGCGACGCCCTGCTGAGACTCGAGCACTTCGATCTGGGCGTGGAACACTACCTGGAGACCGGCGAGCTGTTGCACGATGAGACCCTCAGACGGATCGCCGCAACCGATGCGATCCTGTTCGGTGCCGTCGGCGGTGTGCCCGGCGACCCTCGACTGGCGGGAATCAGTATCGAGCGCAGTCTTCTGCTGCGACTCCGGTTTGCCTTCGATCAATATGTCAACCTGCGACCGGCGCGGATCCACCCCGCTGTGGGGAGTGTACTCGGGGCCGATGCCCGTGCTGACTTCGTCATCGTGCGCGAAGGCACGGAGGGCGCATATTCCGGCACCGGCGGAGTCGTGCGGCCTGGCACGCCGCAAGCCATTGCGACTGAGGTATCGGTGAACACCGCGTTCGGCGTCGAGCGCGTGATGCGCTTCGCGTTCGATCTGGCCCGGTCTCGGTCAGGCCGACTGACAGTCGTGCACAAGAACAACGTGCTCGTCCACGCCGGCGCCTTGTGGGCAGAAGTTCAGGCACAGCTCGAAGCAGAACACCCGGACATCGAGGTCGACTATCTCCACGTCGACGCGGCGACGATCCACCTTGTGCAGCGCCCGGAGTCTTTCGACGTCATCGTCACCGACAACCTGTTTGGGGACATCCTCACGGACCTGGCTGGTGCGATCAGCGGAGGCATAGGACTCGCGGCATCCGGGAGCATTGATCCTGAACGTCGGTACCCGTCCATGTTCGAGCCCGTGCACGGGTCCGCGCCGGACATTGCCGGGCGACAGCTCGCCGATCCGACCGCCGCGATTCTGTCCGCCGGACTCCTGCTCGATCACCTCGGGCTCGCCGCCGCGGCCGCGCGGCTGAGGAACGCCGTCGACGCCGACCTTACAGCCCGCAGCAGCCAGCCCCGCCGAACAACCGCGCAGATCGGCGATGCGATCGCCGCCCGGGCCACGGGGTCATCTGCTTGAGTGCCGGGGCCCACGGGCGTCGCGTCGCGACACGGTCGCCTCCGGCGGGTGGCAAGCCCCTCCGGCTCGATCGGGGCGTGTCGAAGATGGCGTCGCCCCGGCGGGGCGGAGCACCTCCGCGATCAATCGACGATCGGCACTCTCGTCCCGCTCGATGACAAGTTGGCCGATTCCAGCCCGTGCGGCCGCGTCTACGAGCGAACCGAGGGGCGGCGACCCGAGCCGTGCCGATCCCTGCGGCGGACGCTGTCTTCGTTCCAGATCGCGTTCGCGGCGGGGACCTGCATGAACGCCGCCGCCACGGCTTTGATCACGAAGTCGTTCACTGACTCGCCCCGGTGGGCTCTGGCAGCAGATCTGGTCGAACAACCCCAACGAGCGCCTCAACCGCGAGATCCGCCGCCGCACCGACTCCTTCGGCATTTTCCCCAATCGTGACGCGATCATCCGCCTCGTCGGCGCCGTGCTCGCCGAGCAGACCGACGAATGGGCCGAAGGCCGCCGCTACCTTGGGCTCGACATCCTCGCCAAGTCCCGGCTCACTCTCGTCGCCGACTACGACGCTGGAACCGAGGTGAACACCGACAACCACCTCGAGATCAGCGCCTAACTCATCATCCATTCGAAGGAACCGGAGCTACACCACTTCCTGGGGCTTGACCATCGCGGAGCGTGCGCTCGATCATGCCGAACGTGTTGTGGAAAGGATGCATGTACGTGTTGCGGACGTACTGTTCCTCCCAGTCGAACCGCCACTCGGTGATCCGATCTGCGATCGGGGCTGACACGAAATTCATCGTGCCCATGTTCAGTGACGCGAGTTCAGGGCTAAAGCTCGAAGCCGCTGCGAGCCGCTGCGAGCCGCTGTTCGATCGTCATCTGCGTTGACCCGCCCGTCGAGATGTTGATGATGGCGTCGGTCGCGTCTGCGACAGCGGGCAGGAACTCGCGAAACACCTCCGGCTCAGCAGCCGGCCGACCGTCGGGTGGACGGCGGGCGTGCAGGTGCGGAATCGCCGCGCCCGCCTGTGCCGCATCGATCGCATGTCCACCGATCTCCTTCGGCGTGATCGGAAGATACGGGCTCATCGACGGCACATGAACTGACCCGGCGAGCGCCGCAGAGACGAGCACCTTCTGTGCCTCGATCATCGCGGTCTCCTCTTGTGCTGGAATCGATGGATGTGCACACCCCACCCCTCCGGCAAAGTATATATACCGTGCGACTATATACTTATGCCCACGGCGATAGGCTGAGAGAATGAACGCCAGCGTGAACTCCAGCGGACGATCACGGCTTCAGTCGGTCGTAGACCAAGTGGTCGACGAAGTACTGCGCCTCATACTCGCCGGGGAGCTGGCGCCTGGCATGCCGGTCGCCATTCAAGACCTCAGCGAGCGTTTGCAGGTGAGCAGCATTCCCGTGCGAGAGGCACTGCGCACACTCGAGGGTCGGGGCCTCATCACGTTCCAGCGGGGCCGTCGGCCTCGGGTTTCACCCGTTCGCGTCGAGGACTTCGAGGATATCTTCCACCTGCGGGTCGTGCTCGAGGGTGGTGCTGCGGAGCGCGGCGGACTCGACGCCGCGCACCTGCCTCGACTGAACGATGTCCTCGAGTCGTTCAATCGTCACCTTGGTCACGGCGACACGCTCG
>JAEYAG010000041.1 GCA_023451265.1 Actinomycetes bacterium | reverse complement strand
CGCCTGCTGCAGTGGCCGCTCGACCCGCTCGGCAGCCGGCGCGCGGTCGTGGAACGGGCGGCGACCGCTGCGCGCGAGGCGGCGGCGAACCCACCCGAGCCGACGCCCGAGCTCGCGCTGCTCCTGGCAGAACGCGCCGCGCGGGAGAACCCGCCGGCACCCGACGCGCCGGTGCGCATCCCGGCATCCCGCTTCAAGGACTACCTCGGCGCCGCACCCGCGCTGCGGCGGCCGCTGCCCGAGCGGCCGTACCGGCAGACCCGCCTCGGCACGCTGTTCCACGCATGGGTCGAGCAGCGGGCGGGCGTCGTGGCGGCCGGCGCAGCGCTGGACGACGCGCTGTGGGACGACGACGCCGGCGAGGACGGGAGCGGCGGCGCGGCGCCCGAGGCGAGCGAGCTCGCCCAGCTGCAGGAGCGCTTCCTCGCCTCCGAATGGGCGCACCTGCAGCCGATCGAGGTCGAGACCGAGATCGACGTCGCAATGCCCGACGCGCTCGGCGACGGGCGCGCACACGTCATCATCTGCAAGCTCGATGCGGTCTACCGCCGCGGCGACCGCATCGAGATCGTCGACTGGAAGACGGGACGCGCGCCGCGCACGGCCGCCGAGCGCGACGAGCGGATGCTGCAGCTGCAGCTGTACCGGCAGGCATACCACGCCAAACACGGCGTGCCGGTGGAGCAGATCGACGTCGTGCTGTTCTACGTCGCCGACGGGCTCATCCTGCGCGGCTGAGGCCGCGGTGGCGGGGTCGAGCGGCGGGGTCGCGCGGCGGCGGGTCAGGCGGTGCCGGTCCAGCGCCGGAGCGCGTTCTGCGCGGCGGTGTCGCGGTCGATCTCGTCGGCCGAGTACGCCGAGACGGCGTCGGTGTCGGGTGCGGCGTGGGCCTCGTCGGCGTCGGCCGTCGCCGCCGGAGCTGCGGACCGCGGCGCTCCCGTCGTGGGGTGCGCGGACGCGAAGTCCGACAGCTCGATCGGAACGGTCTCGATCTGTCCTGACTGCTCCTCGCCGTCCTCCTCGGCGAGGAAGGCGGCGAGCGTGTCGGCGTCGAAGCTGTCGGTCTGCATCGAGGTGTCGACGGCCTCGCCCGACCCGGCGGGAACCCGCTCGGTCGCCGCGATCGCGTCGTCGGCGGTGACCTCGTCGCGCGCGCGGACCGGTTCGTCGCGGACGCTCTCGTCGAGCGATTCGAGCAGGGCCACGGCATCCCTCACGACGGTCTCGTCGCCGGTGGCGTGGCCGTGGACGAGCCACTTCGCGAACTCGAGCTCGGCGTGCAGGCGCGCACGCTCGGCGACGAGCGCATCGGGGGCGCGGTGCGAGCGGTGCCCGTACTCGTCGAGCACGTCGGCCTGCGCGGTCGGCGCAGATGCCGTCCACCGCAGGTCCACCGCGGGATCGCCGACGCCGAGGCCGCCCCAGCTGAGCAGGCCGGTCACGACCGGCACGCCGTCGGCGTCGTCCTCGAAGACGAAGGATGCCGGGTCGACGCCGCCCAGCACGACGGTGGTCTCGAACCGCCACAGCGGGTCGGAGCCGAGCGCGGTGCTCCAGCGGCGCAGCAGGCCGAAGGGCAGCAGCCCCGTCGCCTCGGCGCGGTCCAGCAGGCGCTCCGCCTCGTCGCGCACCTGAGCGGCGGTCTGCATCGGCAGCCCCGCGTCGCGGATCACGGTCACGGGCAGGTCGTGGACGGCGGCGATCGCGGCGCCGAGCGCCGTGGCGATGCCCCGACCCGAGGGCACGTGCGCCGCGTCGACACGGTAGCCCGGCAGGAGGGTCTGCACGAGAGTGTGACGCCCATCGACGGTGGTCTGTCCCAACACGTCGGGGGCGCCGAAGGGCAGCACGCCGCGCACGCCGGCCGTGAGCGACGCCAGCGCGCGGGCCTCGCCGCGCAGGTCGGCGTCGGCGCGGTCGTCTACCGGCACCCGCACGACGACGCGCCGCCCGTCGTCGAGGTCGGCGATGGCGCTGTCGTAGCGCCCGGAAGCGCCCTCGGTGAGCGGGCCCACACCCACCACGGCGACGCGGGGCAGGGCGGAGGTCACCGACGCGGCTAGAGTGAGGGGTGAGCGTGCCATGCCCCCAGGGTAGGTGTGCCGCGCCCCGTCCCCGTGTGCGCCACGCCCGGCGAGGAAGGTCCCGGATGACGCTGTCTCCCGATCCGGATGCCGCAGCTTCGGCTCCGCCGTTGGCGCGCGCCGTCATCGACCGTGCCGCCGACGAGCGCACCGAGACGGGCCTCGTCGCCCGTCTGCGGGCGGACGCGGAGACCCGCGTCGTCGCCGTCCACGGCGATCGCGCGCCCCTGACGGTGGACGGCGGTCTGCGGACCTTCCCGGTCGCTGCGGTCCGTGACGGCGTGGAGTGGGGCTTCCTCGGCCGCGACGAGACCGGCCGCGCGCTCCTCGTCGCCGCGGCGGGTCCGCAGGACCCCTCGCCGCTGCGCCCCGAGGCTCCGGACGCGCCGGATGCCGCGCCCGACGCGTGGGGCGCGCTGCGTGCGGTCGGCGGGGACATGCCGGCCGTCGACGCGGGGGTGTTCGTCGAGGCCGTTGCGCTCGGCGGCTGGCTGGTCGGAGCGCCGTTCTGCCCCGCCTGCGGCGGCCGCACCGACGTGCGCAGCGCCGGGTGGTCGCGCCACTGTCCGTCGTGCGGCCGGGAGCACTTCCCCCGCACCGACCCCGCCGTCATCGTCGCGGTCACCTCGCCCGACCGCACTCGGCTCCTGCTCGGCAAGAACGCCCTGTGGGCCGATCGCAACATGTACTCGACCTTCGCGGGCTTCGTCGAGGCGGGGGAGTCGCTGGAGGCGACGATCGTGCGCGAAGTGGCGGAGGAGGCCGGCGTCACCGTCGTCGCGGCCGCCTACCGCGGTTCGCAGGCGTGGCCGTACCCGCGCTCGCTGATGCTCGGCTTCCACGCGACCGCCGGTGATCCCGAGGCCGCGCGCGCGGACGGCGAGGAGATCGTCGACGTGCGCTGGTTCACCCGTGCGGAACTGACCGCCGCGTTCGCCGGCGAGGCGGACTTCGCGTTGCCCGGCACCGCATCCATCGCGCACCGTCTCATCGCCGACTGGGTGGCGATGCCGGAATGAGCGAGCGGGCCCTCGAGGGACTCGACGATCAGCAGCGCGAAGCGGCATCCGTCCTGCGGGGACCGGTCTGCGTGCTCGCGGGCGCCGGCACCGGCAAGACGCGGGTCATCACCCGCCGCATCGCGCACGGCGTCGACACCGGTGCCTATTCGCCCGGCCGGGTCATGGCGGTGACGTTCACGGCCAAGGCGGCAGGGGAGATGCGCGGGCGCCTGCGCGCGCTCGGCGTGGAGGGCGTCGCGGCGCGCACCTTCCATGCGACGGCGCTCGCCCAGCTGAACTTCTTCTGGCCGCAACTGGCGAACGACACCGCGCCGTCGATCATCGACAACAAGGTGCGGGTGCTCGGCCAGGCCGCCGATGCGCTGCGCCTGCGCCTGGACGGCGCGACCCTGCGGGACGTCGCGAGCCGCATCGAGTGGCGCAAGGTCGCGATGCGCACGATCGAACAGGATGCCGCGGCGCACCCCGAAGGGCTCTCGCAGGTGCTAGACGCGCACGCGCTGGCGGAGCTGCAGCACCGGTACGAGAAGCTGAAGGACGAGCGCCGGCAGCTCGACTTCGAGGACGTGCTGCTCGCGTGCGCGGGGATGCTCGAGTCCGAGCCCCGCGTCGCCGCCGCCGTCCACGAGCAGTACCGCCACCTCACGGTGGACGAGTTCCAGGACGTCTCGCCCGTGCAGCACCGGCTGCTGGAGCTGTGGCTCGGCGACCGGCGCGACCTGTGCGTCGTCGGCGACGCCAGCCAGACCATCTACTCGTTCGCGGGCGCGGATCCGCGCTATCTGCTGGAGTTCGCCGACCGCTACGAGGACGCCACCGTCGTGCGGCTCGAGCGCAACTACCGCTCCGATCCCGCGATCCTCGACGTCGCAAACGCGCTCATGCGCGGTCGGGCGGGCGCGCTGGAGCTCCGGTCGGCGCGATCGGCGGGACCGGCCCCCGTCGTCGCGGCATACGAGGACGACGGGGCCGAGGCCGACGGCGTCGCCGCGGCGATCGCGGCGCAGATCGCTGCCGGCATCGAGCCCGATCGGATCGCGGTGCTGTACCGCGCCAATGCGCAGTCGGCGCCCCTCCTGGCGGCGCTGGCCGCGCGCGGCATCGCCGCGACCGTGCTGGGCGGCAAGCGCTTCTTCGATCTGCCCGAGGTGCGACAGGCGGTGATGGCGCTGCGGGGTGCCTCGGTGGCACCCGTCGAGACGACGTTTCTCGCGGCGGTCCGCGACGTGCTGCGCTCCCTGGGGCTCACCGATGACCCGCCGCCGGCGGGCGGTGCGCTCCGCGACGCCTGGGAGGCCCGCGCGGCTGTGCTCCGCCTGGCCGAAGAGGCGCCCGCCGACATGACGCTGCGGGGGTTCACCGATGAGTTGCTCGCCCGGGGCCGCGACCAGCACGAGCCCGCGCTGCGGACGGTCACGCTCGCGACCCTCCACGCCGCCAAAGGCCTGGAGTGGGACCACGTGCACCTCATCGGCATGGCGGAGGGCCTGCTGCCGATCTCGTATGCCACCGGCTTCGAGGCGATCGACGAGGAGCGCCGCCTGACCTATGTGGGCATCACGCGGGCTGCGCGCACGCTGTCGCTGAGCTGGTCGGAGCGATCGGGGGCGCGTCAGCGGCAGCGTTCGCGCTTTCTGCAGGAGATCGGTCCGGGATCGATCGCTGCGGCCGGTCGCCGTCCTCCGGCGGGTCGAGCGGCGGGCTCCCGGCGACCCGGCACAGGCACGCCGCATGCGGTCGATGCGCGTGCCACACCCGCCGCACGTCGTCCGAGCTGATCGTCACCGACACCGCGGCAGCGTCGGCCGTGACGACGCCGCGCAGCATCCGCGCGGCCAGCACGGCCGCCTCGACGAGGAGCGCCGGGTCGGTGCGCGTCGGCTCGCGCCCGAGCAGCTGCGCGGCCAGCAGCGGCCATGTCGGGTCGGCGTCGGTGCGATGGGCGTGCACGCACGCGAGACAGGCGGTGCGCCCCGGGACGACGAGGGGACCGACGCGCACGCGGTCGCCCGCCAGCTCGATCGGCAGGTGCACGACGTCGGCGGCCATGAGCCGCGCCGCGCGGCGCGGATCCAGCATCCGCTCGGCGACGATGACCGTGGGCAGGCGCGGGGACGTCGGCGCGCTCTCCCAGCGCGTCAGCGACGCGACATGCACGCCGGCGGCGCGCCAGCCCGCATCGAGAGCGTCGTGGCCGGCGACGCCGAGTCCCTCGGGCACCTCCAGCCGGACGACCGGCGTCGTCGTGTCGTCGGTGACGAGTGCCCCGCCGATCCGCGCCGCGAACCGCTCGGCGTCGTCCACGTCGGCGCCCATCGTGCGCGCGAGGGGCACGAGCATCGCGTCGGGGATGCCGTCAGCCAGGGCGTCGAGCAGCCGTTCCTGCCAGCCGGTGACATCGTCCACGCGCACCGCCTGGTCCGTGCCCAGCTGCAGGCTGGAGGGCGTGCGCCACAGGGGCGGGTGAGAGGGGGCCAGTCGGAGCATGCCCCGATCATGCCCGCCGCACCCCGGGCGCGAGCAGGCTGTCCACAGGTTGATTCCGGAATCGTCCGGATCGTCCGCCTGTGGAGGAGGCGATGAGCGCCGCGGTGAACCCGCCCGCGCTCCCGCGCTCCGCCGCCGAACCCTTCTCCCTGGAACGAACCCTCCTCCCGGGACGCGCCCGGGCGTGAGGGTTCGGCTCAGAGGTGAGGGTTCGGCATCAAGAGCCGAGCGAGCGCGCGGCGCGGCGGATCAGACCGGTCGCGGGTCTTCCGGGGCGTCGGGGTCCTCGCGGTCCGCAGGGTCGGCAGGCGCCGCGTCGGCGGGGCCTTCCGGGCC
>JAEYAG010000026.1 GCA_023451265.1 Actinomycetes bacterium | reverse complement strand
CTGCGGAGGTGGCGGTGACCCGCCCTCCTTGACCACGACGATAGCGGGCGCCGCCGGAGGCCCGATCGGCCGGCGACCGTGAATATCCCGCCGCCACCACCGGGCCGTTTTCCCGGCCGCGGCGGGTGCGCCCGGGGGCGTCGCGGTGCGAGGATCGGAGCATGGCCGACGCCCCCGACGCCCCTGACGGGCCGGACCGCGACGGCGATCCGGTGCCCACCCACACGCAGGAGCTGCGCCTGGAGCCCGTGCAGTTCATCGCACGGACCGACGCCGTCACCCGGCTGGGCGCCCTCATGCTGGGCGCCGGCGCGTCGTCTGCGCGCGTGCGCGACAGCATGGAACGCGCCGCCGGCGCGCTCGGCATCGAGCAGCTGCACTGCCGCGTGGGCATGACCGACATCGTCGCGACCGCCGGGCGCGGGCAGATGTTCCGCACCCGCGTGGCGGAGATCCGCCAGCCCGCCGTCGACGCCGATCGGCTGACGGCGCTGAAGCGACTGACGAACGAGCTCGTCGACGGCACGATCCCGGCCCAGCTGCAGGCGCGACTGACCGAGATCGAGCGGATGCCGCGGCGCTCCTCCCCGGCGCTGCGCGTCGTGGCGGCGGCGCTCGCGTGCGCCGCGTTCGCGCTGCTGAACAACGGCGGGTGGCAGGAGTTCGTCGCGGTCGGCATCGCCGCCGGGGCCGGTCAGGCCGTGCGCATGGCCATCCATCGCCTCCGCACCAACGAGTTCCTGACCGTGTTCGCCTCGGCCGTCACGGCGCTGCTGGTGTATCTCGCCGTCGCCGCGGTGTTCGTGCTCGTCGGCCTTCCCGGCGCTCAGCACGACGCGGCGCTGACGAGCGCGGTGCTGTACCTGGTGCCCGGCTTCCCGCTGGTCACCGGCGCCCTCGACCTTGCGCGGCTCGACCTGAACGCGGGCATCGCGCGCGTCACCTACGCGGCTCTCATCCTGCTCGCGACCGGGACGGCGGTGTGGGCGGTCGCGACGATCTTCCACACCACGGTCACCCAGACGGCCGCGCCCGAGCTCGGCGAACCGCTCCTCTCCCTCATGCGGCTGATCGCCGGGTTCGTCGGCGTGCTGGGGTTCGCGGCACTCTTCTCGACCCCGTGTGCGATCGCCGTGACGGCCGCCGCCCTCGGCGCGATCGCCAACGTCGGCCGCCTCGCCCTCGTCGACGCGCAGGTGAACCCGGCCGTCGCCGCCGCAGCGGCGGCGCTGGCGGTCGGCCTCGGCGCGTACCTGTTCGGCGACCGGCTGCGCGCGGCGCGCGTGACGCTGACCGTGCCCGCGGTCCTCATCATGGTGCCCGGCGCCGCCGCCTACCGATCGATAGCCGGCGTCATCGACGGTGACACACTCGCAGCGATCCAGAACGCGATGACGGCGCTGTTCGTCGTCGTCGCGCTCGCCATCGGCCTCACCGTGGCGCGGGTCTTCACGGAGCGGGAGTGGGGTTCGCGCTGACGACCTGCGGCCGGGAGCCCCGCGCGCGCCGGCGCCGGATCACGAGCCAGACGACGACGCCGGCCACGACCGCCAGCAGCACGATGCCCGTCCACGACACCGCGAGCACCTGGAAGCCCGACGAGACCGGCCCGGGTGCGTCGACGGCATCCTGACCCGCAGCGAACCCGGTGACGTGCACCTGACCCGACAGCAGGACCAGCGGCCACGCCTCGGTCTCGACGGTGACGGTGGCCGCGCCCTCGGGCAGCTCCCACCGCGGGGATGACGCCGCAGGCGAGCCCCGCGACGGTTCCCAGGACGATCAGGCGCCGTGACGGCGGCGGACGCGCGGCATCGGTTAGCGTCGGAGGATGGGACTGTTCAGCTCACCGCCGAAGACCGTCCGCGTCGACACGTCGGCCAAGGCCCTGCGGGTCGACGCCGGCGGCGGCAAGCCGTGGAGTCTGTGGTCCGACGGGCTCGGCGTGCTCGCGATCCGCGCGCTGCAGATCATGATCGTCGTGGCGATCGCGGCGGCGATCATCGTCGGCATCCAGCAGGTCACCGTTGTGACGATCCCGCTCGTGCTCGCCCTCATCTTCGCCTCGGCGTTCGCCCCCGTCATGACGTGGCTGCGCCGGCGCGGCGTGCCCTCGCTCGTGGCCACGCTGATGGCGCTCCTGGCGATCCTCGTGATCCTCGGCGCGGTGTCGTGGCTGATCGTCTGGGCGGTCCGCGACCAGTGGGACACGCTCTACGCGCAGGCCGAGGCGGGCTTCCAGGACCTTCTCGCGTGGGGCCGGACGCTGCCGTTCGACATCGACCACGACCAGATCGACGAGTGGATCGCGCAGCTGCAGAGCTTCGTGACCAGCGCCCAGTTCGGCTCCGGCGCGATCGCCGGGGTGAGCGCGGTCGCGAACTTCGTCACGGGGCTCGTGCTCATGGTCGTCATGCTCTTCTTCTTCCTGAAGGACGGCCCGCAGATGTGGGCGTTCCTCCTGCGCCCCTTCCGCGGTGAGAACTACGAGCGCGCGGTGCGCATCGGCGACAAGACGGTGCAGACCCTCGGCTCCTACGTCCGCGGGACGGCGACGGTCGCCGCGGTCGATGCCGTCGGCATCCTCATCGGACTGCTCATCCTGCAGGTGCCGCTCGCGATCCCGCTCGCGGTGCTGGTGTTCCTGCTGGCGTTCATCCCCATCGTGGGTGCGACCCTCGCCGGCATCCTCGCGGCCCTCGTCGCGCTCGTCGCCAACGGCTGGGTGGTCGCGCTTCTCGTCGTGGGCGTCGTCGTGCTCGTCAACCAGCTCGAGGGGAACCTCCTGCAGCCGGTCCTCATGGGCCGGTCGATGAAGCTGCACGCGTTCGTCGTGCTCGTCGCCCTGACGATCGGGACGGTGCTGTCGGGCATCGTCGGCGCCGTGCTCGCGGTGCCGATCACCGCCGTCGCGTGGGGCATCGTGCAGGTGTGGGACGGGCCTCACACGCCCGCGCGCTGGGCGCGCCCGAAGCATCGCGAGGACGCCGCGGCCACCCGCGCCCGCACCGCCGACGCGCCCGTTGCGTAGCGTCAGTCGGGCTTGCGCGCGCGGCTCGGCTGCACGCGCGGCGGCTCGCCGGGCATCTTGGGAAACTCGGGCGGGAACGGCAGCTCGCCGAGCCCGTCGTCGAGGTCGCGCTGCCACCACTCCAGCAGCGTGTCGATGCGGCCGGGGGCGGCCTGCAGGTCAGCCCACGGGTCACCGATGTCGGCGAGCCGCTCGGGCACCGTCCGCACGGTGAAGGATGCCGGGTCCACACCGTCGGCCAACTCGTCCCACGTGATCGGGGTCGCGACGGTCGCCGCCGGCAGCGCCCGCGGGCTGTAGGCGCCCGCCATCGTGCGGTCGCGGTTGGCCTGGTTGAAGTCGACGAAGATGCGCTCGCCGCGCTCCTCCTTCCACCAGTTCGTCGTGACCTGGTCGGGCATCCGGCGCTCGAGTTCGCGCCCAGCCGCGATCACCGCGTGCCGCACGTCGAGGAACTCGTGGGTGGGTTCGATCGGGCAGAAGACGTGGATGCCGCGGTTTCCGCTCGTCTTCAGCCACGGCTCCAATCCCGCTTCGCGCAGCACGTCACGCAGGGCCGGGGCGACGGCCGCGGCATCCGCGAAATCCGTTCCGGGCTGCGGATCGAGATCGATCCGCAGTTCGACGGGATTGTCGGTGTCACGCGCGAGCGAGGCCCACGGGTGGAAGACGACGGTGTTCATCTGGATCGCCCAGACGATCGCGGCCGCCTCGTCGAGGACGACCTGCGGATGCCGCCGCCCGCTGTTGTACGTGCACATCACCTCGTGCACGTAGTCGGGCGCGCCCTTCGGCGGGTTCTTGGAGAAGAAGCTCTCCCCGTCGACCGAGTCGGGGAACCGCTCGAGCGACACGGGCCGGTGGCCGTTGGCACGCAGGAACGGCTCCGCGACGGCGATGGCGTACTCGGCGAGCTCGCGCTTGGTGATCCCGACCTCCGGCCAGATGACCCGGTTCGGGCTCGACAGCGACACCTCGCGCTCGCCGTCGGGGCCGGGGATCGTGAGAGTGATGCGCTCGGAGGCCATGGCTCGACCCTAGGGCGGCCGCGGCACGCGCAACACCCCGCCCGCGCCGCGCGGGCGTTGGCGTCGCGGGCGCCCGCCGTCGCGAAAGCAGGCCAGATCGACCTCGACGACCCGCCAACGGCCCCGGATCGCCGTTTCAGCCTGCTTTCGCGACGCCGTCGGCCGGCAAGCGCCAGCACCGGCGCGGCGCCGTCAGCCAGCAAGCGCGGGCCGCCGGGGCGACGCCGTCAGCCGGCGAGGGCGAGCACCGGGGCGAGCACGTCGCGGTCGAGCTCGATCCACGGGCCGCCCGGGTCGACGACGATGCCCGTCAGGCCCGGTTCGGAGGCGAGGGCCTTCGCGAGCTGCTCGGGAAGCACCGGCAGCGGCCGGTCGCCGCGCCCCAGCACGATCACCTCGAGCGGATGCGAGAACACCTCGAGCCGCCGCTGCCCGTCGGTGGCGCGCGCCTCGGCCAGGCCCATCCGGCCCTGGTCGTCGGTTCCGCCGGCGACCCACACCTTCACGCGGGTGAGCGCGTCTGCCACCTGCAGCGCCGTCGCGTCGCCGCGGGCACCGGCGAGCAGGCCCTTCAGCTCGAACCCCGGCTCGCCCTCGTCGAGCGCCTTCTCGATGAGCGGCTTCGGCAGCACGAGCCGAGCGCCCGGCGTGGCGTGGTCGAGGTAGATGCCGTCGTATCCACCGTCGACCGCGCCGCGCAGCACCGCGAGCGCCGGTTGACCGATGACGGATGCCGCGGCCGCCCCCTCGGCCTGCGCGCTCGCCTGCAGCGCAGCGCCGCCGCTGAACGCGAGCAGGAATCGCTTGTCCTGGAACGTCGTGATCGCGAGGTTCAACGGCTGACCCGCCGCCAGCAGCGCCTGCGCGTCACCCTGCGCGCGTACGAACAACTGGCCCTGCAGGGCCTGCCGCATGACGTTCATGATGTCGGTGTTCTGCGGCTTCTCCGGAAGCGCCGCCAGGGCGGCCTGCACCAGGGTGTTGTCGACGAGCCCGGGAATCGTCTGCTGCGGCGCCGGTGCGGTCTCCGGCGGCCGGCGCACCGAGGCCGCCGGGGCCGCCGGTGCAGCCGCGGCAGCCGCGGCCGGCGG
>JAEYAG010000194.1 GCA_023451265.1 Actinomycetes bacterium | reverse complement strand
GTGTCGAGGGCGGCGACGTCGGCGGTGTTGAGGTTCACGCGGCCGTCGCCGGCGTCGACCGGGACGCCCGTCGGGGTGTCGCCGATCGCCGGCACCTGCAGCTGCTCGCCGTCGCTGAGCGGTCGGGCGAGGTTGATCGCGTTCTCGTCGGCCTCCGGCGTGAGTCCGCCGGCGGCGGCGATGACGTCGACGACGCGGGCGCCCTCGTCGAGGCGGTACAGTCCCGGGTTCGCGACGGCGCCGAACACATGCACGTAGACCGTCGGCAGCTGCGCCTCATCGACGGCGATGGTGTCGACGTCGGGCCGCGCCGCGGCATCCCCCGCCCCACGGATCATGCCGATGACGACGGATGCCGCGGCGATCGCCACCACGAGCACGACGACCGCGCCCACGCCCAGGCGGCGACGGGGCGCGCGGGCAGGACGGGTCGCGGTGGGAGAGCTCACCCCGACACCCTGGCAGGGCAGCCCGCGCCCGCGGGTCCCGAGGAGCCGATCGGTGGACGGATCGCGCGATCGGTCACCTGGGGAGGAGGCGATGGACCGTGCCGGCCACGCCCTCCCCGGGCCCCGGCCGGATTAGGCGGTGGTGAAGCTCACGACCTTCGGCGCCCGCACGACCGCGCGGGCGATCTCACGACCGGCGAGCGAACGGAGGACCTTCTCGTCCGTGCGCGCCAGGGCCTCGAGCTCGTCGGCGGAGATGCGTGCCGGCACCGTGAGGGTGCCGCGGACCTTGCCGTCGATCTGCACGACCGCGGTCACCGTCTCCTCGACCAGCAGGGTCGGATCGGGCTGGCGCCACGGCACGACACCGACGAACGGCTCGTAGCCGAGCGCCTCCCACATCTCCTCCGCCGTGTGCGGGGCGAACAGGTCGAGGATCATCGCGATCGCCTCGGCCGCCTCCCGCACCGCGGGGTCGGCGGGCCCGGGGGCGCCGTCGATCGCCTTGCGCGTGGCGTTGACCAGCTCCATCAGGCGCGCGACGACCACGTTGAACTTCGTCTGCTCGATGAGCGAGGGCGCGTCGGCCCAGAGCCGGTGCGTGACGCGGCGGAGGCCCTCGTCGCCGTCGGCCCACTTCACCTCGGGAGCGCTGGTCACGTCGTGCGCGACGCGCCAAGCCCGCGCGAGGAACTTCTGTGCTCCGGTGGTCGACACGTCCTCCCAGTTGATGTCGTCCTCGACGGGGCCGGCGAACGCGATCGCGACGCGGACCGCGTCGGCTCCGGGGTCGACCATGCTCGAGGCGAACTCGACGAGGTTGCCCTTGCTCTTGGACATCTTCGACCCGCCGAGCAGCACCATGCCCTGGTTGACGAGGCTGGAGAACGGCTCGGTGAACTCCACCAGGCCCATGTCGAAGAGGACCTTGGTGATGAAGCGCGCGTACAGCAGGTGCAGGATCGCGTGCTCGACGCCGCCGATGTACGAGTCGACGGGCGCCCACCGGTCGGCCTCCGCCGGCGAGAACGGCTGGGTCGCGTCGTTCGGATCGAGGAAACGCAGGTAGTACCAGGAGCTGTCGACGAACGTGTCCATCGTGTCGGCGTCGCGCAGCGCCGCCTCGCCGGTGTCGGGGTCGACGGTCTGCATCCACTCGGTGGCCGCGCCCAGCGGAGAAGTGCCCTTGGGGGCGAGGTCCAGGCCCCGCGCGTCGGGCAGGGTCAGCGGCAGCTGGTCCTCCGGCACGGGCACGACCCGGCCGTCGGCGGTGTGGATCATGGGGATCGGCGTCCCCCAGAAGCGCTGCCGGGAGATGAGCCAGTCGCGCAGCCGGTACGACTTCGCCGCGCGGCCGGTGCCGGCGGTCTGCAGCTGCTCGATGATGCGGGCGATCGCGTTGCGCTTGCTCAGCCCGTCGAGCGGGCCGGAGTTGATCATGCGCCCCTCGCCGGTGAGTGCGACACCCGTGCGCGCGGGGTCGAGTTCGTCGAGGGATGCCGTGTCGGCACCCGGATCGATCGGGACGCCGTCGTCATCCAGCTCGATGACGGGGATCGCCCCCGTGACCGGTGCGGTCGTGTCCACGACGACCTTCACGGGCAGGTCGAAGGCGCGGGCGAAGTCGAGGTCGCGCTGGTCGTGGGCGGGCACCGCCATGACTGCGCCGTGCCCGTAGTCGGCCAGCACATAGTCGGCCGCCCAGATGGGCAGGCGGTCGCCGGTGACGGGGTTGATCGCGTAGCGACCGAGGAACACTCCGGTCTTCGGGCGGTCGGTGCTCTGGTGCTCGATGTCGGTCTGCTTCTGGACGTCGTCGAGGTAGGCCTGGAAGCGCATGCGCACGTCGGCATCCGCACCGGCGACGAGTTCGGCGGCCAGGTCGCTGTCGGGGGCGACCACGAAAAACGTCGCGCCGTAGAGCGTGTCGGGGCGCGTCGAGAACACCGTGATCTTCTCGTCGCGGCCCTCGATCTCGAAGTCGATGGCGGCGCCGACCGAGCGGCCGATCCAGTTGCGCTGCATCCGGATGACCTTCTGCGGCCAGAAGCCCTCGAGCTGGTTGAGGTCATCGAGCAGCCGGTCGGCGTAGTCGGTGATCTTGAAGTACCACTGCGTGAGCTTCTTCTTCACGACTTCTGCGCCGCACCGCTCGCAGTGGCCGTCGACGACCTGCTCGTTGGCGAGCACCGTCTGGTCGTTGGGGCACCAGTTGACCGGGCTCTCCTTGCGGTACGCCAGTCCGCGCTCGTAGAGGCGCAGGAACAGCCACTGGTTCCAGCGGCTGTACTCCGGGTCGCTGGTGTGCAGGACGCGGCTCCAGTCGTACGACGACCCGAACTCGCGGAAGCTCTTCTTGTGCTGGTCGATGTTGCGGTAGGTCCACTCCCGCGGATCGCTGCCGGCGCCGCCCTTGATCGCGGCGTTCTCGGCGGGCAGCCCGAAGCTGTCCCACCCGATCGGGTTCAGCACGTTGTAGCCGCGGTGGCGCCAGAAGCGCGCCACGACGTCGACGTAGGCGTAGTTCTCGGCGTGCCCCATGTGCAGGTCGCCCGACGGGTACGGGAACATCCCGAGCACGTACTTGCGCGGGCGCGTGTCTTCCTCGCCGCCGGCGCGGAACGGGTCGGCGTCGCGCCAGCGCTCCTGCCACTTCTGCTGGATCGCGTACGGGTCGTACGCGTCGGTCGCGCTGGTTTCTGCCGTCGTGGGGGTCGTGGACACAGGTCACCTATTCGTGGAGTTCGGGAACGCGCGAACGCGTCTTTCCAGGTTACCGGACCGCCCCGCCGCCGTCGGCGGGAGCAGCACCTCAGGCCGGCTGGTGCGCGGGCGCCCACGCTTCCGGCAGCGCCGCACCGAGCGCGGCCAGCGGGCCGCGGGCCTTCACCGCGACCTCGGCGACCTCGGCGTCGGGGTCGGACAGCCACGTGATGCCGCCCCCGGCACCCACGTACGCGCCGCCGGGATGCGTGACAACCGATCGGATAGTCATCGCGAGGTCGGCGCGCCCGTCGTCGCCGACCCAGCCGAAGCACCCCGCATAGATGCCGCGGGGCGCTTGCTCGAGCCCGTGCAACAGAGTCATCGCCGACAGCTTCGGGGCGCCCGTCATGCTGCCGGCGGGAAACGCCGCCTGCAGCAGGTCGGCGAAAGTCGTGCCCGGCCGCAATCGCCCCGCGACGGTGCTGACGAGCTGGTGCACCGCCGAGAACGACTCCACCTCCAGCAGCCGCTCCGCGGCGACGGTGCCGGGCAGGCACACCCGCTGCAGGTCGTTGCGCACGAGGTCGACGATCATGACGTTCTCCGCCTGCTCCTTCACGCTCCCCCGCAGTTCCTGCGCCAGTGCGGCGTCGGATGCCGGGGTGGCGCCCCGCGGCCGGGTGCCCTTGATGGGGCGTGTGCGCACGATGCCGTCCGCCACCTCGAGGAACCGCTCCGGGCTCGCGCTGAGCAGCGCGTGCTCCCCGATCCGGATGAACGCGCCGTGATGGGCGGGCAGCTCCGCGCGCAGCCGCAGGTAGGTGTCGGCCGGATCGACGGGGGCGGGCACGGTGAACCGTGTCGTCAGACACAGCTGATAGGCGTCGCCGGCGCGGATGGCGTCACGGCACCGCGCGATGAGGTCGCGGTACTGAGCGGGAGTGTGGCGGGCGGATGCCGCGGCCCGCTCGCCGGCGCCGGCAGCAACGCCCGCAGGGGCCCCGCCCGCAGCGCCGGCGGTCCGCGCGGCGGTGGTCGCGGCATCCCGCCATGCGGCTGCTTCGGCGACGGCATCGTCGATGT
>JAEYAG010000150.1 GCA_023451265.1 Actinomycetes bacterium | reverse complement strand
GCTGACGGTCGCGCCCTCGACGAGGAACACGGCATCGTCGACGACCTCTTCGAGCTCGGACAGGATGTGGCTCGAGATGAGGATCGTGCGCCCCTCGGCGGCGAGCCGCCGCAGCAGGACGCGCAGGTCGATGCGCGCCTGCGGGTCCAGGCCCGACGCGGGCTCGTCCAGCAGCAGCACGCGCGGGTCGTGCACGAGGGCGCGGGCAAGGCCGAGGCGCTGCTTCTGCCCGCGGGACAGCACGCGGGCGGGCGCATCGGCCAGGTGGGTGAGCCCGACCTCGTCGAGCAGGCGCGCCGCGCCGCCCGCGGCCGCTGCCGTGTCGAGCCCGTACAGCCGCGACGTCATCACGAGGGTCTCCCGTGCGGTCAGCGACGGCCACGCGCCGAGCGCGTCCGGCATCCAGCCGAGGATCGCGCGCGCCGCATCGGGCTGGGCGACGGGGTCGATGCCGCCGATGCGGATCGTCCCCGCGTCGGGCGCGAGCAGCGAGGCCAGCATGAGCAGCAGCGTCGTCTTGCCCGATCCGTTCGGCCCGACGAGGCCCGTGACGGCGCCGGCGCGCGCTTCGAGGTTCACCTCGCGGACAGCCTGGACGGCCCCGAAGGAGCGACGTACACCGGACGCGACGATCCCGAGGTCGGTCATGACCTCACCCTAGGGGGTCGCCGCGGCTGCGCCCGTCATCCTCGGAAAAAGGCGACCCCGAGATCGGGATGGTCGACGAAGACACCGTCGACCCCGGCATCCGCGATCACGCGCCACTCCGCGGCATAGTCGCCGAACTCGGCCTTCGCCCGGCCGCGCCGGAACTGCCCGACCAGAAACGCGTTCTCGGGGCGGCAGGTCCACGTGAAGACGCGCAAGCCGCGGGCGTGCGCGTCGGCGACGAGGGATGCCGGGCCGGTCGCCCGGCCGAGCTTGTCGGGAGCGAGGATCATGCGCTTGTCGACGCTGATGCCGTCCACCCGGCCGACGAGGCGGTCAAGCCCCGCCGGCGTCGCCTGCGCGCGATAGGTCGGCGCGGCGCGCCCCTGACGCGCGACGAGGTCGTACGGGCTTCCGCCGGCCTCGAGCAGGTAGATGTAGGTGCCACGGACGCCCTCGGAGCGGACGGTCTCCAGCACCGTCTGCTCGAACGATTCCAGGTAGAGCGGCAGGCGGCCCGTCGCCCAGCCGGCGTCGCTCAGCTCCGCCGCAATGGCGCCCGCGACGTCGTAGCCGAGCCCGGAGAAGTACGTCGCGTGCTTGATCTCCAGCACGACGCCGATCTCGCGCCCCTGGTCGAGCGAGGCCTGACCGACGAGGTCGAGCACGTCGCGCAGGCGCAGCGGTGGCTGATCTCCGTCGAACGTCGCGCTGGAGGTGCGCAGCTGCGGCAGCCGTTCGCGGCAGCGCAGCGTCGCGAGCTCGTCCCACGTGAAGTCCTCGGTGAACCAGCCGGTGTGCTCGGCGCCGTCGATCGTCTTGGTCGTGCGCCGGCCGGCGAACTCGGGGCGGTCGGCGACGTCGGTGGTCGTGCCGATCTCGTTCTCGTGGCGCACGACGAGCACGCCGTCGGCGGTGAAGACGACGTCGGGCTCGACGGCGTCGACGCCGAGGGCGAGCGCCAGGTCGTACGACGACCGGGTGTGCTCCGGGCGGTACCCGGGCGCACCGCGGTGTCCGATGACCAGCGGCCGGCGTCGAGGCATGCGTCCAGGCTATCGACGCGGGCCGGCCCACCCGGCACGGATGCCGGGTTCAAAGGGTGCTCACAGGGCCGGACCTGCCGCCGCGAACCACCGTCGGATACGCTGGAATCCCGCAGTACCCGCTGCGGCCATCCTCGTATTGGAGTGAGACCACAATGGCCTCGAGCAGCAACCCCGCATTCAGCAACCCCGCGTTCCAGGAACAGCGGCCCGGGCTGACCCCGCCGGCTGCCCAGACCCAGTTCGCCGCGACGACCGCGCAGTCCGTCGACGTCGCCGCCCAGGCGCAGCTCGAGGGCGCGTTCGCCGCCCCCGCAGCCGGAGCGGTGCAGACCGGTCGCATGACCGTCGAGGACACCGTCGTCAAGACGCTCGCGCTCTTCGGCATCCTTCTCGTCACGGCGGTCGTCGGCTGGATCTGGACCATGTCGCCGGTCACCGCCGCCAACCCCGTGCCGACGATGATGCCGTGGATCATCGGCGCTATGGGCGGCTTCGTCCTCGCGATGATCGTGACGTTCACCTCGCGCAAGAAGGTGCGTCCGGCCCTGATCTTCGGCTACGCCGCGTTCGAGGGCCTCTTCATCGGCGGCATCTCGGCGTTCTTCGAGTTCATCTGGCCCGGCATCGTCATGCAGGCCACCCTCGCGACGCTGTCGGTCGTGGGTGTGACCCTCGCCCTCTTCGCGAGCGGCAAGGTGCGCGCGTCGGCGAAGGCCACGAAGATCTTCATGATCGCGATGGTCGGCTACCTGGTGTTCTCGCTCATCAACGTCGTCATGATGATGTTCGGCGCGTTCCCCGCCGGCAGCGGCGGCCCCTTCGGCATGCTGTCGAACTACAGCATCGCGGGCATCCCGCTGGGCGTCATCATCGGCGTCCTCGTCGTGATCATGGCGGCGTACTCGCTCGTGCTCGACTTCGACTCGGTGCAGCAGGGCGTGCGCAACGGCGCTCCCCGCGAGTACGGCTGGCTCGGCGCCTTCGGCATCATGGTGACCGTCGTCTGGCTCTACATCGAGATCCTGCGCCTCATCGCGATCCTCCGCGGCAACAACTGACCCGCGGCACTCGCTGACAGGCCCGTCCGGCTTCGCCGGGCGGGCCTTTCGCATCCCCCGCCGCCGCGCGCGGGCGCGCCCGCGCCGGCGAGACGCGGCGTGTGCACCGAGACGCGCGCTGTGCACCCGTGTCTCGGTGCAGGAAAAGCGTGTCTCGGCGCGGCGGATGCCGGGTGAGACGACGGATGCCGGGGCGCGCGCCCCGGCATCCGGTCACCTCGGGGGGATCACTCCCACTCGATGGTCCCCGGGGGCTTCGACGTGACGTCGAGCACGACCCGGTTGACCTCGCGCACCTCGTTCGTGATGCGGTTGCTGATCTTCGAGAGCACGTCGTAGAGCAGGCGCGTCCAGTCCGCGGTCATCGCGTCCTCGGAGGACACCGGGCGCAGCACGATCGGGTGCCCATACGTGCGGCCGTCCCCCTGCACGCCGACCGAGCGGACATCGGCCAGCAGCACGACCGGGCACTGCCAGATCTCGCCGTCCAGCCCCGCGCGCGTCAGCTCCTCGCGGGCGATGGCGTCGGCGTCACGCAGAATCTCGAGGCGGTCAGCGGTGACCTCACCCACGATCCGGATGCCGAGGCCGGGGCCCGGAAAGGGCTGGCGCCCGACGATCTCCGCGGGCAGTCCCAGCTCGCGGCCGATCGCGCGGACCTCGTCCTTGAAGAGCGTCCGGAGCGGCTCGACGAGCTCGAACTGCAGGTCCTCCGGCAGGCCGCCGACGTTGTGGTGGCTCTTGATGTTCGCGGTTCCCGCGCCGCCGCCGGACTCGACGACGTCGGGGTAGAGCGTCCCCTGCACGAGGAAACGGATCGGGTCGCCCTCGGCGGCCGCTTCGGCGAGGAGTTCCTGCTGCACCTTCTCGAACGCCCGGATGAACTCGCGGCCGATGATCTTGCGCTTCTGCTCCGGGTCGCTGACGCCGGCGAGCGCGGCGAGAAAGGTCTCGCGCGCGTCGACGGTGATCAGGCGCACCCCGGTGGAGGCGACGTAGTCGTTCTCGACCTGCTCGCGCTCACCCTTGCGCAGCAGCCCGTGGTCGATGAAGACGGCCACGAGCTGGTCGCCGACCGCCTCGTGCACGAGGGCCGTCGAGACCGCCGAGTCGACACCGCCGGAGAGGGCGGAGAGCACGCGGCCGGTGCCGACCTGCTCGCGGATGCGCGCGACCTGCTCGGCGATGACGTTGCCGCTGTTCCAGTCCGAGGCGAGCCCCGCGGCCTTGTGCAGGAAGTTCTGCAGCACCTCCTGGCCGTGGTCGGAGTGCTTGACCTCCGGGTGCCACTGGACCCCGTAGAAGCACTTCTCCGCGTTGCCGAACGCCGCGACGGGCGTGGCCGCCGTGGAGGCGAGCACCTCGAACCCCTCGGGTGCGCGGGCGACCTGGTCGCCGTGGCTCATCCAGACGTTCTGCTGCGCGGGCTGGCCGCCGAGAAGCACGCCACCGTCGTTCGCGACCACGGCATCCGTCGCGCCGTATTCGCGCAGCCCCGTGTTGGCGACCTCGCCGCCGAGCTGCTGGGCCATCACCTGGAAGCCGTAGCAGATGCCGAGCGTGGGGATGCCGAGCTGCAGCACACCGGGGTCGAGTGCGGGCGCACCGGGCTCGTACACCGACGACGGGCCGCCGGAGAGGATGAGCGCGACCGGGTTGCGGGCTTCGACCTCTGCGGCGGTCACGGTATGCGGCACGAGCTCGCTGTACACGCCGGCCTCGCGGACGCGGCGGGCGATGAGCTGCGCATACTGCGCGCCGAAGTCGACGACGAGGACGGGACGCTGGGCGGTCTCGGTCTGAGTGGTCACCGGGTGCCTTCCGTGGCGGGGGACGGGGACGGTCCTTCGGCGGGCTCAGGAACCGGGGCGGCCTCGGAGGCCAGGCGCTCTGCGAGGTACGCCTTCACCTCGCGGCCGACGCGCGCCTCCATGAAGAACGACAGCAGCGGCACGATGCCGCCGAGCGCGAGGGTGACGAACCGGACGAAGCCCCAGCGCATGAGGCTCCAGACGCGGAAGCACGCGAACAGGTACACGACGTAGAACCAGCCGTGCGCGATGAGGATGCCGAGCGACAGGTTCACCCCGTCGCCCGTGGACTCGCCGAAGGCGTCGACCTGCGCGAACCAGAGGAAGCCGCCGGATCCGCCGAGGAACAGCTCGTAGTGGAAGCCGTACTTGATGATCATCTCGGCGCACAGCGACAGCAGCATGACGCCGGTGATGACCGACGCGATCTGGTAGAACTTCAGCGCCCCTCGGATCGCCGGAAACGTGGCGAGTTTGGGCTGAGGCATGCCCTCAAGTCTAGTCGCCGGGTGGCGCCGCTCCGGCCGTGGCCTCTTCGAGGGCCTCGACCTCTTTCTCCCACGCGTCCCGCGCCAGGCGGTACCACATGTAGAACGCGAAGCCCGCGAAGATCGCCCACTCCGCCGCGTAGAACACGTTCAGCCAGTTGACCCCCGAGCCCTCCTCCGGCGCGGGCGAGTCGATCGCGACGAGCCCATCGGGAAGATTCTCGCCGGCGTCGGCGACGAGGTAGGGCCGGTACACGTTCAACTCGTCGACGTCATGCCACCAGCCGAGGAGGGCCGCCGGCGACATCCGCGTCATCTCCGTGATCGCCGCGTCCCGCGGCGGGGCGGCGGGGCCCTCGTCGGAGATGAGGCGGCCGGTGAGGGTGACCGCGGCGCCGGGATCGTCGTTGAGGGCGGATGCCGCGTCATCCGCGACCTGCCGATCATCGCTCCAGCCGATCGCGACGGCGAGCGACGTGGGCTCGGTCGTGTCCACGCGCAGCTGGCCGGTCACCCAGTACCCGGCGACGCCGTCGTTGTAGCGCGATGAGACGACGAGGAAGTCGCCCGGGACGAAGGCGCCGGCCACCTCGACCCGCTGGCCCACGAGCGGCTCCGGCAGGTAGGCGCCGGGGGCCACGACGTCGGCGATCGGCTGCACCTGCTCGGTCGAGCCGGGCGGCGGCGGGTTCGTGTCGATCGCGCGCCCCAGCTGCCACTGCCCGAGCCACGCGAACACCGCCGCGACCAGCAGGGCGAACGCCAGCATCCCGAGCCACCACGGCCGCAGCATGACTTCGCGCAGCGTCGGAGGAAACACCTCGACGGCCCCTGCGTTCGCGGCAGGGCGCTCTGTCTCGCTGTGCTCGCTCAACCGACCGGCTTCTCGCTCGACCGGCATCACTGCGCGGAGTACGGCGCGACGACGACCTCGACGCGCTGGAACTCCTTGAGGTCGGAATACCCGGTCGTGGCCATCGACTTGCGGAGCGCGCCGATGAGGTTGGCGGTGCCGTCGGCGACGGGCGCGGGGCCGTACAGGATCTCCTCGAGGGGCGCGACCTGCCCGACCTCCACGCGGCGACCGCGCGGCAGCTTGGGGTGGTGCGCCTCGGGTCCCCAGTGGAATCCGCGGCCGGGCGCGTCGGTCGCGCGCGCGAGCGCGACGCCGAGCATGACGGCATCCGCCCCCATCGCGAGGGCCTTGACGATGTCGCCAGACGTGCCGACGCCGCCGTCGGCGATGACGTGCACGTAGCGGCCGCCGGACTCGTCGAGGTAGTCGCGGCGCGCGCCGGCGACGTCGGCGACGGCGGTCGCCATGGGGGCGTGGATGCCGAGGGTCGCGCGGGTCGTCGACGCCGCTCCCCCGCCGAAGCCGACGAGCACGCCCGCCGCGCCGGTGCGCATGAGATGCAGGGCCGCGGTGTAGGTCGAGGCGCCGCCGACGATGACGGGGACGTCGAGGTCGTAGATGAACTTCTTGAGGTTCAGCGGTGCCGCGTCGCTCGAGACGTGCTCGGCCGAGACGGTGGTGCCGCGGATGACGAACAGGTCGACGCCGGCGGCGACGACGGTCTCGTACAGCTCCTGCGTGCGCTGCGGGGTGAGGGCGCCGGCGACGGTGACACCGGCGTCGCGGATCTCGGCGAGGCGGTCGCGCACGAGCTCGGGCTTGATCGGCTCGGCGTACAGCTCCTGCATGCGGCGGGTCGCCTCGTGCGGCGCGAGACCGGCGATTTCGGCGAGCAGCGGCTCGGGGTCGTCGTAACGCGTCCACACACCCTCGAGGTCGAGCACGCCGAGGCCGCCGAGCTGACCGAGCATGATCGCCGTCGTCGGGCTCATGACCGAGTCCATGGGAGCGCCGAGCACGGGGATCTCGAACCCGAAGGCGTCGATCGACCAGGCCGTGGAGACGTCCTCGGGGTTGCGGGTGCGCCGCGAGGGCACGACCGCGATGTCGTCGAACGCATACGCGCGGCGGGCGCGCTTGGCGCGGCCGAGCTCGATGTCCATGCTCACCCTGCCAGCCTACCCGCCGTGGCCGGGCGCGCCGCGGCCTCCCCTGCCCGACGGGCCGCGTGGGCGGCGCGTCACCCGCGGCAGGATGGTGTCATGCGGATCGTGGTCGTCGGCGGCGGAATTATGGGACTGGCGGCGGCGTGGCAGCTGACGCGCCGCGGCGAGCGTCCGATCGTGCTCGAGCGCTTCGCGCGCGGCCACCACGAGGGCGCGTCGCACGGCGAGACGCGCAACTTCAACAACGCCTACGCCGAGGAGCACTACCTCGACCTGCTCGCGCGCGCCCGCGAGGGCTGGGATGCGCTGGGCGTCGTCGAGGGCGAGCCGCTGCTGCGACGCCACGGCCTCGTCTCGCACGGCTCCGGCGCCGCCCTCGGCAGCGCCCACGCCGTCGGGCTCGAGGAGATCGCGCGGCGGCTGGACGCCCGGGGCATCCCGGCCGAGGTGATCTCCGGCGCCGACGCCGCCGGTCGATGGCCCGGCATGCGCTTCGAGGACACGGTGCTGCACTCCCCCGACGCCGGCGTGGCGCGGGCGGCCGCGACGCTGCGCGAGCTGGAGCGGCGCATCGTCGCCGCCGGCTGCGAAGTCCGCTGGGACACGCCGGTCCGCGCCATCGAGCCCGACTCCGACGGGGTGGACGTGGTGACGGATGCCGGGACCCACCGCGCCGACGTCGCCATCGTGACGGTGGGCGCGTGGACCGAGAAGCTGCTCGGCGGCGCGGGCCTCGGCCTGCCGCCCCTGCGCGTCACGGAGGAGACCCCCGCCCACTTCACGCCGCGGATGCCGGGGCCCTGGCCGTCGTTCAACCACTTCGTCGCGCCGGGGTCGCAGCCGGCGAACGTGTACGGCATGCCGACGCCCGGCGAGGGCGTGAAGGTCGGGTTCCACGGCATCGGCGACGAGATCGACCCCGATGCCAGGCCGCACCGGCCGGTGTTCCAGCGCGAGCTGCGGGAGTACGTCCGGCAGTGGTTCCCGGGCCTCGACCCCGACACCGCCGTGCCGATCTCGTGCACCTACACGACGACCCCCACAGAGGCGTTCGTGCTCGACCGGGTGGGGCCGGTGGTGGTCGGCGCGGGCTTCTCGGGTCAGGGCTTCAAATTCGCGCCGGGCGTCGGCGCCACCCTCGCCGATCTGGTGCTCGACGCCGACGCCCGCGCGGCGGAGCCGTTCCGCCTGCCGCGCGGCTGACCGGCCACCCGGGCGCGCCGCTAACGGGCCCGTGCCACCCGCGCCTCGTCCCAGACCGGCTCATCGGACTCCACGACGCGGCCGTCCGCGCCGAAGACCAGGAAGCGGTCGAAGGAGCGCGCGAACCAGCGGTCGTGCGTGACCGCCAGCACCGTGCCCTCGAATCGGCCGAGCGCCTCTTCGAGCGCCTCCGCCGAAACGAGGTCGAGGTTGTCGGTCGGCTCGTCCAGCAGCAGCAGCGTCGCGCCCGAGAGCTCCAGCAGCAGCACCTGGAAGCGCGCCTGCTGCCCGCCCGACAGGCTGTCGAAGCTCTGCTCCGCCTGACGGACCAGGCCGTAGCGGTCGAGGGCTGAGCTCGCCGCATCCCTCGGCATCCCCGCTCTGCGGTCGTCGCCGCGATGAAGGATGTCGAGGAGCGAGCGTCCGGCGTACTCGGGATGACGGTGCGTCTGGGCGAACCACCCCGGCCGCACCCGGGCGCCGAGCACGGCGCGCCCGCTGTGGGCGACCGGCTCGAGCGCCGCGCCGATCTCGGTGACGTGACCGAGGAGGGCGTCGGGATCGGTTCCGCCGCGCGCCAGCAGCCGTAGGAAGTGCGACTTGCCCGACCCGTTCGAGCCCAGCACGGCGATGCGATCGCCGAACCAGACCTCCAGGTCGAACGGCTTCATCAGGCCGGTCAGCTCCAGCCGCTCGGCGACGACGGCGCGCTTGCCGGTGCGCGCTCCGCGCAGGCGCAGGTCGAGGTTCTGCGCGGGCGGACGCGCCTCCGGCGGTCCGGCGTCTTCGAACCGCCGGAGCCGGGTCTGGGCGGCGCGATAGCGCGAGGCGAAATCATCACTGGCGGCCGCCTTCACCTTCATCTCGGCGACGAACCGCTGCAGTTTGAGGTGCTGCTCGTCCCAGCGACGGCGCAGCTCGTCGAGTCGAGCCATCCGGTCTTCGCGCGCGGCATGGTAACCGTCGAAGCCGCCGCCGTGCACCCAGGCGCTGCTGCCGGCCCCGCCCGGCTCGAGCGTCACGATGCGGTCTGTGGCGCGGGCGAGCAGTTCGCGGTCGTGGGAGACGAGCAGCACGGTCTTCGGTGTCTCACGCAGGCGTTCCTCGAGCCAGCGTTTGCCGGGCACATCGAGGTAGTTGTCGGGCTCGTCCAGCAGCAGCACCTCGTCCGGCCCGCGCAGCAGGGCTTCGAGCGCGAGACGCTTCTGCTCGCCGCCCGAGAGGCTCGTCAGCGCGCGGAAGCGAGCACGGGCGAAGGGGATGCCGAGAGCGGCGATCGTGCAGGTGTCCCAGACGGTCTCGTACTCATAGCCACCGGCCTCGGCGTAATCCGCCAAGGCGGCCGCGTACCGCATCTGCGTGTCGAGATCGTCGCGTTCGATGATGGCAACCTCAGCATCCTCGAGCTCGCGTGCTGCCGCAGCCACGCGCGCCGGGGCGACCGAGACGAGCAGGTCGTGGATGGACTGCTCGGCCGTGCCGTGACCGACGAACTGATCCATGACGCCGAGCCCGCCGTCGATCGTGACGACGCCCGAGTGCGGAGCGAGCTCACCGCGGATGAGGCGAAGGAGCGTGGTCTTGCCGGCGCCGTTGGGGCCGATGAGCGCCGTCGTCTTGCCGTCGGCGACTCGGAAGGTCACCTCGTCGAGCAGGGGTCGCCCGTCCGGCAGCACGAAGGAGACGGCGGCGATGTCGATGTAGCCCACAGCGGGTCCTTCCGCCCTCGCCGCGGTGCGGGCGCAGAGCCCGCCAGCCTATCCGCTCCCGGCTTACTTCTTGTAGTTGGGGGCCTCGACGACGATCTGCACGTCGTGCGGGTGGCTCTCCTTGAGGCCGGCCGCGGTGATGCGGACGAACTTGCCGCGGGCCTTGAGCTCCTCGATCGTGCGGGCACCGACGTAGAACATCGACTGCCGCAGGCCCCCGACGAGCTGGTAGGCGACCGCCGACACGGGGCCACGGTAGGCGACCTGGCCCTCGATGCCCTCGGGGATGAGCTTGTCGTCCGACGGGATATCGGCCTGGAAGTAGCGGTCCTTCGAGTACGACGTCTTCTTGCCGCGGGTCTGCATCGCACCGAGCGAGCCCATGCCGCGGTAGAGCTTGAACTGCTTGCCGCCCTGGAAGACGATCTCGCCCGGCGACTCGTCGGTGCCGGCGAGGAGCGACCCGAGCATGACGGTGTCGGCGCCGGCGACGAGCGCCTTCGCGATGTCGCCGGAGTACTGCAGGCCGCCGTCGGCGATGACCGGGATGCCGGCCTCGCGGGCCGCCTGGTAGGCCTCCCAGATCGCGGTCACCTGCGGCACGCCGACGCCCGCGACGATGCGCGTCGTGCAGATCGAGCCCGGTCCGACGCCGACCTTCACGGCATCCACTCCAGCCTCGATGAGCGCCTGCGCGCCTTCCCGGGTCGCGACGTTGCCGCCGATGACGTCGATGTGCGCGAACGACGCGTCGCCCTTGAGGCGGCGCACCATGTCGATGACGCCCTGCGACTGGCCGTTCGCGGTGTCGACGACGATGACGTCGACACCGGCGTCGCGGAGGGCCTCGGCGCGCTCCCACGCATCGCCGAAGAAGCCGATCGCCGCGCCCACGCGCAGGCGCCCCTGGTCGTCCTTCGTGGCGAGCGGATACTTCTCGCTCTTGTCGAAGTCCTTGATCGTGATGAGGCCGGCGAGCTTGCCCTCGTCGTCGATGAGGGGCAGCTTCTCGACGCGGTGCTGCGCGAACAGCGCGATGACCTCGTTCGCCCCGATGCCGACGCGCCCGGTGACGAGGCCCTCGCTCGTCATGACGTCGCGGACCTTCGTGGTCTGGCGCTCGAAGCCCGACACGAACCGCATGTCGCGGTTGGTGATGATGCCGACCAGGCGCCCGTCCTCGCCGACGACCGGGAGCCCGGAGATGCGGTACTGCCCGCAGAGGGCGTCGACCTCGTCGATCGTGGCGTCGGGGGTCGTCGTGATCGGGTCGGTGATCATGCCCGACTCGCTGCGCTTGACCTGGTCGACCATGGCGGCCTGCTCGGCGATGGCGAGATTGCGATGCAGGATGCCGAGGCCGCCCTCCCGGGCCATGGCGATCGCCATGCGGGCCTCGCTCACGGTGTCCATCGCGGCCGACAGCAGCGGCGTCGCGACCGTGATGCGGCGTGTCACGCGCGAACTCGTATCGGCTTCGGAGGGGATGACGTCGGTGTGCCCCGGCAGGAGCAGCACGTCGTCATAGGTCAGTCCGACGAATCCGAACGGGTCGTTGTGCTCCACAGGTCCTCCGATGCCTCGCGCGCGCGTGTATCGATTGTAAGTCGCAGGCGCGGCACGGCATTCCCCGCGGAGCACGCCTATGCCACGCCACGCCGCACCGAACAAGGTCTGTAGGTGAAACAATCCCGACACATTACGCTCGTACCGTCGGTCATCAATGCTGATGCGATCGCATCCCCCGAACGATGCGCCCTGACTGGAGGATCCTTTGAGACCCACGAGCGTCACCGCGCGGAATCCACTCAGGTGGTTCGTGCTCTTCCTGGGGGCGCTGCTCGCCGCGGCGGCACTGCTGCTGAGCACCCCCGGCATCGCCTCTGCCTCGTCGAACGACGATCAAGACGACGGCGCCGACCTGCCGTACACGATCGTCGTGAACGTCCGCTCCGGCGGCGAGGCGGTCGAGGGTGCCACCATCACCGTCAGCGGCGGCGGCTTCGAAGGCGAGGGGACGACGGATGCCGCGGGACGCGCGAGCATCGGGGTTCCCGACAAGGAGCCCGTCTGGACGCTCGAGCTCGACAAGGCGAGCCTGCCGAGCGGGGTCGAGGCGCCCGAGGGCTTCGCGTTCACGCAGGAGGCGACTTTCGGCGCCGGCAGCTCGATCACGAAGAACTTCACCCTCGTGGCCGCGGAGCGGCAGACCACGAGCTTCTGGGATCAGTTCCTCTCGCGGGCCGTCAACGGACTCAACTTCGGCCTCATGCTCGCCCTCGCCGCGATCGGCCTGTCGCTCGTGTTCGGCACGACCGGCCTGTCGAACTTCGCGCACGGCGAGATGGTGACGTTCGGCGCGCTGATGGCGCTGCTGTTCGCGACGGGGGTGGGCTGGTCGATCTGGCTCGCGATCCCGCTGGCGGTGATCCTCTCCGCCGGGTTCGGCTACGCGATGGATGCCGGGTTGTGGCGGCCACTGCGCCGCAAGGGCCTGGGCACGGTGCAGCTCATGATCGTCTCGATCGGTCTGTCGCTCGCGCTGCGCTACGTCTACCAGATGTTCGTCGGCGGCGGCACGGAGCAGCTGCCCGGCGCGGTCACGCAGACCATTCCCGGGCTCGGCCCGATCCGCCTGTCAGTGACCGACCTCATCAGCATGGGGATCTCGATCGTCGTGATCGGCGCGTTCGCGTGGTGGCTCATGCGCACGCGGATCGGCCGCGCGACCCGCGCCGTCTCGGACAACCCGTCGCTGGCCGCCGCGAGCGGCATCGACGTCGACGGGGTCGTCCGGATCGTGTGGGTGGTGGCAGCGGGCCTGGCGGGTCTGTCCGGTGTGCTGTGGGCCTACTTCCGCCCGGGCATCAAGTGGGACATGGGCACGAGCATCCTGCTGCTGATCTTCGCCGCGGTGACCCTCGGCGGGCTCGGCACGGCGTTCGGCGCCCTGATCGGCTCGATCATCGTGGGACTGCTCGTCGAAGTGTCGACACTGTGGATCCCGTCCGACTTGAAGTACGTCGGCGCGCTCGTCGTGCTGATCGTCATCCTCCTGTTCCGCCCACAGGGAATCCTCGGGCGCCGAGAACGGATCGGTTAGGCACATCATGAACTGGCTGCAGATTCTCAACAACACGTTCGCGCAGATCCTCGCCCCGGCGACCCTCGGGTACGCACTGGCGGCGATCGGCCTGTCGGTGCACTTCGGCTTCGCGGGCCTGCTCAACATGGGCGTCGCGGGCTTCATGGCGATCGGTGCCTACGGTTTCGCGATCTCGATCCTCACCTTCGGCCTGCCCTGGCCGACGGCGGTGCTGATCGGCCTGCTCGGCGCCGTGCTGTTCGCGATCGTCCTGGGCATCCCGACGCTCCGCCTGCGCGGCGACTACCTCGCGATCGTCACGATCGCGGCCGCCGAGGTGCTCCGCCTGCTGTTCCTCACCTCATCGTTCCGCGCGTGGACCGGCTCGGCCGACGGCCTCTCCGGGTTCCAGCGCGACTTCCGGGCATCCAATCCCCTTCCGCCGGGACGCTGGGGCTTCGGGCCGTGGACCTACCAGTCCGACCAGTGGTGGGTGATCATCGTCGGCGTCGTCACGATCGCGATCGCCGTGCTCGTGGTCTGGCTGCTGATGCGTAGCCCGTGGGGCCGCGTCATCCGCGGCATCCGCGAAGACGAGGATGCCGTGCGCTCGCTCGGCAAGAACGTGTTCGCGTTCAAGATGCAGGCTCTCATCGTGGGCGGCGTGATCATCGCGGCCGGTGGCATCATCACCGCGATGGGCACGAACGTGAACCCGAACGTGTACGTCACGTCGCAGACGTTCTTCGTCTGGACGGCGCTGCTGCTGGGCGGCGCGGCGACGATCTTCGGTCCCGTGCTCGGCGCCGTGCTCTTCTGGATGGTGCGTGCGTTCCTGTCGAACCTGCTGCCCGCGCTCGTGCAGATCGGGTGGTTGCCGTTCCTGAGCGCCGAGCAGAGCCAGATGCTCGTGTTCGTGCTAGTCGGCGTCGCGCTGATGCTGCTCGTGATCTTCCGCCCGCAGGGCATCCTCGGAAGCAAGAAGGAGCTGACCTTTGTCCGCTGACGTCGCGCCCCCGACCCCCCGCCCCAAGACCACGGGGCTCCACAAAGGAGAACCGCGCCCCGGTGTCGAGAAGGTCGACCCGATCATCGTCGCCGACGGCGTCACCCGCGTGTTCGGCGGTCTCACCGCCGTCGACGTGGAGCACCTGGAGATTCCGCGCGGCGCGATCACCGCGCTGATCGGCCCGAACGGCGCCGGCAAGACCACGCTGTTCAACCTGCTGACCGGCTTCGACAAGCCCAACACGGGCAGCTGGTCGTTCGACGGCACGAACCTCGCCGGCATCCCCGCGTTCAAGGCGGCGCGGATGGGGCAGGTGCGCACGTTCCAGCTGACGAAGTCGCTGGGCCTGCTGACGGTGCTCGAGAACATGAAGCTCGGTGCGCCGAAGCAGACCGGCGAGCACATCTGGGCCGGCATTCTGCCGTTCCTCTGGCGCCGCCAGGAGAAGGAGTACGAGGCGAAGGCGCGCGAGCTGCTGACCCGCTTCAAGCTGGATGCCAAGGAGAAGGACTTCGCCGCGTCGCTCTCGGGCGGCCAGCGCAAGCTCCTCGAGATGGCGCGCGCGCTCATGAGCGATCCGACGCTCGTCATGCTCGACGAGCCGATGGCGGGCGTCAACCCCGCGCTCACGCAGTCGTTGCTGGATCACATCCTCGACCTCAAAGACCTCGGCATGACGGTGCTGTTCGTCGAGCACGACATGCACATGGTGCGCCACATCGCCGACTGGGTCGTCGTGATGGCCGAGGGCAAGGTGGTCGCCGAAGGTCCGCCGGATGCCGTGATGAAGGACCCCGCCGTGATCGACGCCTATCTCGGGGCCCACCAGGACGTCGACCTCGGCGTCGTGACCGGCCGATACGCGGGCGAGCTGCCCGCCGACGCGCAGGAGCTCGTCGAGACGGCGCAGGAGCTCGACCAGGCGATCGCGGCGGATGCCGAGCGTGTCGCCGAACCGACGGAGGATCAGAAGTGACCGACACCACAGCGGCGGCCGCGCCGCAGTCCCCCGCTCCCACCGCCGAGAACGTCGTCACCCTCGACAACGTGGTCGCCGGCTACCTGCCCGGTGTCAACATCCTCAACGGCGCGAACCTGACCGCCGCCAAGGGCGAGCTCATCGGCATCATCGGGCCCAACGGCGCCGGGAAGTCGACCATGCTGAAGGCCATCTTCGGGCAGGTCAAGATCCGCTCGGGCTCGGTCGTGCTGAACGGCGAGGACATCACGGGCCTGCGCGCGAACAAGCTCGTCGCCAAGGGCGTGGGGTTCGTGCCGCAGACCAACAACGTGTTCCCGAGCCTCACGATCGCCGAGAACCTGCAGATGGGCGCGTACCAGCGCCCGAAGATGGTCTCGGAGCGCGTCGAGTTCGTGACATCGATCTTCCCCGACCTGGGCAAGCGTCTGCAGCAGCGGGCGGGATCGCTCTCGGGCGGTGAGCGCCAGATGGTGGCCATGGGCCGCGCGCTCATGATGGATCCGCACGTGCTGCTGCTCGACGAGCCGTCGGCGGGTCTCTCGCCGTCGCGTCAGGATGAGGCGTTCCTGCGGGTCTCGGAGATCAACAAGGCCGGCGTAACGACCATCATGGTCGAGCAGAACGCGCGCCGCTGCCTGCAGATCTGCGACCGCGGCTACGTGCTCGATCAGGGCCGCGACGCCTACACCGGCACCGGTCGCGACCTGCTCAACGACCCCAACGTCATCGGGCTGTACCTCGGGACGCTCGGCACCTGAGCCCGCGTCGCACGAGAGGGGCCCGGAT
>JAEYAG010000096.1 GCA_023451265.1 Actinomycetes bacterium | reverse complement strand
CGACTACGTCATCGTGCACGGCGACGCCCGCGCCGACACCGCCGCGCGCGCGGCGGCGGCCGATGCGCACGTCGCGGCGGCGCTGAACCTCTACGACGTCGACGAGATCGGACTCGACCGCCTCGACCGGGCCGTGCTCGACGCCGTGGTCCGCCGTTTCCGCGGCGGTCCGGTGGGACTCGGCACCCTCGCGGTGACGGTCGGCGAGGAGGCCGACACGATCGAATCGGTCGTCGAGCCCTACCTCGTGCGCATCGGCCTGCTCACCCGCACGCCGCGCGGTCGCATCGCGACGCCGGAGGCGTACGCGCACCTGCGGGTGCCCGCGCCGAGCGGGGCCGCGATCTTCGATGACCTATAATCGCTGAAGGCCGGTCCCTGACCCTGACATAGGGCTGCCGCCTTCTTCGCGTCGATCGACGCGGTCCCGAAAGGTTGTACCGATGGATATTGTCCTGCTCGTCGCCATGGCGGCGCTGCTCGTCTTCATGTTCTGGAGCTCGCGTCGTCGCGCCAAGCGGATGAAGGACGAGCAGGAGGCGAAGGCGCGGGCCATGCTCCCCGGTGTGAAGGTGCTCCTGCAGGGCGGCCTCTACGGCACGCTCGTCGAGTACGACGGCGAAGACCTTTCCAAGTCGGCTCGCGTCGAGCTCGCCCCCGGCATGACGGTCGAGGTGCACAGCCAGGCGATCCTCCGCGTCGTCGACGAGACCGAGGAGACGGTCACCGAGGACGAGTACCTCGAGGCCGAGGCCGACCAGGCGGAGTATGCCGCGGACGTCGCCGACGGCGAGGTCACCTCGATCAGCGACGACCGCGCCGCAGCAGACACCGCAAAGGACAAGACCGAGCCCGGCGACAAGCCCCAGGCCTGACACCGCGCGTCTCGCACGCGGCTCCTCGAAGAAAGCGGACCCTCCGTGGCCACACCCACCCCTGTGCGTCATGCCTGGCGCGCACTGACGGGCCTTCTCGTCATCACCGCCGTCCTGTTCGGCATCAATGCCCTCGGCGTCTACGGTTTCGGCAAGAGCTCGTGGGCACCCGAGCTCGCCCTCGACCTGCAGGGCGGAACGCAGATCATCCTGCAGGCGAAGACGCCCGATGGCGCCGCCCCGACGACCGAGCAACTGAACCAGGCCGCCGTGATCATCCGGCAGCGCGTCGACGCGTCCGGCGTCGGCGAGGCCGACATCACGACGCAGTCGGGCAACCAGATCGTCGTGCAGATCCCCGGGCAGGCCGACGAGGAGACCCGCAACCGCATCGAGTCGGCCGCGCAGATGCAGCTGCGCGCCGTGCTGGCCACCACCGCCGCCAGCACGTCGTATGTCGGCGAGGACGGTTCGCCCACGCCGTACCCGACGCCCGACGCGGGCCTCGAGTCCACGCCCACCGTCGCCCCGACCGACGGCAGCGACCTGAACTGGATCACACCGGCGCTGCAGGCCGAGTTCCTCGCCTACGACTGCGCCGACGAGGCCAACGACCCCGCCAACGAGCCGGCCGATCAGCCCCTCATCGCGTGCGACCCCACGGGAACCGCCAAGTATCTGCTCGGCCCGGTCGAGCTCGACGGATCCGCGATCACCGATGCCACCAACGGCATGAACACCAACAACGGGCAGTGGGTCGTCAACATCACGTTCGACGACGCCGGCACGAAGATCTTCGGCGAGGTCAGCCAGCGCCTGTACGCCTTCACGCAGGCCGGCGAGACCCCGCGCAACCAGTTCGCCTTCGTCCTCGACGGTCGCGTGATCTCGGACCCGTCGATGAACGGCGTCATCCTCGACGGTAAGCCGCAGATCAGCGGCACGTTCGACCAGGAGAGCTCGAAGACGCTCGCCGATCAGTTGAAGTACGGTGCTCTGCCGCTGAGCTTCGAGATCGTCAGCGACAATGCGATCTCGGCCACCCTCGGTTCGCAGCAGCTGCAGATCGGCCTCATCGCCGGCCTCATCGGCCTCGCGCTCGTCGCGCTGTACTCGCTGATCGTCTACCGGGCGCTGGGCTTCGTCATCATCGCGTCGCTGGGCGTCATGGCGGTGCTGACCTACATCACGCTGTGCATCCTCGCGTGGCGGATGGGCTTCCGCCTGTCGCTGGCCGGCGTCGCGGGCCTCATCGTCACGATCGGCTTCACCGCCGACTCGTTCATCGTGTACTTCGAGCGCATCAGAGACGAGCTGCGCGACGGCAAGTCGATCACCGGCGCCGTCGAGGACGGCTGGGGCCGGGCGAAGCGGACGATCTACATCTCGAAGTCGATCAACATCCTGGCCGCCGTGGTGCTGTACATCCTGGCCGACGCGACCGTGAAGGGCTTCGCCTTCACGCTGGGTCTCACGACGCTGATCGACATCCTCATCTTCATCCTGTTCACCCACCCGGTGATGCAGTTGCTCGCCCGCACCCGCTTCTTCGGCGGCGGACACCCGCTGTCGGGGCTGGATCCCGAGGCCCTGGGCGCCGTCTACCGCGGCCGCGCGCAGTTCCGCGCCCCCGTCGACGCCTCGGTGGCCAAGGGCTCCGCGGCCCGCCGCGCGGGACGTTCGCGGGGTGAGGCCGAACGGCGCCAGACGATCGCCGAACGCAAGCAGGCGGAGCTCGCCGGCAAGAGCAGCGGCACGTCCGCACCGGATGCCGGCTCGACGACGGAGGGGAACGACTGATGCGCTCCATGAACGAGCTCGGCAACGACCTCTACACCGGCAAGACCTCCTTCCCGTTCGTCGGCAAGCGACGGACCTGGTTCATCATCGCGGCGATCCTCGTGATCGGCGCGGCGCTGGTCCCGCTCTTCCGCCCGATCCAGTTCTCGATCGAGTTCACCGGCGGCTCGCAGTTCACGGTCAACAACGTGGCCACACCCGATCAGGCGGTCGCCACCGAAGCGGTGCAGTCGGTGATCCCCGGCGCGACCACGAAGGTGACCACGATCGGCACGGATGCCGTGCGCATCCAGACCGACCAGATCACGGAGCCCGAGAAGAGCGCCGCCGTCAAGACGGCACTCGCGCAGGCCTTCGACGTCAACGAGGACAGCGTCAGCTCGTCCTTCATCGGCCCCAGCTGGGGCGAGGACGTCACGCGGCAGTCGCTGTGGGGTCTGGCGATCTTCCTGGCGCTGACCTTCATCATCCTGGCGATCTACTTCCGCACCTGGAAGATGTCGATCGCCGCGATCATCGGCCTCGTCGACGTGCTCGTCATCACCGTCGGCGTGTACGCGCTGTTCGGCTTCGAGATCTCGCCGGCCGCGGTCATCGGCTTCCTCACGATCCTGTCGTACTCTCTGTACGACACGACGGTCGTCTTCGATAAGATCCGCGAGAACACCCGCGAGGACGGCGAAGGATCGGGACGCACCTTCGGCGAGTCGGTCAACCTCGCCGTCAACCAGACGCTCATCCGCTCGATCAACACGACGGTCGTCGCGGCCCTGCCCACCGGCGCGATTCTGTTCATCGGTGCGCTGTGGCTGGGTGCTCAGACGCTCACCGACATCTCGCTGTCGATCTTCGTCGGAACGATCGTGGCGGCCTACTCGACCCTGTTCGTGGCGGCGCCGCTGTACTCGCTGCTGCGTGAGAACGAGCCTGCGCTCAAGGCGCGCGACGCCCGCGTGCTCGCCGCTCGCGAGCGCGCCCTGGCCGACGCGTGAGCTTCGCCCGGCGCGCGAGCGCCGTCGGGCGCGCCGGGGCGTAGGCGCGCGGGTAGGATTGACGGGTTGATCAGGGCGGAGGTGAGCGGATGACACAGACGCCCGCTGCGTCCGCCCAGAACTCCCCGCAGAGCTCGTCCCTGCGCCGTCTGGTGCCCCGGATCTTCTCCCGCGCCCCCTCGCGCAACGGCGTCGAACAGCTCATCCGCACCGTCCGCACCCACCACCCCAAAGGCGACGTCTCGATCATCGAGCGCGCCTACCAGGTGGCCGCGGACGCCCACCAGACCCAGAAGCGGCAGAGCGGCGAGCCGTACATCACCCACCCGCTCGCCGTCGCCCAGATCCTCGCCGACCTGGGGCTCGGCCCGCGCGCGATCGCCGCGGCGCTGCTGCACGACACGGTGGAGGACACCGATTACAGCCTCGATCAGTTGGCGGCCGACTTCGGCGACGAAGTCGCCATGCTCGTGGACGGGGTCACCAAGCTCGACAAGGTCAAGTACGGCGACGCGGCTCAGGCCGAGACCGTCCGCAAGATGATCGTCGCGATGTCCAAGGACATCCGCGTGCTCCTCATCAAGCTCGCCGACCGGCTGCACAACGCGCGCACCTGGGGGTTCGTCCCTCCGGAGAAGGCCGCGAAGAAGGCGACGGAGACGCTCGAGATCTACGCTCCGCTCGCGCATCGCCTCGGCATCCAGGCCGTCAAGAGCGAACTGGAGGATCTGTCGTTCGCCGTGCTGCACCCGAAGCTGTACGCCGAGATCGACAGCCTCGTCAAGCAGCGCACACCGCAGCGCGAGGAGTACATGCACTCGGTGATCGACGCGGTCGAGGAAGACCTGCGCGACCTCCGCATCCGCGGCCGTGTCATGGGCCGGCCGAAGCAGCTGTACTCGGTGTACCAGAAGATGGTGGTGCGCGGGCGCGAGTTCGACGACATCTACGACCTCATCGGCATCCGCGTGCTCGTCAACAACGTGCGCGACTGCTACGCCGTCCTCGGCTCGATCCACGCGCGCTGGACGCCCCTGCCCGGCAGGTTCAAGGACTACATCGCGACGCCGAAGTTCAATCTCTACCAGTCGCTGCACACGACCGTCATCGGCCCCGGCGGCCGGACGGTGGAGATCCAGATCCGCACCAACGAGATGCACCAGCAGGCGGAGTACGGCGTCGCGGCGCACTGGAAGTACAAGGAGCGGATGGCCGGCGGCAAGCCGGACGCGAAGGCCGTCGACGCCGACATGGCGTGGCTGGCCCACATCTCCGACTGGCAGGCCGAGACGGCCGACCCGGGGGAGTTCCTCGACTCGCTGCGGTTCGAGATCGGTGCGAAGGAGGTGTACGTCTTCACACCGAAGGGCCGGGTGATCGGTCTTCCCGCCGGCGGCACGCCGGTCGACTTCGCGTACGCCGTGCACACCGAGGTCGGCCACCGCACGATGGGCGCGAAGGTCAACGGCCGGCTCGTGCCGCTGGAGTCGGAACTGCACTCCGGCGATGTCGTCGAGGTGTTCACCTCGAAGAACCCGGATGCCGGGCCCAGTCAGGACTGGCTGACGTTCGTCAAGAGCACCCGCGCCCGCAACAAGATCCGCGGCTGGTTCACCAAGGAACGTCGCGAAGAAGCCGTCGAGCAGGGGAAGGATGCCATCGCGCGCGCGATGCGCCGCCAGAACCTGCCGCTGCAGCGGCTGATGAACCAGGACTCCTTCACCGAGGTCGCCCATCAGCTGCGCTACGAAGACGTCACGGCGCTGTACGCCGCCGTCGGCGAAGGGCACATCTCCACGCAGTCGGTGATCGAGAAGGTCACCGCGCTGGTCAGCTCGCAGGAGGACACCTCCACGGGTCCGATCGAGATCCCGCACGTCGGGCGGTCCAAGGCCCCGCGCGGCGGCGACTCCGGTGTCCTCGTGCGCGGAGCGCCGGACATCCTCGTCAAGCTCGCCAAATGCTGCACGCCGGTCCCCGGCGACGACATCGTCGGCTTCGTCACGCGCGGCAGCGGAGTGTCGGTGCACCGCGCCGACTGCACCAACGTGAAGTCGCTCAAGGACGACCCGGAGCGGATGATCGACGTCGCGTGGGCACCGACGACCAAGAGCGTGTTCCTCGTGCACATCCAGGTCGAGGCCCTCGACCGGTCGGGTCTGCTCAGCGACATCACGCGGGTGCTCAGCGAGCATCACGTCAACATCCTGTCCGCATCGGTGCAGACCACGAACGACCGGCTCGCACTGAGCCGGTACGTGTTCGAGATGGGCGACATCGTGCACCTCGACCGCGTGCTCAACGCGGTCCGCCGCATCGACGCCGTCTACGACGTCTACCGGGTCACGTCGTCCTGAGCCCGCGCCCGCAGGAAGCGCACCGCCGGGCGCTTGTAGTGGAGGGCGCCGCCCGCATCCAGCGCATCGGCCGTCGCCGCGGCGAGGTCGGGGCGCCACGCCAGCATCGCGTCGATGAGCGGCAGCGTTCGCTCCCCGGCGTGCAGGTCGCGCACGAGGTCCGCGAGCGTGCGCACCGGCGTCGTCACGGCGAGGCCTGTGATCCACTGCACGTCCGCGGGCGCGATCCGCTGATCCCGGTAGTCCAGTCGTAGGTCGCGCACGTAGTTGCCGCGACGGAGCGCCGTGCGCTGCACGATGTGCCGCGGCGGCGGGTCGGCGACGGCGCCGTGGATCCAGGCGGCGGAGCCCCGCGTCAGCGCGAGCGTCGCCGGGATGCGGGTGCGCAGCGAGCCCGCGCGCAGTTCGCGCGTCTCCACGGCATCCGTCGGCATGTAGCCCTCGCCGATCTCGACGAGGTCGCCGTCCAGCCGCGCTGCGCACAGCTCGGCCGCGGACAGCCGCTCGTCGGCGAAGTAGAGGAACGGCCAGGACATGCTGGCAGTGTCCCGCACAACCGTGCCGCCCGCGCGCGGGGGCACCGCAACTGTGGACAACCCGGCGCGTACCCGCGCTGGGGAGGAGGCGATGGCGCCTCTCGCCCGGTCAGCCGCCGAGGGCCTTCAGCCAGCTTTTGCGCGCCTCGAGCGCCTCGGTCGCCTTGGCGATGGCGTTCTTGTCCTTCGACGCCTTGGCCTTCTCGAGATCGGCTTCGAGGCCCGCGATCGCGTCGCGCAGCTGCTGCGTCATGTCGTTCTGACGGGCCTTGGTCTCGGGGTTGTTGCTCTTCCAGTCCGCGTCTTCACGGGCCTTCAGCCCCTGCTCGATCTTGCGCAGGTCGTCGTCGAGACCGCGCTCAGCCTCGCGCGGGAAGATGCGACCGATCTCGTCCCAGCGACGCTGGATGCCGGTGAGCAGCGTCCGCGCCTTGGCCGTGTCCTTCTCCTTCGGAACCGCCGCGGCCTCGGTCAGCAGCGCACGCTTGGCCTCGATCTTCTCGCGGGAGGCCTCGGCATCGGCCTGCTCCCGTTCGCCGCGCGCGGCGTAGAGCGCGTCGCCGGCTGCCTTGAAGCGCGCCCAGAGGGCGTCGTCGGCCTTCTTGCCGGCGCGGCCTGCGCCCTTCCACTCGTCGAGGAGAGTGCGGTACGCGCCGATGCCCTCCTCGCCCTTGGTGGCCAGTGCCTCGGCGCGCTCGACGAGACGCGTCTTGGCGTCACGCGCCGCACGGTGCTGCTCGTCCATGCCGGCGTAGAACTCGCGGCGGTGCTTGTCGAGCGTCGCGCGCGCGTCGCGGAATCGCTTCCACAGCTGCTGGCTGAGGCTCTTCGGCAGACGGGGGCCGCTCGCCTGGTGGCTCTGCCACCGGTCGAACAGCTCGCTCACCTCGGCGGTCGTCTGCTTCCACTGGATCGACTTGGGGTCGCGGGCGGCGATCGCCTCGATCCGCTCGACGAGCGCGGTCCGCTCGGCGACCGCGGCATCGACGGCGGCGCGCTGAGCCTGCGCCTCTTCGGCGGAGGCCTCGCTGAGCTCAGCCTCGAGCGCCGACAGACGGTCCTCGAGGGCGGCCAGATCGCCCACGGCGGCCGCGCCGGTCACCCGCTCACGCACGGTCTTGGCGGTCGCTCGCAGGTCGGCGGCGGACGCGCCGCCGCTGCGATGGCGGGTCTCGAGAAGGGTCACCTCGCCGGCGAGGTCGGCGTACTTGCGCTCGAAATAGGCCAGCGCCTCAGCCGGAGTGCCGTCGGGGTACTGCCCGACGACACGCCACTGGTCGCCCTCACGGACGGACACCGTGCCGTCGTCGTCGACGCGCCCGAACGACGCCGCGGGGGCGGCGGAGATCGGCGCCACGGCGGGGCGACGGGCGGGCGGGCGGGGCACGGGGATGCTACGCGGTGACGGCGCGGGTGCCGGTGCCGCCTCGGCAGCGGGGGCCTCTTCGGCGGGGGTCTCCTCGGCGGGGGACTCCTCGGCGGGGGTCTCCTCGGCCGGGGCCTCGCTCTCGGCCGGGGCTTCGCTCTCGGCGGCGGGCTCTTCGCCGCAGGCGGCGAGGGCGAACACCATGGCAAGAGCGAGCATCAGCGCGAGAAGCTTCTTGATGTTCTTCATGTTTCCATTCATCCTCCTTGATGGATTTATATTTATAAGGCGTTTGCACGCCATATAAATCAACGCTGTGTTACTGCTTTTCCGTGTAAAAGTCGCGCCTTATGGCGAAGCAGGCGGCCGCGCAGGCCGTCATC
>JAEYAG010000094.1 GCA_023451265.1 Actinomycetes bacterium | reverse complement strand
ACCACGGCAGGCGTGGTTTCTCGCGCCGCGAGTGGTTTGTCCAGGCTGTCAGGCACGAGAGGATGCTCGCATGACCCGATTCGTCGTGGTCCCGCAGTGGCAGGGGTCTCCCGCCGCCCGGGCCATGCACCTCGTCGACGGTGCCGAGGCGATCGCCGGCGACCTCCCGCGCGCCGCCACCGCACGCGTCGAAGTGCCGGACTCGGCCGGGGAGGCGCTGGACACCGGCATCCGCCGATTCAGCGCCCTCGCCCGCATCGCGGGTGCCGTCACCGAGGCCCTCGGCACGGTGGCCGAGCCGGCGATCGTCGTCGGCGGCGACTGCGGTGTGGCCGTGCCCGCCATCGCGCACGCCGCCGAGCAGCATCCCGACCTCGCCGTGGTGTGGTTCGACGCCCACGCCGACCTCAACTCCCCCGCCTCCTCGCCCTCCGGCGCGTTCGCGGGCATGGCGCTGCGCGCGGGCTTCACCGACCTGCCGCTGCCCGGGAGCGGGGCCGTCGCCGCCGATCGGGTGATCCTCGCCGGCGCCCGCGAGTTCGACCCCGCCGAACAGGCCTTCGTCGACGAGGTGGGTCTGCGGGTGCTGTCCGTCGACGACCTCGCCGACCCCGGCATCCTCGCTGAGGCGGTCGCGGCGACGCGGGCGTCCGCCGTGTACATCCACGTCGACCTCGACGTGCTCGACCCGGCCGTCATCACCGGGGTGGGCCTGCCCGTGCCCTTCGGCCTCACACTCGACCAGCTGACGAGCGCCATCGCCGCCGTCCGCGCCCGGCGGCCGCTCGTCGGCGCCTCGATCGCCGGTTTCGCCCCCGCCGCCCCCGCCGCCGCGGTCGACGACCTCGGCACCATCCTCCGCGTCGTCGGGGCGCTCGCGTGATCGCGACGCCACCGGCGGGCTGGCGGGAGCGGGCCGACCGTGCCGTCGCGCGCGGCGCGCGCCTGGACGCGATCATCCCGCGGATGCTGCTGGACTCGCCGCTGAGCCTGGCGGGCTACGCGTGGGGCACCACCGTCGGGTGGGTCTGGGGCACGCTGTGGTCGACCGGTCGCGTCGAGCGGCGTGCCGGGCTGTGGGTGTTCTCCGGCATGCCCGCGTGGACGTTCGGTCGCGGCGGCGTCTGCGTCGGCGGCTGCTACCTCACCGGCTCCGCTCCGGTCACCGACGCGGTGCTGCGGCACGAGGCGGTGCATGCGCGGCAGTGGCGCCGCTACGGCTTTCTCATGCCGCTGCTGTACCTGCTGGCAGGACGCAACCCGCTGACGAACCGGTTCGAGATCCTCGCCGGCCTCGAGGACGGCAACTACGTGCCGCGGGGCCTCAGCGGGCGCTGAGCAGTCCGAAGCGCTCCGGCGTGTGCACCCGCTCCGGGGCGACGCCGAGCGCGTCGGTGAGGTGATCGAAGATGTCGGCGGTGCCGAGGTACCCGCCGAGCAGGTGGATGCGGGTGCCGTCGACGCACGCGGCATCCGTCTCGTCCGCCGGGCACAGCACTTCGTCGGCCCAGGCGTTCACGGCGCGGCTGAGCGCCTGACCGGGAGCGCAGGCACGGCCGGTGCCGGGGTCGCCGGTGCGGCGGGAGCGGTCGAGCCACGTCACGATCATGCGCACCGGAACGTCGACCGGTGAGATCCAGGTCGCGTCGGGCACCTCGATGAACACGCGCCCGGTCGAGCAGATCGGCAGGGTCGCGAGCAGCGCGCCGAGTTCGGCGAGCGCGTTCTCGTCCGCCGTGATGAGGTGCTGCACGCGCGCGTGACGCGACGCCTTGCAGGCTGTCTCGTTGTGCGCGGTGTGATGCAGGACCGAGGAACTCATGATGACTCCACTATAACCCCGGTTAAGGGGAGCCTTACCTCAATCCCGGTCGATGAGGACCTCGCGCAGCGCGGTGAGCTCGTCGTCGGTCACACCGCCGGCGCGCAGATAGTCCCCCGCGGAGCCGAACCGGGCGGTCACGTCCTCGAGCACCGCGCGCATGACCGGCGCGGGCGAGCGCGTCGCGAGGTCTTCGAGGTGGCGCGCCTCGGGGTGCATGCGGCGCAGGTGCGCGACGACCCGCGCGTTGCGCTCGCGCGGCAGCAGCGTCTCGGTGCGGGCGTAGTCGCTGACGACGGCAACCTCGTCGACACCGGCGGCGGCCAGCAGCAGGGCGATCGTGATGCCGGTGCGGTCCTTGCCGACGGTGCAGTGCACGAGCACCGGCTGGTCGGCGATGACGGCGCGCGCCGCGTCGACGATGCGGTCGGCCGAGCCGTCGATGAGCGCGCGATACATCTCGGGCAGAGAGATGTCGTCGACGAAGAAGGATGCCGCGGAGCCGAGGAACAGCGGAATGCGCACCGTCTCGACGGGCAGCGCGCCCAGCCGGCTCGGCTCGAAGGCGAGCTCGTCGTCCTCGCGCAGGTCGACGATGCGGCGGATGCCGAGGCGCGCGAGCGCGGCCCGGCCGTCGTCGTCCAGGCGGGCGAGGTTGCCGGAGCGGAACAGCACGCCCGTGCGCGTGCGCGCCCCGCCGGCGGGAAGGCCGCCGACGTCGCGGAAGTTCAGCGCCCCGGAGACCTCGCTCATGCCGGGTCGGCGCTCGCCCGCTCGCCGCGCCGCGGCGGCACCGGATACTTCCCGGCGATCGTGATGCGGTTGAACGCGTTGATCGACACCAGCAGCCAGCTCAGGGCGACGTACTCCTGCTCGGAGAGGATGCCGCCGACGTGGTCGTACACGTCGTCCGGGATGCCTTCTTCGTGGATGTAGACGTAGCGTTCCGTGAGCTCGAGCGCTGCGCGCTCCCGCGCCGAGAAGACGCCCGATTCGCGCCATGCGGGCAGCTGCGCGATCTCGTCGGCGGTGAGCCCCGCCTGCACGCCGCGGTCCACGTGCACCCGCACGCAGTACGCGCATCCGTTCAGCTGCGACGCGTGGATGAGGGCGATCTCCTTGAGGCGCTCGTCGATGCCGGCTTCGGCGGCGATGGTGCCGACCGTCTGCGAGAAGGCCTCGAGGGCGTCGTAGGCGGGTCGGGCCGAGCGGGAGAGGTGCACGCGGCGTTCCGTGGTCATGCCCCCAGCCTATGGCGCACGCCACCCCGCCCTCCCCCGCAGCGAACCGGTGACCCGTCCGCGCAGCGGACCGGCGACCCCAGTGCCGGCATGCACCACAATGGCGAGATGGACGAGTTCTCCTTCCTTCCCGCGCAGGCGGCGGAGCTGCGGGCCGCGGGAGTGCCCGCCGAGGTGCTCGCGGCGCAGCGCCTCACCCACACCCTCCCCGACGGCCGCATCGTCAGCGCGCTGGCCTACGGCGACGCTCCCCCGGTGGTCACCTTCCTCCACGGCGCAGGGCTCAACGCGCACACGTGGGACACCACGGTGCTCGCGCTGGGCCTGCCCGCCCTCGCACTGGACCTACCCGGCCACGGCGACTCCTCCTGGCGCGACGACGCGGCCTACACCGGACGCACGCTCGCCGCCGACATCGCCGGCGCGATCGCGGAGTGGACCACCGCACCCCAGGTGGTCGTCGGGCAGTCGCTGGGCGGCCTCACCGCGGCGGCCCTGGCCGCCGCGCACCCCGACCTCGTCCGCGAACTCGTGGTCGTCGACATCACCCCGGGCATCGACCCCGACGGCGACGCCGCCTCGATCGCCGCGTTCTTCGCGGGCCCGACCGATTGGGCCAGCCGCGACGAACTCGTCGAGCGGGCCCTGTCGTTCGGCCTGGGCGGCTCCCGCGAAGCGGCGATCCGCGGCGTCTTCCTCAACTCCCGGGTCCGCCCCGACGGCCGTGTCGAGTGGAAGCATCACTTCGCGCACCTGGCGAACGCCCTCGCCGCCGATCCCGCCGCGGCGCAGGCCGCGGGTGCGCAGCAGCGCGCCCTGCGCTGTGCGCTCTCGGCATCCGGCTGGGAGGACCTCGCCGCCGTCACCGCCCCGATCACCCTCGTCCGCGGCGACCGCGGGTTCGTCACCCCGGCGGATGCCGACGAGTTCCGCCGCCGGGTGCCCGCGGCATCCGTCATCGACGTGCCCTCCGGCCACAACGTGCAGGAGGAGCAGCCGGTCGAACTCGCCCGCATCGTCGCGCGGAGCACGTGACGCCCCGCGACGGTTTGAGACGCACGATGACCGTGCGCGGATGCGCAAAGCCTAGGCTGTAACGCGCACCCGAGTTCGCGGGCCGTGCGAAACAGCAACGACGCGCGCCCGCCCTTGCGAAAGGACACCCCCCCACATGCCTCGTCGCACCACCGTCGCCGCCGCCGCGCTCCTCGCGGCCGGCGCGCTGCTGCTCAGCGCCTGCACCGGCGGCAGCGCCCCGTCGCCGACGACCACCGCGGGACCGGCCGACCCCGACGCGTCCATCGCGGTGCGCCTGGTCGCAGAGCCGAGCAACCTCGACATCCGCGAGACCGCGGGCGCCGCGCTCGATCAGATCCTCATCGACAACGTCTATCAGGGCCTCGTCTCGCGCACGCCCGACCAGGAGATCGTCGACACCCTCGCCTCGAGCCACGAGATCTCCGCGGACGGCCTGACCTACACCTTCACGCTCCGCGAGGGCGTCACCTTCCACGACGGTCAGGAGCTGACCCCGCAGGATGTCGTGACCTCGCTCACCGAGGTGCGGGACAACGCGGACTACCGTGACTCCGCCCGCCTCGCGAACGTCACGACGATCGCCGCGGACGGCCAGGACATCGTGCTGACCCTCAGCGCCCCCGACTCCACTCTGCTGTGGAACCTCACCGGTCGCGCCGGCCTGGTCTTCAAGGAGGGCGACACGACCGACCGCAAGACCAAGGCGAACGGCACCGGACCCTACAAGCTCACCGACTGGAAGCAGGGTGACTCGATCACCTTCGAGCGCAACGACGACTACTGGGGCGACAAGGCGAAGGCGAAGGAGGTCGTCTTCGACTACATCCCCGACACGCAGGCCGCCCTCAACGGCGCCCTCGCCGGGGAGCTCGACGTCGTGACCGGCTTCGACGCGAACCTCAAGGACCAGATCGAGGCGAACGGCGACTTCGCCCTCGTCGTCGGCAAGTCCACCGACAAGGGCACGCTCGCGATGAACGCCACGACCGGCCCGCTCGCCGACAAGCGCGTGCGCCAGGCGATCCGCCAGGCGATCGATCACGACGCCATCATCGAGGCGCTCGGCGCCGGGCAGACCCTGTACGGCCCGATCCCTGAGCTCGACCCCGGTTACGAGGACCTCGAGTCGACGGCGCCGTTCGATCCGGATGCCGCGAAGAAGCTCCTCGCCGACGCCGGCTTCAGCGATCTGACGCTGACGCTGACGATCCCGTCGTTCTACGGCACGACCGTGTCGCAGATCCTCGTCTCGAACCTCAACGACGTCGGCATCACGCTGAAGGTCGACGCCGTCGAGTTCGGCGCCTGGCTGCAGAACGTCTACATCAACAAGGACTACGAGCTGAGCTTCGTGCTGCACACCGAGGCGCGCGACTTCGAGAACTGGGCGAACCCGGACTACTACTTCACCTACGACAACCCCGAGGTGCAGGCGCTCTACGCCAAGTCGGTCGCCGCGACCGACCCCGACACGGCCGCGGACTTCCTGAAGCAGGCCGCGAAGATCGTCGCCGAGGACCAGGCCGCCGACTGGCTGTACAACGGCGCGTCGGTCGTCGCGGTGGGCTCCGGGGTCACCGGCTTCCCGTCGGTGAACGTCAACGAGCGTCTCAACCTCGCCGAGCTGGCCAAGAGCCAGGGCTGACCGACCGGAGGTGATCCGCTACGCGCTGACGCGACTGGCCCTGCTGCTGCTGGGCCTCCTCGTCGCCAGCGCGCTGATCTTCCTCACCCTGCGGGTTCTACCCGGCGATGTGGCGCAGCTCATCGCCGGGATGAACTCGACCCCCGAGCAGATCGCGTCGCTGCGCGAGCGGATGGGGCTGAACGAGCCGCTGCTCACGCAGTACCTGACCTGGATCGGCGGCATCCCTCGCGGCGATCTCGGCACGTCGCTGCTGACCGGTGCGCCGGTCGTCGATGAGCTGCTCCAGAAGGGGCAGGTCACCATCCCGCTCGGTCTCATGTCGATGACCGTCGCGCTGGTGATCGCGCTCCCGTTCGGCGTCGTCTCTGCGATGCGGCGCGGGCACCGCGACGGCACGCTGATGAGCGTGAGCGCGCAGGCCGTCGCCGCGGTGCCGGTGGTGTGGGCCGGCATGATGCTCGTGCTCGTCTTCGCCGTGTGGCTGGGGTGGCTGCCCGCGCAGGGCTTCCCGCGCAGCGGGTGGGCCGAGCCGGGCCTCGCCTTCCGGTCGCTGCTGCTGCCGGCGGTCACCATCGGGGTCGTCGAGGGCGCCATGCTCATGCGCTTCGTGCGGTCGGCGACGCTGCAGGCGACCGGTCAGGACTTCGTCCGCACCGCTGCCGCGAAGGGGCTGACCCGCAACCAGGCGCTGCTGCGTCACGGGCTGCCCACCGTGGGCCTGTCGATCATCACGGTGCTGGGCCTGCAGGTCGCGGGCATCATCGTGGGTGCCGTCGTCATCGAGCAGCTGTTCAGCCTGCCCGGCATCGGGCGGATGCTGGTGGCCGACGTCGGCAACCGTGACCTGCCGAAGGTGCAGGGCGAGTTGCTCGTGCTCACCGGGTTCGTCCTCGTCGTCGGCTTCGTCGTCGACCTCGTCCACCGGGTCATCGACCCCCGGCAGCGGGAGGCGGAGTGATCCTGCGACGCAAGAGCCCAGGGGCCGCGCGGCTCGCGTGGCTGCACCGGCTGTGGCACCTCGGCACGGGGCGCTTCGGCCTCATCGTCGTCGCCGTGATCGGACTCACCGCGCTCGTCGCGCGCTTCTGGCTGCCGTTCGACCCGCAGCGCGTCGACGTGTCGGGCCGCTGGGCGCCGCCCGGCTGGCCGCACCTGCTCGGCACCGACGGGTCGGGGCGCGACATCCTGAGCCTGCTCATGGCCGGGGCGCGCACAACCGTGTGGGTCGCGCTCGGCGCGGGCGTCGTGGCCACCCTCATCGGCGTCCTCCTCGCCGCGCTCGGCGCCCTCACCGCCCGATGGCTGCGCGAGACGGTCGCCGTCCTCGTCGACATCCTCATCGCCTTCCCCGTCCTGCTCATCGCGATGATGATCTCGTCGGTGTGGGGCGGCTCGCTCTGGGTCGTGATCGTGTCGGTCGGCATCGGGTTCGGCGTCAACATCGCGCGCGTCACCCGGCCGGAGCTGCGGCGCGTGCTGCACAGCGACTTCGTGCTGGCCGGGCGCGCCAGCGGACTCACCCCCCTCCAGAACCTGTGGCGCCACCTGCTGCCCAACGTCGCGCCGGTGTTCATCGTGCAGCTGTCGTGGGGCATGGCGGTCGCGGTCCTCGCCGAGGCCGGCCTCAGCTACCTCGGCTTCGGGGCGCCGCTGACCGAGCCGAGCTGGGGGCTGCTGTTGAAGGACCTGCAGACGTACATCTCCGTGCACCCCCTCACGGTGGTGTGGCCGGGGCTCGCGATCACGCTCACGGTGCTCGGACTGAACCTGCTCGGCGACGGGCTGCGCGAGGCCACCGACCCGACGCTGTCCCGGCGCCGCAGCGCCCGGCCCGAGGCGCAGACGCACACTCCGGCGGTGATCGCATGAGTCTCGTCGTCCGCGATCTCGTCATCACGATCGACGGCCGCCGCGTCGTCGACGGCGTCTCGTTCGACGTCCCGGACGGCGCGCGGGTCGGCCTCATCGGCGAGTCCGGCTCGGGCAAGTCGCTCACGGCGCTCGCCGTGCTCGGGCTGCTGCCGGAGGGCGCGACGGCAACCGGCAGCATCCGCTGGAACGACCGCGAGCTGATCGGGCTGGCCGACCGCGAGCTCGCGCGCCTGCGCGGCGACGAGATCGGCATCGTCTTCCAGGAGCCCCGCACCGCCCTCAACCCCATCCGCACGGTGGGGCGCCAGATCGCCGAGTCGGTCCGCATCCACGAGGGGATCGGGCGGGCGGATGCCGCCGCGCGCGCGATCGCCGAGGCCGAGCGCGTGCGACTGCCCGACCCCGCGCAGATCGTGCGCCGCTACCCGCACCAGCTCTCCGGCGGGCAGCGTCAGCGCGTCGCGATCGCGATGGCCCTCGCCTGCCGACCGCGGCTGCTGATCGCCGACGAGCCCACGACGGCGCTCGACGTCACGATCCAGGCGGAGATCCTCGAGCTGCTGCACGGTCTGGTCGCGCAGGACGGCATGTCACTCGTGTTCATCACGCACGACCTCGCCGTGCTGTCGCAGATCGCGACCGACGCGGTCGTCCTCGACGACGGCCAGGTCGTGGAGAGCGGACCGCTGTCACGGCTGCTCACGACCCCGGAGTCGGCCGTCACCCAGAGTCTCCTGCGCGATGCCACCGCCACGCTGTGGCGACCGGGAGGTGCCGCATGACGGAGCACGACGCGCCGGGCACGGGCCGGCCGCAGGATCCTCGGGAACTGGTGCGGGTGCGGGGGCTGACCCGGCGCTTCCGCCAGGGCGGCGGGCGCCTGTTCGAGCCGAAGCGCTGGACGACGGCGCTCGACGACGCCGACCTGGATGTCCGGGCCGGGTCGGCCGTCGGGATCATCGGTGAGTCCGGGTCGGGAAAGTCGACGCTCGTGCGCCTCATGCTGGGCCTGGACGTGCCGACGGCCGGCACCGTCGAAGTCACGGGGCGCGCCGTCGACGCTCGCGCAGGCGCGCGTTCGCTGCACTGGCTGCGCCGCGAGACCGGGATCGTCTTCCAAGACCCGTACGCCTCGCTCGATCCCCGGATGAGCGTCGGCCGCATCGTCGGCGAACCGCTGTGGGCGCTCGGGATCGACGGCGACCGGCGTGCCCGGGTGCACGAAGTGCTCACCGACGTCGGCCTCGAACCGGAGATGGCCGACCGCTACCCGCACGAGTTCTCGGGCGGTCAGCGTCAGCGCATCGCGCTGGCGCGCGCGATCGTGCACCGGCCACGGCTGCTCGTCGGCGACGAGCCGCTGTCGGCGCTCGATGTCACCGTCCGGGCGCAGATCCTGGAGCTCATCCGCGACCTGCGCGCCGCCCAGCAGCTGACCCTCGTCATGGTCTCGCACGACATCGGGGTGGTGCAGAACCTGTGCGACGAGGTGCTCGTGATGAAGGACGGCCGGATCGTGGAGGAGGGCCCGACCGAGAAGGTGCTGCTCGCGCCGCAGGTCGCCTACACGCGGCGCCTGCTCGCCTCGATCCCCGTCATCGACCCGCCCCGCCCCTGACCCGCCCGGCATCCGCCCGGGGCTGACCGGTGTCGGGGGCGCGGCGTAGGGTGACCCCATGCACGCGATCGTCCCTCCCTACCTGCTGGCACGGCTGGCCACCGCCGAAGCCCCGCACCTGGCCGGCGCGGCCGAGGCCGCCCGCGCCACACTGGCGATGCCCCGCGTCTACCATCCGACGCGCGCGAACCTCGACGTCACGGTCGAGGGCGACGCGCTCGTGTTCGAAGGATCGCCGGCGCCGGACCGCGTGATCTCCGACGCGCAGCACCGCGAGACGCTGCCGGGGGTGCGCGTGCGGGGCGAAGACGACCCGGCATCCGCCGACGTCGCGGTGAACCAGGCCTTCGACGGCCTCGGCGACACGTCCGCCATGCTCTGGGACGCGTTCGAGCGTGTCGCCATCGACGGCGCCGGCGGCACCCTCGAGGCGACCGTGCACTACGGCCAGAAGTACGACAACGCGTTCTGGAACGGCGAGCGCATGGTGTTCGGCGACGGCGACGGCGAGGTCTTCACGGGCTTCACCGGCTCGGTGAGCGTCATCGGACACGAACTCGGGCACGGCGTGATCGAGCACTCCGGAGGCCTGGAGTACCAGGGACAGTCCGGCGCGCTCAACGAATCTGTGGCCGACGTGTTCGGCGCCCTCACCGAGCAGCACCTCGATCGGCAGAGCGCCGCCGAGGCGTCGTGGCTGATCGGAGCAGGGATCTTCACGGATGCCGTGCAGGGCACCGCCCTGCGGTCGATGAAGGCACCCGGCACCGCCTACGACGACGATGTGCTCGGCCGCGATCCGCAGCCCGCGCACATGCGCGACTACGTCGAGACGACCGAGGACAACGGCGGCGTGCACATCAACTCCGGCATCCCGAACAAGGCGTTCCACCTCGTCGCGACGGCCCTCGGCGGGTACGCGTGGGAGCGCGCCGGGCGCATCTGGTACTTGACGCTCACGGGCGGGCGGCTGGCCCGCACCGCCGATTTCGCGGCCTTCGCCGCGGAGACCCTCGCCGTCGCCGCGCGGGAGTACGGTGAGGACTCGGAGGAGGCCGACGCCGTCCGCACCGCGTGGGCCGCGGTCGGCGTCGTGAACGGTGACGAACGATCCTGAACCTGCGGGCGGCGAGCCCGGCGCCGTCGTGGCCGTGACCGTCAGCCGCTCCGGCGGCATCGGCGGGATGACGCGGCGCTGGGCCGTGCAGTCGCAGAGCGCCGAGGATGCCGCGCAGTGGCGCGACCTGGTCGAAGCCTGCCCGTGGGATCAGTGCGGCGACGCGCCGTCGGGGGGCGCGGACCGGTTCGTGTGGTCGGTGCGGGCGACGCTGCCCGATGCCGCGCGGCACGCGGAGCTCACCGAGGACGAGGCCTCGGGCCCGTGGCGCGCGCTCATCGACGCGGTGCGCGAGGCGGCGCGGTGAGACGGCCCGCTCAACGATCGGCGCCGAACAGCTTCCGTTTGCGCTTGACGGGCTGCAGCTGCTTCTGCAGGTAGATCGTGCCGAGCCAGCGGCCGAACTTGAAGCCGACGCGCCCCATCCGCCCCACCTCGACGAAGCCGAGCTTCTCGTGGAGCGCGATCGATGCCTCCGCGCCCTTGTCGCTGATGACGGCGACCATCTGGTGGATGCCGGCCTGCTCGGATGCCGCGATCAGCGCCTCCAGCAGCGCCCGGCCGAGCCCCTTGCCGGTCGCGGCCTGCCCGAGATAGATCGAGTTCTCGACGCTGTACCGGTACGCCGACTTCGACGACATCGGCTGGACGAGCGCGTATCCGAGCACCTGCCCCGACGGAGACTGCGCGACGAGAAACGGCATACCGAGCTTGTGCAGGTATGCCGCCTTGTCGCGCCACTGCTTCAGCGTCCACTTCTTCTCATCGAAGGTGACGACGGAGTTCGTCACGTAGTGGTTGTAGATCTCGCGGATGTCGGGAATGTCGGCATCCTGCACCGGGCGGATCTCGAACGAGAACGGACGCTCGGTCTCGACACGGCGCAGATGCGCCGGCAGGCGCCGGCGCGTCTTGTCGTACTCCTCTTCCAGCATGCGCGACAGCCTACGCGGGCAGGCGCCAGTCGACCGGCGCGGCCTGCTGCTGGGCGAGGAGCGCGTTCACGCGCGAGAACGGACGCGACCCGAAGAACCCGCGGCTCGCCGACAGCGGCGACGGATGCGCCGACTCGACGATCGGGGTGGCGCCCAGCAGGGGCCGCAGGTTCGCGGCATCCCTCCCCCACAGCACCGCCACGAGGGGTGCGTCGCGGGCGACGAGCATGCGGATGGCGTGCTCGGTGACCTTCTCCCATCCCCAGCCGCGGTGGGATGCCGGGGCGCCCGGCGCCACGGTCAGCACACGGTTGAGCAGCATGACGCCCTGGTCGCTCCACGCCGACAGATCGCCGTGCGCCGCACGCGGGATGCCGAGGTCGGCCTCCAGCTCGGTGTAGATGTTCGACAGGCTCCGCGGCAGCGGGCGGACGTGCGCATCGACGGCGAACGACAGGCCGATCGGATGGCCGGGGGTCGGGTAGGGGTCCTGCCCCACGATCAGCACCTTGACCTCCGACAGCGGCCGGGCAAAGACGCGCAGCACCTTGTCGCCGGCGGGGAGGTAGTGCGCTCCGGCGGCGACCTCGGCGCGGAGGCGCTCACCGAGCGCCGCGATGTCGGGCGCGACCGGCGCCAGCGCCCGCGCCCAGCCGGGATCGACGAGACCGGCCGCGGCGAGCTCGTCGAGGGTCATCGCCATCAGGCGCTCGCCTCGGCGCCGGCGTCCTCCTCGGCGACGGTTCCGGCGGCCGACCAGGGGAAGTCGATCCACCGGTCGGTCTCGCGCCATGAGTAGTCGGGCGAGGCGACCGAACCCGGCTTGGTGTAGATGCAGACCGAGCGCACGTCGGCCTGCGCGTCCTGCAGCATCCGCACCGCCAGGGCGAGGGTGCGCCCGCTGTCGGCGACGTCGTCCACGAGCAGCACGCGCTTGCCCGGGAGGTAGCCGAGGTCGAGGTCGGGCGGCAGCAGCGCCGGGGCGTCGAGCACCGTGCCGATGCCGGTGTAGAACTCCACGTTCAGCGCCCCGCAGCTCTTCACGCCCAGCCCGTAGGCGATGGCGCCCGCCGGCAGCAGTCCGCCGCGCGCGATCGCGACCACGACATCCGGGGCGAACCCGTCCGCGACGATCCGCCGCGACAACTCGCGCGTCGCCTCCCCGAAACCGTCCCAGGTCAGCACTTCGCGATCGCTCGTCACACCGTCAGCCTACGAGCACACGGTGAGCCGGCGCGAACCGCCGCCGGCGGCGTCACGCACGGCCGCGCGGCGCATCACGGCGTGCGCGGCGACCGGCGGGCACGCCCCTAGACTGAGCGCCGTGACATCCAAGTCGGCTCTGGGACCGCTGGCCACCGCGACCGCCTCTGTGCGTTCCTCGACGGTCGGCGTCACCGCCGGTCTCATCGGCTGGTTCGTGCTGGTCGAGCTCGTCAGCGGCATCCTGCAGGGCTACTACGTGCCCCTGTTCAGCGACATCGTGACGACGCTCGGCATCCATGACTCCGACGTCAACTGGTTCGAGGCGTCGCAGCTGCTGCTGTCGGCGCTCGTCGTGCCGATCCTCGCGAAGCTCGGCGACATGTACGGGCACAAGAAGATCCTGCTGATCGCGGCGATCCTCACGGCCGGGGCGACCTGGTGGCTCGCCTTCGCGACGTCGTTCTGGTCGTTCCTCATCGCGTGGGCGCTGCAGGGGTTCTACGTCGTGTGGCTGCCGCTGGAGATCGCGCTCATCTTCGAGCGCGGCCGTCGCCAGCAGCGCGGCGTCTCCACCACACGGCGCGCGGCGGGCCTGCTCGTCGTGGGCCTGCAGGCGGGCGCGATCATCGGCGCGCTGGCCGCGGGGCGCATCTTCGCCGCGACGCAGAACCTCACCACGACACTCATCGTCCCGGCCATCGCGGTGACCCTCGTCGCCCTCGTGATCTGGTTCGGGGTGCCCGAGTCGAAGCCCGAGCCGGGCCGCACCCTCGACCTGTGGGGCTTCGTGCTGCTCGCGTGGGGCCTGCTGCTGGTCACCGGCGGCCTCGCCTGGATGCGCATGATCGGCGAGTTGGGACTGGGCGCAGACGCCTGGGCCTGGGTGATCGTGCTGATCGTCGTGGGCATCGCCGTCTTCGCCCTGTTCCTGCGCTACGAGCTGCGCCAGCCGGATCCGGCGATCGACATCCGCGTGCTGCGCCGCCCCGAGATGTGGCCCGTGCAGGTCACGGCGTTCCTCATCGGCATCAGCCTGCTCGGCGCGCAGGGCCCGCTGTCGACGTATGCCGGCACCGACCGTTCGCTCGGGTACGGCCTGGGGCTGGATGCCACGGAGCGCTCGAACATCATCGGCGTGTACCTCGTGTCGCTCATCGTCGGCGCGATCCTGTTCGCCGTCACCTCGCGCCGCGCGAGCCCGCGCATCGTGCTGATCGTCGCGGCGCTGCTGGTCGGCGTCGGCTACACGCTGTTCCTGCCGTTCCACCTCGAACTGTGGCAGGTGCTGCTGAACCTGTGCATCGCGGGCCTCGGCTGCGGCGCGCTCGTCGGGGCGCTGCCGGCGGCCGCCGCCGCGGCGGCGCCGCTCGGCCAGACGGGTGTGGCGTCCGCCCTCACCAACACGACCAAGACGATCGGCGGGACGTTCTCGTCGGCCGCGTTCGGCGTCGTGCTCGCGGCCGGTGCGGGCGCCGTGGCGAGTCAGACCGCGGCATCCCTCGGCGGGTACATGACCGTGTGGGCGATCTGCGCCGGCGGCGGCTTCCTCGCCGCGGTGCTGCTGCTGTTCGTCCCGAAGGTCGCGTTCGCCGACGCTCCCCCCGCCTGAGCGAGCGGTGGGAGCCCGCGTCGCGCGGGCGGTGGTCAGCCGCGGGGACGCAGGGGGCCGCGGGCCAGCAGGTGCTGCGCGGACTGCGCGACGGGGCGCATCGTCACGAGGTCGAGGTTGACGTGCCCCGGCGCATTCAGCGCGTACGCGATGACATCGGCGACGTCGGATGCCGTGAGGGGGTGCTCCACGCCCTCGTACACCCGCTCCGCGCTCGCCCGGTCGCCGCCGAGGCGGTTGAGGGTGAACTCCTCGGTGTAGACCATGCCCGGCGCGACCTCGGTGACGCGGATGGGCTCGCCGTTCAGCTCGAGCCGCAGCGCGTGCACGAGCATCGCCTCGCCCGCCTTCGCGGCGTTGTAGCCCGCCCCGCCGGGGTAGGCCGTCTGTGCCGCGGTCGAGGTCACGTACAGCGTGTCGGCGTGTCCGTCGGGGCCGATCCCGGCGCGCAGCAGGGGCAGCAGGGCCGCGGTCACCAGCTGCGCGGACAGCACGTTCGCCTCGAACATCCAGCGCCAGTCGGCGGGGTCGCCGTCTTCGACGCGGTCGGTGCCCCGCGCGCCGCCGGCGACGTGCACGAGCGCGTGGACGTCACCGGTCTCCTCGAGGTGCGCCGCGAGCGCGGCGACGTCGGCCTGGTTCGACAGGTCGGCGGCGAACGAGCGGGAGCCGACCTCGGCATCCAGCGCCTCGAGGCGCGCGGCGCGGCGCGCGACGCCGACGACGTCCCAGCCCGACGCGCGGAGGGCCCGCACCGTCGCCTCGCCGATCCCCGAACTGGCACCCGTCACCACTGCACGTCTGGTCATGTCTCTACGCTACCCGGACCGGTGTTACGTCACATTTCCCCTCGCTTGTTGACATCGAGGGCGCTCCGTACTGTCGGTTCCGTCGCCGGCATCCGCCCGCCACCACCCGAACCACGCAGGAGCCGAACATGTCCGCACCCGAGAACTGGCGCTTCGAGACCAAGCAGATCCACGCCGGCGCCGCACCGGACCCGGTCACCAAGGCTCGCGCCACGCCGATCTACCAGACCACCTCCTACGTCTTCGACAACGCCGACCACGCCGCGAACCTGTTCGCGCTGGCCGAGTTCGGCAACATCTACACGCGCATCCAGAACCCGACGCAGGACGTCCTGGAGCAGCGCCTGGCGGCCCTCGAGGGCGGCACCGGCGCCCTCGCGCTCGCCAGCGGTCAGGCCGCCGCGACCTTCGCCGTGCTCAACATCGCGCAGGCCGGCGACCACATCGTCTCGTCGAGCTCGATCTACGGCGGCACGTACAACCTGTTCAAGTACTCGCTGGCCAAGCTCGGCATCGAGGTCACGTTCGTCGAGAACCAGGACGACGCCGAGGAGTGGCGCCGCGCCGTGCGCCCGAACACCAAGCTGCTGTTCGCCGAGACGATCGGCAACCCGAAGATCAACATCCTCGACATCCGCCTCGTCGCCGACGTCGCGCACGAGGCGGGCGTGCCGCTCATCGTCGACAACACGATCGCGACCCCCTACCTCATCCGCCCGTTCGAGCACGGCGCCGACATCGTCGTGCACTCCGTGACGAAGTTCCTCGGCGGCCACGGCACCACGATCGGCGGTGCGATCATCGACGGCGGCTCGTTCGCCTGGTCGCAGAACGTCGAGAAGTTCCCGGGGCTCACCGAGCCCGACGAGTCGTACCACGGCGCGAGCTACACCACGGCCGTCGGCGATGGCCTCGCCTACATCATCAAGGCGCGCGTGCAGCTGCTGCGCGACCTCGGATCGGCGATCTCGCCGCAGAGCGCGTGGAACCTGCTGCAGGGTGTCGAGACGCTCTCGCTGCGCATCGAGCGTCACGTCCAGAACGCGCAGGAGATCGCGGAGTGGCTCGACAGCCACGACGACATCGCCTCGGTGAACTACTCCGGACTGCCCAGCTCGCCGTGGTACGCCGCCGCCAACCGCTACGCCCCGAAGGGCGTCGGCGCCGTGCTGTCCTTCGAGCTGAAGGGCGGCGTGGAGGCCGGCCGCGAGTTCGTCAACTCGCTGAGCCTGTTCAGCCACCTCGCCAACATCGGCGACGTGCGCTCGCTGGTGATCCACCCGGCATCCACCACCCACTCCCAGCTCACCCCCGAGCAGCAGCTCACCGCGGGTGTCACGCCGGGCCTCGTGCGCCTGTCGGTGGGCCTGGAGAACATCGACGACCTGAAGGCCGATCTCGAGCAGGCCTTCGCCGCCGCGCGGCGCGTCTCGGAGGCCGCCCGCGCCTGAGCGCGCGTTCCGGCCGGGTTTCGCGCCGGATCTGTTCCGAAAGCAGGCTGAATCGCACCTTCCCGGTCCCCCGCGGGCCGCGGAGGTCGATTCAGCCTGCTTTCGTGACGCCCGGGCGCCGTGACCGGCGCCCGTAACACGACGACGACGGCCGCGCCGACCCGGGAGAATGGACGGATGGACTGGCAGACCTCCGAAGACACGGTGCCCTCCGCGCCGATCACGGAGGCCGATGCGCGCCTGCTGCGCGCGCGTCCGCCGGCCACGGGCGCCTGGCGCGACGGCGATCCTGCCGGCGATCGGCGCTTCGCCGCCTTCGGCGCGTTCGCGACCGAGGGCGGGGAGGAGCTCCCCGGCATCCGCCTCGCCTACGAGACCTGGGGCGAGCTGAACGCCGCGCGCGACAACGCCGTGCTCATCCTGCACGCCCTCACCGGCGACAGCCACGTGCGTGGGCCGGCGGGCCCCGGCCACCCGACCGCCGGCTGGTGGGACGACATCGTCGGCCCGGGGGCGCCCGTCGACACCGACCGCTGGTTCGTCGTGGCCCCGAACATGCTGGGCGGATGCCAGGGCTCGACCGGTCCGTCCTCCATCGCGCCGGACGGGTACGAGTGGGCCTCCCGCTTCCCGTACCTCACGATCCGCGACCAGGTCGCCGCGCAGGTGCGCCTGGCCGACGCGCTCGGCGTCGACCGATGGGCGGCCGTCATCGGCGGCTCGATGGGCGGCATGCACGCCCTGGAGTGGGGCGTCGGACACCCCGAGCGGGTCGAGCGCCTCGCGGTGCTGTCGGCGCCGCCGGTGACCACGGCCGACCAGATCGCTCTCAACGGCGTGCAGCTGGAGGCGATCCAAATCGACCCCCGGTTCGCCGGCGGCGAGTACTACGACGCTCCCGACGGCGAGGGCCCGCACCGCGGGTTGGCGCTGGCCCGACGGATGGCGCTGCTGAACTACCGCAGTCCCACCGAGCTCAACCAGCGCTTCCAGCGGTCATGGCAGTCGGACAAGAGCCCCCTCGGGCATGGCGGCCGGTTCGCGGTGGAGAGCTACCTCGACTTCCACGGCAACAAGTTCACGCGCCGCTTCGACGCGAACAGCTACATCGCGCTCGTCGACGCCATGGACTCCCACGACGTCGGCCGCGATCGCGGCGGCATCGAGGACGCCCTGGCGCGCGTCACCGCGACGACACTCGTACTCGGCATCGACAGCGACCGGCTGTTCCCCGTCGACGGGCAGCACCGCATCGCCCGCGGCATCCGCTCGACGATCGACGACGGCGCGGTCGTGCTCTCCAGCGACTTCGGCCACGACGGCTTCCTCATCGAGACCGCCGTCGTCGGCGCGCACCTGCGCCGCCTGCTGCAGGCCTGACACGCCCGCGCGTCAGGCCGGGACCGCGACGGGGCGGCGCGCCTCGAGGGTGAAGCTGACGAGCGTCAGCGCGAGCCCCGCGATCGCGAGTACGAGACCTACCCAGATCGGCGCGACGAAGCCGAATCCGTGCGCGATGACCAGTCCGCCGAGGAACGCCCCGAGCGCGTTGCCGATGTTCAGCGCCGAGTGGTTCAGCGCCGCGGCGATCGACTGGTTGTCGCCGGCGACGCCCATGAGGCGCGACTGGATCGTCGGCGACAGCGCCGAGGTCACCGCGCCGAGGGCGAAGACGAACACGCCGAGCGTGACGATCCAGGCGGCCGTGAGCGCCAGCAGCGCCTGCACCGCGATGAACAGCACGAACCCGACGAGCAGCGTGCGCTTCAGGTCGATGTCGGCGAGATGACCGCCGACGAGGTTGCCGATCGTCATCCCGAGCCCCATGAGGACCAGCACGACCGGCACCGCCCACTCCGGAGCTCCGGCCACGTCGGTCACGACGGGCGCGATGTAGCTGTAGGCGGCGAAGAACCCGCCGAAGCCGATCGCGCCGATGCCGATCGCGAACCACACCTGCGGCATGCCGAACGCCCGCAGCTCGGCGCGCAGGGTGCGGTCGGGGTCGCCGGCGTGGGCGGGCACGAACAGCCCGATGAGCACGGTCGCGAGGGCGAAGATGCCGGCCACGATGGCGAACGCGACGCGCCAGCCCAGCTGCTGGCCGAGGAAGGTGCCGAGCGGCACGCCCACGACGTTCGCGAGCGTGAGTCCGGTGAGCACGAAGGCCGCGCCCTTCGCCCGCGACCCCGGCCCCAGCACGTCGGCGGCCACGAGCGCGCCGATGCCGAAGTAGGCGCCGTGCGGCAGACCGGCGAGGAGACGTGACGCGGCGACCATCTCGAACGTCGGCATGAGGAAGGTCAGCGCGTTGAACAGCGTCAGCGCGGCGGCGAGGCCCAGCATGACCCGGTGGCGCGGGTACTTCGCGACGGATGCCGCGATCGTCTGCGCGCCGACGACGACGCCCAGCGCGTAGAGCGAGATGAGCCAGCCTGCCTGGGCGATGGCGGCCTCGGGGTCGGTGGCGGTGAGCGTCGGCAGGAGGTCGGCGGAGATCTGCGGCAGCAGGCCCATGACGACGAACTCGGTCATGCCGATGCCGAACGATCCGATGGCGAGGGAGAGGAGCGTCCACGTCGCCGCGCCCCTCGAGAGTGTCGAGGAGGTCACCGCATCATGCTAGCGGCCCCGCGGAGGCTCAGGCGTCGTGCGGAAGCGACTCGATGGCCCGCTCGAGGCGCTCGATCTTGCCGTCGATCTCACCGGTGTGCCCGGGGCGGATGTCGGCCTTGAGCACGAGCGAGACACGGGAACCGTACGGCAGCACGGCATCCGTCGCCGCCTTCACGACTGCGAAGACCTCGTCCCACTCCCCCTCGACCTCGGTGAACATCGACGTCGTGCGGTGGGGCAGTCCCGAGGCGCGGACGACCGCGACGGCCGCCGCGACGGCGTCGTGGACGGAGCCGTCGGCACGACCGGTGCCGGACGGGGCGACGGAGAAGGCGATGAGCATGGGAGTCCTCGATTCGGTGGCGGGCGATTCTCAGGCGAGGGATGCCGCGCGCAGCGCGGCGGTGTCGCGTACCGGCGAGCGGACGATGCCGACGAGACGCACCACCATCCACACCAGCAGGGCGATGAGCGCGAGGTTGCGGACGGTGAGCACGGTCACCGGCACGAGGGCTGGGGTGAGGATGCCGCCGTACATGAGCGGGTACACGAGCTGCGTGAGCAGCGCCGTGCCGAGGGCGACCGTCGCCGGCAGGGCCCACCGGCGCCGGTCGAGCACGAGGCCGACGACGAGCGAGGGCACGAGCCAGCACAGGTACTGCGGCGAGCCCACCTTGTTGAAGACGATGAACCCCAGGACGAGGGCGAGCGACAGCGGCGGGAACAGCGTGGCGTAGCGGGCGCCCCGGACGACCGCGACGACGCCGAGCCCGGCGATGGCCGCCATCGCGACCACGAGCAGCGGCGTCATGACCGCGATGACCGTGTCGACCTCGGTCCCCGTCACCTGGAAGGTCAGCATGTCGCGGTCGTAGAACACCCAGAAGGTGCGCGGGTCGACGAAGGTCCCCCACAGGTACGGCGTGCTGACCGGGGCCTCCACCTGCAGCCCCCGGCTCGTCTGGTCGCCGATGAACCCGAACGCGTTCGCCGCGCCGCCCGCGAGGACGACCCCGCCCAGGGTGAGCGCGGAGACGATCGCGGCTCCGCCGACGAGCGCGCCCCGGCGGCGCAGCGCGATGACGGCGGCGGCCAGCAGCGCCGCCGGCCACACCTTCATCCATGTGGCGACCGCCAGCAGGATCGACGCGAGCCAGGGCCGGCCCACGAGCCACAGGCAGCCGAGGACGGCGAGCGCCGTCGTGAGGCCGTCGAGCCGATAGAGGCCGACGGGCCCGAGCAGCGCGATGAACGACAGCCAGAACCACGCCGCGGTGACCCGCCCGACCGCGGGGGCGCGGCCGACGAGCACGGCGAACGCGAGCGCGTCGATCGCGGTGACCACGAGCGCCCAGGCGAGGTAGTAGCCCACCAGCGGGGCGAGTCCCTGCGCCACGATCATCGGCAGCAGGGCGAGCTGCGGGTAGACCCAGGGCTCGGTGATCCCGACGATCGCGCTGCCGTCCAGCGCCATCCGCGACCAGGGGTCGTACACATTGTGGACGTCGCCCATCGGCTGGTTCGGCATGAGGAACCCGAGCCAGGCGACGCCGGCGTGGACGACGGCGAACGCGATCCACAGCACCGCCCGCCTCGACATCCCTCCATCCTAGGGAAGGCGGTCTCCGCGACCCGTGCGGGCTCAGCCTCCGGCGAGCAGATCTCCGACGACGGATGCCGCGGCCTCCGCGACCTCGAGCGCCACGAACGGTCCGCCCCGGTGGGCCTCCGACGCCGCCGCGGCGGCCCGGCCGTGCAGCCACGCCGCCGTCGCTGCGCACCCCTGCGGCGTCGGCGCCGACCCGTCGCCCTCGTTCTTCTCCCGCATGGCGGTCGCGGCCGCCAGCAGCGCACCCAGGATGCCCGCGAGCACGTCGCCGGTCCCGGCCGTGGCGAGCCACGGCACGTCCGTCGTAACGGTGCGGATGTCGCCGTCCGGCGCCGCGACGACCGTCGTCGCGCCTTTCAGCAGCACGACGGCACCGGTGACCGCGGCCGTCTCCGACGCCGCCGCGACCCGGTCGGGCTGTGCGCAGAGACCGAGGCGCTCCCGCAGCGCCGCGTGCTCCCGGTCGTGCGGAGTGAGCACCCGCGGCGGGCGCGCGGCGGGGTCGGGCGCCCCGGCATCCGCCGCGTGATCGTCGCGCGACAGCGCCGTGACGAGGTCCAGTGCCCCGGCGTCCACCACGACGGGGACGTCTGCCCGCAGGATGCCGCGGAGCGCGGCCGTTTCGTCGGCGGTGCGGGCGGCGGCATCCGTCCCCGACCCGATCACCCACGCCTGCACGCGCCCGTCGGCGGTGACGGTCTCGGGGCGGCGGTGCAGCACGAGCCCGCGGGGGCATTCCGGTCCGAGGTAGCGGACCATGCCCACGCCGGTGCGCCACGCCGCCTCGACGCCGAGGACCGCGGCACCGGGGTAGGCGTCCGATCCTGTCCGCAGACCCACGACGCCGCGGGAATACTTGTCGTCGGCGGCCGTTGGCCTTCTGAGGACCGCCGCCGCGTCGGCGGCGGACCACTCTCGTGACGCGCTCATGCGCGACACTGTACCTGCCGGGCCCCCGCGCCGGGCCGCCCCGTCCCCCCACCCGGAAGGCCGCCGATGAGCCTGCTGTCCACTCCCTACGACCTCGCGGGACGCACCGTGCGCAACCGGCTGTGGGTCGCGCCGATGTGCCAGTACTCCGCGACCGGCGGCGTGCCGAACGACTGGCACCACGTGCACCTGGCGCAGTTCGCGTCCGGCGGCGCGGGCATCGTCATCGCCGAGGCCACCGCGGTCGTGCCCGAGGGGCGCATCTCCCCGGAGGACACCGGCCTGTGGAACGACGCGCAGCAGCAGGCCTGGGCGCCGATCGCCGCCGCGATCCGCGCCCGCGGCGCCCTGCCGGGCATCCAGCTCGCGCACGCGGGACGCAAGGCCTCGACGTGGTCGCCGTTCTCCGGGCACCGCGGTTCGGTGCCGACGGATGCCGGGGGTTGGACGACCGTCGCGCCCTCCGCCGTCGCCTTCGAAGGGTTCGACGAGCCCGTCGCCCTCGATGTCGCCGGCATCGACCGGATCGTCGAGGCGTTCGGCTCGGCGGCGGTGCGGGCCCTCGCGGCGGGGTTCGAGGTGCTCGAAGTGCACGCCGCGCACGGCTACCTGCTGCACCAGTTCCTCTCGCCGCTGTCGAACCTCCGGGACGACGAGTACGGCGGCAGCCTGGAGAACCGCGCCCGGCTGCTGCTGCGGATCGTCGAGGCGGTGCGCGCCGCCGCACCACAGGCGGCGCTCCTGGTGCGGTTCTCGGCATCCGACTGGGCCGACGGCGGCTGGGATGCCGCGCAGACGGCGACCGTCGCGCAGTGGGCCGCCGAGCGCGGCGCGGTGCTGTTCGACATCTCCAGCGGCGGACTCGTCGCCCACCAGCGCATCGCGACGGGGCCGGGATATCAGGTGCCGCTGGCCGCCCAGGTGCGCAGCGCGAGCGGCCTGCCGGTGAGCGCCGTCGGCGAGATCACCTCGGGCCCGCAGGCCGAGGCGATCTTGCAGTCGGGTGACGCCGACGTGATCCTCGCCGGCCGGGAATGGCTGCGCGATCCGCATTTCGCGCTGCGCGCCGCCACCGAGCTCGGCGAGACCGACGCCGGCCTCTGGCCCCCGCAGTACGTCCGCGCCCGGCCGCGCTGATCAGTATCCGCGGCGGCGGGTCGCATCGTGCACCTCGCCGACGAGCTCCTCAATGATGTCCTCGAGGAACAGCACCGCGGTGGTCTCCCCGGAGGCGTTCCGCACCTGCGCGAGGTGACGGCTCGACCGGCGCATGAGGGCGAGGGCGTCCTCGAGGTCGGTCGTCTCGGCCACCGGCACCATGTGGTGGATCCGCTTGGGCTTGATCGGAGCGGCCACGTCGTTCTCAGCATCCGGGCCCTCGGCGGCGCGCAGCACGTCCTTGAGGTGCACGTATCCGAGGGGGGCGCCGTCGGCATCCACGATCACGTAGCGCGAGAACCCGTGCTTGGCGACGGCGCGCTCGATCTCGTCGGGCGTCGTGACCTCGGGCAGGGTGACGAGCTCCGACAGCGGCACGGCGACATCCCGGGCCTTCTTGTCGGTGAACTCCACGGCCGCCGCGACCGCGCCCGACGCGTCGTCGAGCACACCCTCGATGCGGGATTGGTTCACGATCGTCGCGACCTCGTCGAGCGTGAAGGTGGATGCCGCCTCGTCCTTGGGTTCCACGCGGAACAGGCGCACGATGTGATTCGCGATCCAGTTCAGCGCCACGATGAGCGGGTAGAAGAGCTTCGACACCCACACGAGCGGCGTCGCGAGCATCAGCACGGCGCGATCGGGCAGCGAGAACGCCAGGTTCTTCGGCACCATCTCACCGAACACCACGTGCAGGTACGACACGACGAGCAGGGCGATCGCGAACGCGACGCCGCCGATGACGGCCTCGCTCCAGCCGGTGAGGCCCAGCGGCACCTCGAGGAGGTGGTGGATGGCGGGCTCCGAGACGTTCAGGATCAGCAGCGAGCAGATCGTGATGCCCAGCTGGCTGGTCGCCAGCATGAGCGTCGCGTGCTCCATCGCGTACAGCGCCGTCTTGGCGGTCTTCGAGCCGCGCTCGGCGAGCGGCTCGATCTGCGAACGGCGTGCGGAGATGACGGCGAACTCGGCGCCGACGAAGAAGGCGTTGAACGCCAGCAGCACGAACAGCCATGCGATTCCGGCCCAGTCGCTCATCGGTGCTCACCCCCCTTCGATCGCGGCGTCGTCCGCGACGGCGGAGGCCGCCGCATCCTCGGCGCCACCGGGCAGGGGATGCGGGGTGAAGCGCACGCGGTCGACGCGGCGACCGTCCATCCGCTGCACCTGCAGCATCCCGTCCTCGAGTTCGACGGTGTCGCCGACCGCCGGGATGCGCTCCAGGGTCGACATCAGGAATCCGCCGATGGTGTCGTACACGTCGCCCTCCGGCACGCGGATGCCGGTGCGGTCGCGCAGCTCGTCGGGGCGGAGGTCGGCGGGGAATGTGATCGACCCGGCGGCGCGGACGACGCCGGCGCGGCTGCGGTCGTGCTCGTCGAGCACTTCGCCGACGATCTCCTCCACGAGGTCCTCGAGGGTCACGACGCCGGCCGTGCCGCCGTACTCGTCCACGACGACGGCCATCTGGTAGCCGCGGGAGCGGAGCTCGGACATGACGGCGTCGAGGTGCACGGCCTCGGGCACGCGCAGCGGCTCCTCGGCGATCGCGGCGGCCGGCACGTCGCCGCGGCGGTCGCGGGGAACGCTCACGGCCTGCTTGAGGTGCACGATGCCGGTGATGTCGTCCATCGACTCGTCGTACACGGGGAAGCGGCTGTGCCCGGTGCGGCGCGCGAGCTGGATGACGTCTTCCACGCTGTCGCCGGCGGCGACGGCGTGCACGCTCGGCCGCGGTGTCATGACGTCGGCGGTCGTGAGCCGGGCGAAGGTGAGGGTGCGATCCAGCAGCGATGCGGTGTCCTCCTCGAGCACGCCCGCGCTCGCGGAGCGGCGGACGAGGCTCGACAGCTCCTCCGCGGTGCGCGCTCCCGACAGCTCCTCCTTGGGCTCGACGCCCATGCTCCGCAGCACCCCGTTGGCACTGCCGTTGAGCACCGTGATCGCGGGGCGGAACACCGTGGTGAACCCGACCTGGAACGGCATGACGAGCTTGGCGGTCTGACGCGGGATGGCGAGCGCGAAATTCTTCGGCACGAGTTCGCCGATGATCATCGAGAAGGTCGTCGCGACGGCGATCGCGACGAGGGTGGAGATGGGGCGCGCCGCGGCGGCCGGGAGCCCGAGGGCCTGGAACACCGGGCTCAGCAGGTTCGTCAGCGCGGGTTCCATCGTGTACCCGGTGAGCAGTGTCGTGAGCGTGATGCCCAGCTGCGCGCTGGAGAGATGGGTCGACGTCATCTTCAGCGCGTCGATCGTCAGTGACAGCCGCGACTCGCCGGCGGCCCGGCGGGCTTCGAGGTCGGCGCGGTCGAGGTTCACGAGCGCGAACTCGCTCGCGACGAACAGGCCGGTCCCGACGGTGAGCAGGAGCCCCACGCCCAACATGACGTAATCCATCACACGTCACCCCCGCTCAGGCGGGAGGAGGGTCGGTGGGGCGATCGTCTACAACTAGGAGGGTCGTCCATTGTGCCGACGATTCTACGGCACCTCGCCGGGGACGGTCACCAGCTGACGGGGAGCGCCTTGCCCTCTTCGTAGCCGGCGGCGGACTGCAGGCCCACGGTCGCGCGCTCGTGGAACTCGGGCACCGAGGCAGCGCCGGCGTAGGTGAACGACGACCGCACACCCGAGGTGATCATGTCGACGAGGTCCTCGACCGAGGGGCGCAGCGGGTCGAGATAGATCTTCGACGACGAGATCCCCTCGGCGAACAGCTCCTTGCGCGCCCGCTCGTACGGGTCGAGGCGCCCGAACCGGCCGTGCACGGCCTTCGTTGAGGCCATCCCCCACGACTCCTTGTACACGCGCCCCGCCTCGTCGACCTGCAGCTGGCCGGGGGCCTCGATGGTCCCGGCGAACCACGAGCCGATCATGACGGATGCCGCGCCCGCCGCGAGCGCCAGTGCGACGTCGCGCGGGTAGCGCACTCCCCCGTCGGCCCACACGTGCGCGCCGAGTTCTGCGGCCGCCTGCGCGGTCTCCAGCACGGCCGAGAACTGCGGGCGGCCGACGGCGGTCATCATGCGAGTCGTGCACATCGCGCCGGGGCCGACGCCGACCTTCAGGATCGACGCGCCCGCCGCGACGAGGTCGCGGGCGCCCTCCGCGGTGACGATGTTGCCGGCGACGAGGGGGATCCCGAGGTTCAGGCCCGCGACGGTGTGCAGCGCCCGCAGCATCCCCTCCTGGTGACCGTGCGCGGTGTCGACGACGAGGACGTCGACGCCGGCGGCGGCGAGGGCGCGCGCCTTCGCGGCGACGTCGCCGTTGATGCCGACGGCGGCGGCCACGATGAGACGCCCGTTCGCGTCGACCGCCGGCCGGTACAGGGTGGAGCGCAGCGCCGTGCGCTGGGAGAGCGTCCCGACGAGGTAGCCGTGGTGCAGCACGCACACCGTCTCGGCCTCCGCGGCGACCAGGAGGTCGAACGCGTGGCGCGCGTCGGTGACGTCGTCCGCGTCGATCGACGCGGTGCGGCCGCGCGCGAGGTCGCCGAGCCGCGCGTCGGGCAGCGCCGTGCCCAGGCGCGCCGCAGGAACGACGCCGAGGATGTCGTCGACGTGGATGCGGTCGGCGAGCGCCGCCACGACGACGATGCCGTGGCCCTCGGTGGCCGGCAGCAGCGCCGCCGCCTCGGCGACGGTCGCGTCGGCGGTCAGCACCTGCGGCGTGTCCCACGGCACCGGCTGCTCCTTGACCCACCGGATGGCGGCGTCGATGTCCTGCAGCGGCATGTCCTGCGGCAGCACGCCCAGCCCGCCCCGGCGCGCGAGCGCGGCGGCCAGGCGCGGTCCGGTGACGGAGTTCATGTTGGAGGCGACGAGCGGGATCGTCGCCGACGTGCCGTCCTGCGGCGACAGGTCCACGTCGAGACGACTCGTGATCCCCGACCGTCGCGGCACGAGGAACACGTCCGAATAGGTGAGGTCGACGGTGGGCTGGGCGCCGGAGAACTGCATGTACCCACGGTACCGACAGAAAACGTGGGATACCCTTGATGGATGTGTGCGTGAGGGCGGCTGCATGCCCCGTACGGACTGAACTTCATCGATGAAAGCAGGCGCAACCGTGTCCAGTCAGGTGACCGGCGTGGGTACTTCGAGCGACGGCGAATTCGGCGCCAATGAGTGGCTCGTCGCCGAGATGTACGACCAATTCGCGAAGGATCGCAACTCGGTCGACCAGGCCTGGTGGCCGGTGCTGGAGGCGTACGAGAAGACGCAACGGGATGCCGGGACCCCGGCCCCCGCCGCGGCCACCCCGCC
>JAEYAG010000079.1 GCA_023451265.1 Actinomycetes bacterium | reverse complement strand
CGGTGGAGGAGATCATGCTGGCGCACGGCGGCCGCCCGCACTGGGGCAAGCTGCACACGCTGACGCACGAGACCCTGCGTGACCGGTATCCGCGCTTCGACGACTTCGTGGCAGTGCGCGACCGCCTCGATCCGGAGCGCCGGTTCACGAACCGGTACCTGGAGCGGGTTCTGGGCAGCTGATGCGCGGGCCGGCGAGCTGCCGAGTCCCCAGTCCACGTGCAGGCACCGCGTCTAGGATGAGAGAAACACGGGAAAGGGTGGGGCACTGATGGAATGGCTCGTGCCGGTACTGATCGTCGTCGGGGTGATCCTGCTCGTCGGCGTCTATTTCTGGGCGACGTACAACTCGCTGGTGCAGCTGAACGTCCGCGTAGACGAAGCCTGGAGCGGCATCACCGTCCAGCTCAAGCGCCGAGCCGACCTCATCCCGAATCTCATCGAGACGGTCAAGGGCTAAGCCTCGCACGAGAAGGCGGTGTTCGAGAACGTCACCCGCGCCCGCGCCGAGACGCTCACCGCGGAGTCTCCCGCCGCCGCCGGTGTGGCCGAGGGGCACATGCAGCAGGCGCTGAAGTCGCTGTTCGCCGTCGCCGAGGCCTACCCGCAGCTGCAGGCGAGCCAGAACTTCCTGCAGTTGCAGCAGTCGGTCGTCGACACCGAGGACAAGATCCAGGCGTCGCGCCGGTTCTACAACGGCGGGGTCCGCGAGCTCAACACGAAGATCAAGGTGTTCCCGAACAACCTCTTCGCACGCAACCTCGGCTTCCACGAGCGCGAGTTCTTCGAGGTCGTCGACGGCGCGGCGATCGCCGAGCCGCCGCGAATCCAGTTCTGAGCTCATGTACTCCGCGATCGCGCGGAACAAGCGCAACACCTGGCTGATCCTCAGCGGCTTCGTCGTCGTGCTCGGCCTCATCGGCCTCGCGGCGGGGTGGCTCGCCGGCAACAACTGGTGGGTCACCGCGTTCGTCCTCGTGGGCGCTGCCGGCTACGCCACCGCGCAGTACTTCCTCGCCGACCGTGAGGCCCTCGCGCTCTCGGGGGCGCAGGCGGTCACGCGTGAGGAAGCGCCGCGGTACTACCGTCTCGTCGAGAACCTGTGCATCACGACGGGCACTCCCATGCCCGCGCTGTACGTCGTGGACGACCCCGCCCCGAACGCGTTCGCGACCGGGCGCACGCCCGACAAGGCCGCGATCACGGTGACCACCGGTCTGTTCGAGATCATGACCGACCGGGAGCTGGAGGGGGTGCTGGGGCACGAACTCGGCCACATCCGCAACTACGACATCCGCGTCTCGCTCGCCGTGTTCGGCCTCGTCGTCGCGGTCGGCCTCGTCGCCGACATTCTCATGCGCTTCGCGTTCTTCGGCGGCGCCCGGCGTGGCGGCAACAATCAGACCCAGGTGCTGTTCCTCGTGTTCGGCATCGTCGCGGCGATCGTCGCGCCGCTGCTGGCCGGTGTCGTGCAGGCTTCCATCTCGCGCCAGCGCGAGTACCTCGCCGACGCGACGAGCGCCCTGACGACGCGCGACCCCGACGGTCTCGCGTCGGCGCTGCGAAAGCTGGGGGAGTACGGCAGGCCGCTCGCGAAAGCCAACACCTCGATGGCGCACCTGTGGATCAGCGACCCGCTGCGTCCTGGTGCGGTCTCGCGCCTGTTCGCGACGCACCCTCCGCTCCCGGATCGCATCGCACGGCTGCAGCACATGAGCGACCGATTCTGACGGGGTGCGGGGTCTCCTCTGCGCGCTGACCGGCCGGGCGGGTCAGCGACCCGTGGCGCGCTCGTGGCGGACGGCGCCCAGGGCGCCGGCGACCTCGTCGGCGGCGTCGCCCCACCGGCCCACCGAGACCGATTCCAGGCCCTGCCAGCGCGCCGCATCCCGCAGGGCCGCCCCGATGCGCTCGACCGCGTCGCGCGGGTGCGGCGCCCCCGCCGCCGGCCGCTCCCACCACGCCGACTGCACGAGCAGGGTCGACCGCCCGCGGTCGGCCTTGAGGTCGACGCGCCCCACGAGATCGTCGTCGATCAGCACGGGCAGGCTGTAGTAGCCGAACCTGCGCTGCGCGGCGGGCGTATAGATCTCGATCCGGTAGTCGAAGTCGAACAGCCGCGCCGCGCGGTCGCGGAACCACACCACGGGGTCGAACGGCGTCAGGATCGTCGCCGCGTCGATCCGTCGCGGCGGCACGGCGTCGCGGTGGCGCCACGCCGGCAGCGGCCGGCCCGCACGCTCCCACCCGGCCACGTGCACGGGCTCCAGCTCGCCCGCGTCGACGAGATCGGCGACGGCGGCGAGGACGGCGGCGCGGTCGCGGATGCGCCAGTAGTCGGCGAGGTCGGATGCCGTGGCCACCCCGTACGCCCGCGCCGCGCGCCGCACGAGCTCACGGATCGCATCGGCGCGCGGCACCTCGACCCGGTCGTCGTCGTCGATCACCTGCTCGGCCAGCGCGTAGACGCGCTCGAAGCCGCGCCGTCCCGCGATCGCGACCTCACCGAACAGCCAGAGATGCTCGAGGCTGTTCTTCACGGCATCCCAGTCCCACCACGGTCCGCGCGGCACGCGGCGCAGCTCATGATCGAACTCCGCCGGGCGGAGCGGGCCACGAGAAGCCAGCTCGCCCCGCACCCACTGCACGATCGCGGCGTGGTGGTCGACGAACCCGTCGGTGCCGGGACCGTACTTCGCGCGCATCGCCCGCATGCGGAACGCGAACAGGCCCCAGTCGCGACGGGGGATGAACGCCGCCTCGTGCGCCCGGTACTCGGTGTAGGCGGAGCGCGGGCCCATCAGCATCCGATCGAGGCGGTCGGCGTCGTACGCGCCGAGTCGTGAGAAGAGCGGGAGATAGTGCGAGCGGGCGAAGACGTTCACCGAGTCGATCTGCAGCGCCGCCATGCGCTGCAGCGTGCTCGCGAGCAGCCGTGGCCCCGGCGTCGGCGCGTCGTCCGGGCGTGCGCGCGAGAACCCCTGGGCGGCGAGGGCGATGCGGCGCGCCTGCGCGCGGCTGAAGACCGGGACGGCGGAGCGGGAGA
>JAEYAG010000254.1 GCA_023451265.1 Actinomycetes bacterium | reverse complement strand
CCGACGACGTACGCCCGGCCGGTGAGATCCTGCGGGTCCACGCGCAGGCGGAAGCGCATGCGGGTGAGCCAGGTCAGCAGTGCCGCCGCGTGGTCGCGGTCGACGACGAGCCACGTGCGTTCCCCGTCGTCGATGACGCCGGCGGCGTGCTCCACGTGCCCCTGCGGGTCGAGGACGAGCAGTTCGGTGCTCTCGCCCGCGGCGAGCCCGGTGAGAGCCTGCGAGGTGATCGAGTCGAGCCACGACAGCCGATCGGGGCCCTCCACCACCAGCACGGCGCGGTCGCCGAGCGGCGCGAGGGCGAGACCCGCGGCCAGGTCGCGCTGCTCGCGGTGCGGCGCACCGACGTGAGCGAGGCCGGCCTCGTCGACGACGGCGCCGGGGATCGCGCGCAGGAGATCGTCGGTCACGGCGCGCTCACTCCGCCCGCGCCAGGCGCGCGGAGGCGTGCGAGGCGAGCTCGCCGCCGAGCGCGGCGATGTCCCACGCCCACAGCAGGTGGCCGTCGACCAGGCCGTACATGCGTGTGGCCGCGGTGTAGACCTTGGCGCTGGACGGGCGGATCACGGCATCCGTCGCAAGGTCGATGCGCGGCCCGCGCACCTGGCCGAGGTAGAGCTCACTGATGCCGTCGGAGTGGACGATCGCCACCTCGAGGTCGAAACCGCCCTCGGCGTTGCGCAGCGTCTCCACGTCGTCCGCCGTCCGCGGTGCGGGACGGGCGGCGGATGCCGGCAGCAGCGCCGGACCGGCGTCGACGGCCGCCGCGGGGCGGGCGAGACGCCAGTATCCGGTCTCCGCGACCAGCGGCGTGCGGGACTCCCCGTCGCCGAGGAGCCAGGCGCTCGCGGCGTAGTTGACGTAGTCGCCGCCGTCGTGGCTGAAGCTGACGCGGTGCGCGAACTCGCCCTGGAACGCGGCGCCGTCGGCCTCGTAGTCGATGACCCCGGTGCCCTCCCAGACGCCGAGCAGCCACGACAGCGGAACGATGTCCGCCGGCAGATCGGTCGGAAGGTCGATCACGACGTCAGCGCTGGCCGCGGTAGAGGTTCTTGATCACGACGCCCGAGACGAACACGATCGCCAGCGACGCGAGCGCGAGAAGCCCGACGAAGAAGAGTTCGAGTGCGACGAGGTCCATGGGAAACACTCTACCCTTCACCCGAACAGGCTGATCAGTCCCATGCCGAGCCCGAACAGGCCCATCACGACGAGCGCGCCCAGCACGCTCGCGGCGACCCGCCGCAGGAACCCCTCCGCGTGACCGACGCCCAGCTGGACCGCGAACGCGAGGATCAGGCAGCCGGCCAGGCCCACCGGCATCCATGCCGCTCGCCAGTCCTCCGGCGCGACGATCCCGATGACGACGGAGATCACCGCGGCGGCGACCCAGACGGCGATGATGCCGCCGAGTCCGGCGCGCGGAGCGAGCCCAGGAACGGTCATGACTCGTATTCTCGCGCACCCGCGACCCCCGCGCACACCCGCCGGTGGCGGGCGCCGCGTGACCGGCCGCGGCGAGGTCCTAGTATTGGGGTCACGGCCCGGTCGTCCGCGCCGGAAGGGACCGCATGGCTCAGCTTCTCGTCTTGAGTTCCGCCGCAGGCGGAGGGGCCGTCCTGCCCGCGCTCGAGCTGCTCAGCCACCGCGTGCGGCAGATCCCCGCCGAACCGGCGCATCTCGTCAACGCCCCCAGCGCCGACGTCATCTTCGTCGACGCGCGCACCGACCTCGTGGGGGCGAAGTCGCTGTGCAAGATCCTCAACACGACGGGCCTGGACGCGCCCCTCGTCCTCGTCGTCACCGAGGGCGGTCTCACGGCCGTGTCGACCGACTGGGGCATCGACGACGTCATCCTCGTGGGCGCCGGTCCCGCCGAGGTCGACGCACGGATCCGCCTCGCGGTGGGGCGACAGAGCGCCGAGCAGCCCTCCAGCCGCATCCAGACCTCCGGCATCACGATCGACGAGTCCTCCTACTCGGCGAAGGTGCACGGCAAGCCGCTGGATCTGACGTACAAGGAATTCCAGCTGCTGCACTTCTTCGCCACGCACCCCTCCCGCGTGTTCACGCGCGAGCAGCTGCTGAGCGAGGTGTGGGGGTACGACTATTTCGGCGGCACCCGCACGGTCGACGTGCACGTGCGACGGCTGCGCGCCAAGCTCGGCGACCTCGAGCAGCTCATCGGCACGGTGCGCAACGTGGGCTACCGGTTCAACGTCTACGAGGACGACCAGGTGCCCTCGCCGCGGGAGCGGTCGCAGGCCTGAGCGGGTTAACGCGCCGGTCACCTCGCCCTGACATGATGAAGGGATGATCGACACCGACGTTCTGGACACGGGCCTCGGCGACGCCGACGACGACGACTTCGACGAGACCGTCGAGTACGACGACTCGCAGTTGCCCGACCACCGCTACATGGACCGGGAGCTCAGCTGGCTCGCGTTCAACCAGCGGGTGCTGGAACTGGCGGAGGACCCGACGCTGCCGGTGCTCGAGCGTGCCAACTTCCTCGCGATCTTCGCGTCGAACCTCGATGAGTTCTTCATGGTCCGCGTGGCAGGCCTCAAGCGCCGCATCGTGACGGGGCTGGCGGTGCCCACCAACGTCGGCCGCGCCCCGCAGGATGTGCTCTCCGACATCTCCGAATCGGCCCACGCGCTGCAGGTGCGTCACACGCGCGCGTGGCTGGATCTCGTGAAGCCCGCGTTGGCGGATGCCGGCATCGAGGTCGTCTCGTGGGAGGACCTCGCCGCGGACGACCGCGACGACCTGTACGACTACTTCCAGTCGCAGGTGTTCCCGGTGCTCATGCCGCTCGCCGTCGACCCCGCCCACCCCTTCCCGTACATCTCGGGGCTGTCGCTGAACCTCGCGATCCGCATCCGCAACGCCAAGACCGGCCGGCAGGAGTTCGCGCGCCTGAAGGTGCCGCCCATGCTGCCCCGGTTCGTCCAGCTGCCGCCCTCGGGCGGGCGCGCCCGCTACCTGCCGCTGGAGCAGCTGATCGCCCATCACCTCAGCGACCTCTTCCCGGGGATGGAGATCCTCGAGCACCACGCCTTCCGCCTGACCCGCAACGAGGACATGGTGATCGAGGAGGACGAGACCGAGAACCTCATCCAGGCGCTGGAGGCTGAGCTGCTGCGCCGCCGGTTCGGCCCGCCCATCCGCCTCGAGGTGACCGAGCAGATGGACGAGGTCACCCTCGATCTGCTGATCGCCGAACTCGACATCACCGAGCAGGAGGTGTACCGCCTGCCCGGGCCGCTCGATCTGCGGGGACTGTTCGACCTCGCCAAGATCGACCGGCCGGAGCTGCACTATCCGGCACACGTGCCGGTCACGGCATCCGCCTTCCAGCCCGCCGAGCAGAACGGCCGCGCCGACTTCTTCACCGCGATCCGCAAGGGCGATGTGCTGGTGCACCACCCGTACGAATCGTTCACCACGAGCGTCGTGAGCTTCCTCGAGCAGGCGGCGCGCGACCCGCATGTCCTCGCCATCAAGCAGACGCTGTACCGCACGTCGGGCGACAGCCCCATCGTGCAGGCGCTCATCGACGCCGCCGAGCGCGGCAAGCAGGTGCTCGCCCTCGTCGAGGTCAAGGCGCGCTTCGACGAAGCCGCGAACATCGTGTGGGCCCGCAAGCTCGAGAAGGCCGGCGTGCACGTCGTGTACGGCCTGGTCGGTCTCAAGACCCACTGCAAGCTGCTGCACGTCATCCGCGAGGAGGACGGGATGCTGCGCAGCTACAGCCACATCGGCACGGGCAACTACAACCCGAAGACGAGCCGGCTGTACGAGGACTTCGGCCTGTTCACCGCAGACGAGCAGGTCGGCCGCGACCTCACGCGCCTGTTCAACGAGCTGAGCGGCTACGCGATCGAGAAGAAGTTCAAGCGGCTGCTGGTGGCTCCGCTGCACCTGCGCAAGGGCCTGCTGCGCCTCATCGACAAGGAGCGCCGCAACGCCCTCGAGGGAAAGCCCGCCCACATCCGCATCAAGGTCAACTCGATGGTCGACGAGCAGATCATCGACGCGCTGTACCGGGCCAGCCAGGCCGGCGTGCGCGTGGACGTGTGGGTCCGCGGAATCTGCTCGCTGAAGCTGGGGCTCGACGGCGTCAGCGACAACATCACGGTGCGTTCCATCCTCGGCCGCTACCTCGAGCACTCGCGCATCTTCGCCTTCGCGGGCGACGGCGACCCGCAGGTGTACATCGGCAGCGCCGACATGATGCACCGCAACCTCGACCGTCGCGTCGAGGCGCTCGTGCGGGTCGTGGCACCGGGTCACATCAAGGAGCTCGTCGACCTGTTCGACCTCGCGATGAGCGACGAGACGAGTTCGTGGCACCTCGAACCGTCGGGCGATTGGTCCCGGCGCAGCGTGGGCGAGAACGGCAAGCCGCTCGTGGATCTGCAGGAGCGGACCATGACCCAAGTGCAGCGTCGCCGCCGGGCGCGCGCGGTGCGATGACTCAGACGGCTGTCTACGCCGCCGGCGGCGTCGTGTGGCGCCTGGTCGAGGGCAAGCTGAAGATCCTGCTCATCCACCGCACGGCCTACGCGGACGTCACCCTGCCCAAGGGCAAGGTCGACCCCGGCGAGACGCTCGCCGAGACGGCGGCGCGGGAGATCTTCGAGGAGACCGGCATCCGCGTCGCCCTCGGCATCCCCGTCGGCGTCTCGCGCTACCGCATGCCCAAGGGCCGGCAGAAGATCGTGCATTACTGGGCGGCCGAGGCGACCGACGACGCGATCCGCGCCTCGGCGTTCGTGCCGAACAAGGAGATCGCGGCGCTGGAGTGGGTCTCGCCGCGCAAGGCGCTCGGCTACCTCTCCTACCCGGTGGACGTCGAGATCGTCGAGGAGTTCCTCCGCTACGTCGAAGACGGGGTGCTGAGCACGTTCCCGATCGTCGTGCTGCGGCACGCGAAGGCCGTCGCCCGCGAGGACTGGGACGGTGCGGACGCCGCGCGTCCCCTCACGACGCGCGGCGCGCGGCAGGCGAAGGCGGTCGTCGGGCCGCTGCGCGCATTCGGCGTCCGCAAGATCGTCTCGAGCGACGCCGTGCGGTGCGTGACCACCGTGACGCCGCTCGCTGCGGCGCTCGGACGCAAGATCGACCGCACGCCGCTGATCGGCCAGGACGCGTGGGAGGAGGGCACCTCCGACCCGCGCGCGGTCATCGGCCGGCGGGTGCGGTCCCGCAAGCCCGCCGTGCTGTGCAGTCACGGCCCGGTGCTCCCCGGCATCCTCACCGAACTGGCGCTCGCGACCGGCACGCTGCGCGGGTCGTATCTGGGCAGCGCGTCGGCGCTCGACACGGGTGCGTTCTCGGTCGTGCACCTGTCGGCGACGAACCCCGGTTCGGGCATCGTCGCGATCGAGACGCACGAGCCGAAGGTCTGAGTGACGGACCTCCGGCTGGCGTGGGCGCCGGTCCCGGGCGCCGCCGGCGCGACGCGGGCCGCCCGCCGTGCCGTCGCCTGGGACCTGCTGCGGACGCTGCTCGCGCGGGAGGGCTGGCCGGATGCCGGCCTGTCGAACCCCTGTGCGCGCTGCGGCGGCCCGCACGGCGCGGTGCAGGTCTCGGGTGCGCCGTGGCGGGCGTCGGTGAGTTACGCCGCCGGTGTGGCGGTGGCGGCGATCCATCCCGATCGTGCGACGCGGTTCGCGGTGGATGCCGAGC
>JAEYAG010000126.1 GCA_023451265.1 Actinomycetes bacterium | reverse complement strand
ACGTCGCGGCGTGAGGGCCGCGGCGCCCGGGCGGTCCGCCGCGGCGCGGCGCCGCCCGCCGCGCGCGTCAGACCCGCTCGAGCACCATCGCCATGCCCTGACCGCCGCCGACGCACATCGTCTCCAGCCCGTACCGGCCGTCCCGCTCGGCGAGGCCGTTCAGCAGGGTCGAGGTGATGCGGGCGCCCGTCATGCCGAACGGATGCCCGACGGCGATCGCGCCGCCGAAGACGTTGAGGCGCTCGTCGTCGATGCCGAGCTCGCGTGCCGACGGGATCACCTGCGCGGCGAACGCCTCGTTGATCTCCACGAGATCCATGTCGTCGACACCGAGCCCCGCCCGCGCGAGCGCGCGGCGCGACGCCTCGACCGGGCCGAGGCCCATGATCTCCGGCGACAGCCCGCTCACCCCCGTCGAGACGATGCGCGCGAGCGGGGTGAGCCCGAGCTCGTCCACGACGCGGTCCGAGACGATGACGACGGCCGCGGCACCGTCGTTGAGCGGGCAGCAGTTGCCCGCCGTGACCGTCCCGTCGGGGCGAAAGACCGGCTCGAGGGCGGCGAGCCCTTCGAGCGTCACGCCCGGTCGCGGCCCGTCGTCGGCGGCGCCGCCCGGGCCGCCCGCGCGCGTGACGGGCGTGATGTCGCGGGCCCAGAACCCCGAGGCGATCGCCGCCTCGGCGCGCTGCTGCGACCGCGCGGCGAACGCGTCTTGGTCGGCGCGGCCGATGCCCCGCAGCTGCGCGACGTTCTCGGCGGTCTGGCCCATCGCAATGTACGGGTCGGGAGCCGTCCCGTCGGTGCGCGGGTCGGTCCACGGCGACGCCCCGCCGCCCGCGCGCGCCGCGGTGCGCGCCCCGGCATCCGCGAACACCGGGTTGTGCGCCTCCTCGGCATCCGCGCGGCCGTGCACGTAGCGCGACACCGACTCGACGCCCGCCGAGACGAACACGTCGCCCTCGCCCGCCTTGATGGCGTGGAAGGCCATGCGGGTGGTCTGCAGCGACGACGAGCAGTAGCGGTTGACGGTCGCCCCGGGCACGGTGTCGAGCCCGAGCAGCACCGCGACGATCCGGGCGAGGTTGAACCCCTGCTCGCCCGCCGGCTGCCCGCACCCGACGAGCAGGTCGTCGATGCGTGCGGGGTCGAGCGCCGGCACCTTCTCCAGCGCGGCGCGGACCATGCGCGCCGCGAGATCGTCGGGACGGATGCCGACGAGCGAGCCCTTGCGGGCGCGTCCGATCGGCGAGCGGGCGGTGGCGACGATGTAGGCCTCGGTCACGGCATCCTCCTCAGACGAACGCGGCGGCGCCGGTGCTGATTCCGGCGAGGAACAGCTCGGTGAGCTGCTCGGCGACGAGGGTGCCGCTCTCGGGGCCCTCCGGCAAGTACCAGTGCGACAGGTAGTGCACGTCGCTGAAGAAATGCGCCACCACGACCGGCACCGGGATGTCGCTGCGGAACACCCCTTCGGCCCGGCCCTGCTCGATGAGTGCCGCGAACGTGTCGTGGTAGGCGCGGCGGCGGCGCGTGACCTCCTGCTGCCGCGGCGCGCTGAGCATGTGCGACGACCGGAAGAAGACGGTGCCCTCCGGCAGAAACTCGATCGAGGTCTCGATGACGTCGACGCATACGGCCCGTACCACGTCGACGACAGCGCCGCCGCGGGCCACGATGTCGTCGAGGCGCTGCTTCTGCAGCGACAGCAGCCGGTCGTAGATGCCGAAGAGCAGGTCGTCCTTCGACTGGAAGTAGTGGTACATCGCGCCCTTGGTGACGCCGGCGGCCTCGACGATCTGCTGCACGCTCGTGTTCGCGTAGCCCTGTGCGGCGAAGAGGTCGACGGCGGCGCGTGTGACGTCGTCGGCCACGTTGGTCTGCTTCATACGTCCATCTTTCCCTGCCCTGCGCGGGCGCCTCAGTCGAGGGGGCGGATCGAGGTGCCGCCGTCGATCAACAGGGTCTGACCGGTGATCCACCCGGCATCCGACGACAGCAGGAACGCGACGGGAGCCGCGACGTCGTCGGGCTCGCCGAGCCGCGCGAGCGGGTACGCCGCGGCGGCCTCGTCCTCGCGACCCTCCTACAGTGCCTTCGCGAAGCGGGTGTTGATGACGGCGGGTGCGACGGCGTTGACGCGGATGCCGGGGGCCAGCTCATCGGCGAGCTGGATCGTCAGGTTGATCAGCGCCGCCTTGGAGACGCCGTAGAACGAGATGTTCGGCGCCGCGGTGACGCCGGAGATGGAGGCGATGTTGACGATCGAGCGACGCAGGCCCGCGGCGACCGCGTCGCGGGTCCACTCCAGGGCGGCGATGACGTTGACCTCGAGGATCTTGCGCGCGGCGGCGGGGTCGAGGGCGAGCGCCGGGCCGTAGGCCGGGTTGATGCCGGCGTTGTTGACGAGGTGGTCGAGGCGGCCGTGGTGCGCGGCGATGTGCGCGAACACGGCGGCACGGTGCTCCGGGTCGTCGGCGCGGCCGGCGACCGCTGAGGCCCCGGCACCGAGACCTTCGACGGCCTCGTCGAGGGTGTCCTGTGGCGGCCGGTGAGGACGACCGCGCCGCCTTCGGCGACGATGCGCTGCGCGATCGCGAGCCCGATGCCGCGGCTGCTGCCGGTGATGAGCGAGACCGTGCCGGTGAAGCGGTCGAGGGTCATGGGCGCCTTCGTGTCGCGGGGCCGGAAGACATACCGGCCAGTCGGTAGGAGGCTAGCACGTCCCGCACGCGTCGGGCCTCTCAGGTGGTCAGTCGCGCAGGGGGTCTGGATGTCGTAGACATGGGTAGACAAACTGGGTAGCCTCGGAGCATGAAGAGCATCACGGTCGGGCAGCTGCGGCAGAATCCGACGGCCATGCTGGCCGAGGTGGAGGCGGGCGAGACCTATCGGATCACACGCCACGATCGGGAGGTGGGGCGCATCATCCCGCCCGATCGGCGCACGGTGCTGCTGCCTCCGAAGGCGCGCGAGGGCGCACGCACGGCAGGACTTGCTCGCCACGAGCTCCGGACCGCAGAATCGGTCGAGGGCCTGCTCGATGACATGGCCGGCGAGTGGTGACGACGTACTTCGCGCTCGACACGTCTGTCGCCGCGCACATCCTCTTCGGCCATGCACCCGAGGCTGCCGCATGGTTCGACGGCGCGACGGGTGACCCCGACGTCGTGGTCTTCGCCTCTCGCCTGCTGCGCACGGAGCTGACTCGGCTGCTTCGCCGTGAGGGGCTCCCCGTCGACCTGCGTGACGAGATCGTCGACCATGTCCACCTCGTGCCGATCGACGACGCCGTGCTGGCCAGTGCGGAAGCGATCGTGCCGCACGTCAAGACGCTCGACGCGATCCACCTCGGAACGGTCATCCGCACGGGTCTGGACACCACGATCGTCACGCACGATGCGCTCATGCAGCGGGCCGCGGCCGTGGTCGGCTATCCCACGTTCGATCCGCTCGGCGACTGACGCGCGCCGGCCGGGTGCGACGCGGTCAGGATCGCCCGCCGCGGGCGAGGAACGCGTCGTAGTCCCCGCGGGAGAGCTCGTCGTACGCGTTCGCCCAGGCGACGATCGCATGCCGCGGAACGACCCCAGGAACGGGTCGGAGACCCCCTGAAGAATGCGCTGCATCGCGACGACGCGGCCGCCCTCTCCCTGCTCGGCGATGTACTGCGCGACCTGCGATGGCTGCGCGCACGCGCCGTGCTCGATGAGCACGCTGCGCCCCGCCTCCTTCGTCTGCATGAGCAGCACGCTGCCGTCGCCGTCGACGAGGGCCGACACGTAGCAGCGCGTGCCGACGCTGCCGACGCCGACGGGCCCGTCGGGGCGATCGGGCTCGGCCGGCAGCGGCAGCTCGCGTTCGCGCTGGCGCTCGCTCACGGCCCCGGCATCCGTCGCCCCGCCCTGCGCCGCCCCCGCCCCGCGCCGCACCTGCCCCCCCGCCTCGCGCGCTGCACCGCCGCGGCATCCATCGCCCGGGCTGGAGTCAGGACGGCGAGTCCGGCTCCTCGGGGGTCGCCTCCGCCGCGGCGCGCTCCTCCGCGATCCGCTGACCGGTGCGATGGATCTGATCGGTGAGGGCGGAGATCACCGTCGCGCTCGTGACGCCGAGCACGACGAGCCCGCCCATCATGAGGCCGACCGCGATCGTACGGCCGGGCACCGTCACCGGGACGAAGTCGCCGTAGCCGACGGTGGCGATCGTGGCGAACCCCCACCAGATCGCGTCGCCGAGGTTGACGATGTTGGCGTGGGGATCGTTCCGCTCGGCGAGCCACACGAGGCTGGATGCCGTGAACACGAACAGCAGCGTGAACAGGCTCACCAGGATGATCAGCCGCGCCCGCTGCCGGGAGGCCGTCGCGCGGAACCAGGGCAGACGCCACAGGTAGGCGAGGATGACGAAGGGGCGCAGGTACGCCACCACCAGTGAGACACCCTCGAACCACCGGGTGCGCAGGAACGCGCGGCGGTCACCGCTCAGCAGCCATCGCACGGCGAAATCGGCGATGAACACGATCCAGCTGAGTGCGACGATCCCGATCAGCAGCGAGCGCCACCCGGCGTCGAGATCGGGATCGCTCAGCAGCCACACCCACGCGGCGAAGAACACCAGCGACAGGGCGAACATCGGCCACGCGGTCCGGTCCTCCCACGCGAGCGTGCGCGGCGAGACGCGGTGCAGGGCGGCCATGTCGCCACCCTAGCCAGCGCCGGCCCGGCATGGGGGTCCGGTCTGCGCGCGTGTCAGGCCGGGTCGAGGCGCAGCACTCCGGCGGCCTCGCCCATCGCGAGATCGTCGACGATCTTGAGCGACCGGGCCAGCTCGTCGACGGCGCCGATGACGGTGCCGAAGCGCCCGCGGTCGCCGCCGACGGCGGTGACCGTCACGAGGTGCGTGCCGGTGTCCCACGTGTAGGTCGCGAACGGCGGCGGTGGAGTCGCGCTCTCGCGCGTCGAGGTCGGGGGAGGCGTCGGCATGAACAGCTTCTCGCCCGCGCCGAGGTACGTGCCGCGAAAGGTCTCGGTGTCGTCGTACTCCATCGGCATCATCGCGCGGGCCGTGCGCAGCTGCGGAGTCGCCTGCTGCAGCTGCGCCATCACCACGACCAGCTCGGGCTCGGCCTTCCACACCCACACGAGCACCCGACCGGCGGCCTTGCGCATGAGTGCGGGTGCGGCCTGGCTCATCGCCCACGCCGCGAACCCACCGCCCGGCCGCGGCTGCGCACCCATCGCCGCATTCGCCTGACCCAGCAGCATCCGGATCGCCTTCTTGCGGGCGCGGCGCCCGCCGAAACCGAACGAGTCGGTCACCGGCACCCAGCGCTCGGGGTCGGCGACGGCGGACAATCGAGGCATGGCCTCAGGGTACCCGCACGGTGTGCGGCGCGCCGCGGCCTCCGGGCCCTGCGGGGGCCCTCGGGTAGACTCGGATGCCGGCGGACACCCGCGATCCGCGGTCCGCCACCGCCGCACAGATAGGCCCCGCACCCCGTGACCGAATCCGCGACACCAGACGACTCTCCCCGCCCCGACCGGCCGCTGACGATCGTCATCGCCGCAGACACGTTCGCCCCCGACGTGAACGGTGCCGCGCGCTTCGCCGAGCGCCTCGCGGCCGGGCTCGCCGGCCGAGGCCACGACGTGCACATCCTCACCCCGAGCGTCACCCACCGCAATCACGGCGTGTTCCGCGAGGTCATCGAGGGCCAGGAGATCACGGTGCACCGCCCGCCGGGGTGGCGCTGGTACCCCCACGACTGGTTGCGGTTCGTCCTCCCCTGGATGGCCAAGCATTACTCGCGCCGGCTCCTCGACGAGGTGCCCGCCGACGTCGTGCACAGCCAGTCGCACATCGTCCTCGGGCGTGCGCTGACGCGGATCGCGCGACGCCGCGGCATCCCCGTCGTCGCGACGAACCACGTGATGGCCGAGAACATCATCGACTTCACTACCCTGCCGCCCGTGCTCGACAAGATCGTCGTGAAGCTCGCCTGGGACGACGCCAAGCGCACGTTCGACATGTCGCGCGCGGTCACCACGCCCACGCGGAAGGCGGCGGAGTTCCTCGAGAACACGATCGACATCCACGGCGTCATCCCCATCAGCTGCGGCATCGACAAGCGCAACTACACCCCCGACCTCACGCCGCGCGCGCACTCCCGCGTGCTGTTCGTCGGGCGCCTCACGACCGAGAAGCACGTCGAGGTCACCCTCCACGCCGTCGCGAAGCTCGCCCCCGAGCTGCCGGAGATCACCTTCGACATCGTCGGCGGCGGCGACCAGCGGCGCAACCTCGAGCAGACCGCCCAGCGACTCGGCATCGCCGACCGGGTGCGCTTCCACGGCCGGGTCGACGAGGATCAGCTGCGCGCCGCGTACACGCAGGCCGACGTGTTCGCGATCGCCTCGATCGCCGAGCTGCAGTCCATCGCCACGATGGAGGCGATGGCGTCGGGGCTGCCGGTGGTGGGGGCGGATGCCGTGGCGCTCCCGCACCTGATCCACGACGGCGTCAACGGCTACCTGTTCGAGCCCGGCAACGCCGACGACCTCGCCGACAAGCTCCGCCGCGTGCTCACCGCCTCGCCCGAGGAGTACCTGCGGATGCAGCAGGCGTCGCTGGACGGCGTCAAGATCCACGACATCGAGAACACGCTCGACACGTTCGAGAAGCTGTACCGCGGCGAGCCGCTCTGACATGCGCCTGCTGTTCGACGCGCGCTACATCCGCACCGACTTCCACGACGGCATCAGCCGCTACTCCGCGGAGCTCGCCGCGGCCGTCGCCGCGGCGGCGCCGGGGCGCGGGGTCGAGGTGGCCTTCCTCATCCACGACGACGCGCAGCGCGCGTTCCTGCCGCAGGGTGCGCGCGTGCTCCGCATCCACGCGCCGACGGCGCTGCGCGAACCGCTGACGGCGCTGCTGCTGAACCGGTACCGGCCGGATGCCGTGTTCTCACCCATGCAGACGATCGGCTCGCTCGGCCGGCGGTTCGGGCTCATCCTGACCCTCCACGACACCATCTACTACCGGCACCGCACGCCGCCGCGCGACCTGCCCTGGTACGTGCGGCTGGGGTGGCGGCTGTTCCACCTGTCGTACGTGCCGCAGCGGCTCACCCTCAACGCGGCCGACGTCGTCGCGACGGTGAGCGAGACGAGCGCCGCGGAGTTCGCGCGCGTGCGGCTGACGAAGCGGCCGGTCGTCGTGGTGCCCAACGCGCCGCAGCGCCTCGCCGAGCTGCTGCCGGCGGGGGCCGCCGTCGAGCCGGGGTCGCAGAACCTCGTCTACATGGGCTCGTTCATGCCCTACAAGAACGTCGAGACGCTGCTGCGGGCCGCCGCCGATCTGCCCGGACGCACCCTGCACCTGCTGTCGCGCATCTCGCCCGCGCGCCGCGCGGAGCTGTCGGCGATGGTCGACCCGGCCGGGGCCGAGGTCGTCTTCCACAACGGCGTCACCGATGCCGAATACGCTGCGCTGCTGGCCGACCGTGCGGTACTGGTCTCGGCATCCCTCGACGAGGGCTACGGCCTGCCCGTCGCCGAGGCGATCGCGCTCGGCGTGCCCGCCGTCGTGACCGACATGCCGATCTTCCGGGAGGTCGCCGGCGACGGGGCGCTGTATGCCGGGGGGACGGATGCCGCGGCGTTCGCCGCCGGCATCCGTTCGCTCGACGATGCGGCCGAGCGGGCGCGGGTCGTCGCCGCCGGGACCGCGCACATCGCGCGCTTCTCGTGGGACCGGTCGGCCGGGGTGCTGCTCGACGCCGTCGCGGGACTGCCGTCGCGAGGCTGACGTCGGGGCGCTGACGCGGCGCGCACGCGGCGGCGCGCTCAGGGCAGACGCGAGCGGTCGGTGGGGATGCGGCGATAGCCGTCGACGCGCACCGCGCGGACGGTGGCGATGACGGCGACGGCGGCGAGGAGGCCGAAGATGACGATGACGGTGACCATGGCAGAAACGCTACGCACGCCGCGAAACCGCCACTAGTGGCAGAACTGCGCATCAGAGTAGGATTACTGCCATGAAGACCGTCGCGTGCGTCGTCCAGCCGGGGTTCGCCCCGTTCGAGTTCGGGCTCGCGTGCGAGGCCTTCGGGCTCGATCGGTCGGATGACGGCATCCCGAACTTCGACTTTCGTATCGTGGCGCCCGATCCGGGCGCGGTGCCCAGCAACATCGGGTTCTCGATCAACGTCGACGCCGACCTCGCCTTCGCCGACGAGGCGGACCTCGTCGTCATCACCCCCATCCCGCGCGACACGTGGGACCGCGTCGACGAACGGGTGTGCGAAGTCGTGCGACGCGCCGTGGCCCGTGGCGCGTGGGTGCTCACCGTCTGCAGCGGGTCGTTCGCCGTGGCGGCGGCCGGGGTGCTGAACGGCCGGCGCGCCACGACCCACTGGCGCTACGCCGACACCATGGCGCGGATGTATCCCGAGATCGACGTCGACCCCAACGTGCTCTACGTGCAGGACGGCCGCATCATCACGAGCGCCGGCACCGCCGCCGGCCTCGACGCGTGCCTGCACCTGCTGCGCCTCGAGCTCGGGGCCGAGATGACCAACACGATCGCGCGCCGCATGGTCGTCCCGCCGCAGCGCGACGGCGGGCAGGCGCAGTTCATCGCGAAGCCGCTGCCGGAGTCGACGTCGCTGTCGCTCGCGCCGGTGACCGAATGGATGCTGGAGAACCTCACCCTCGATCTGTCGGTCGACCAGCTCGCCGCCCGCGCCCACATGTCGCCGCGGACGTTCGCACGCCGCTTCAAGGCCGACTACGGCACGACTCCGGCGGCGTGGCTCGGCCGCCAGCGCATCATCCAGGCGCAGCGCCTGCTCGAGCAGACCGACCTGGCCCTCGATGCCATCGCGTACGAGTGCGGATTCGGCTCGGCCGCCGTGCTGCGTCAGAACTTCGGGCGGATGCTGGGGCTCACCCCGACCGCCTACCGCGCCCGATTCACATGCACCGCGCCGGCGGCGGACGCCGTCGCGTAGTCCGGCGCCGCGGTCAGCTCAGAAGGTCGTCGAGCGCGCCGTCGAGCGTCGGGAATGCGAACGCGTAGCCGCTGTCGACGAGTCGCTCGGGCAGCACCCACCGGCTCTTGAGGATGAGCTCCGTCTCGGTGCCGCGCGCGAGCGCGCCGATCTCCAGCATCCATCGCGGCATCGGGAACGACACCCGCGCGCCGACCCGCCGCCGCACGGCGGCCATGAGGTCGCGGCTTTCGACCGGCCCCGGCGCCGACGCGTTGACGGGACCCGCCAGCTCCGGCGTGCGTTCGAGATGGTCCAGGATGCCGAGGATGTCCGCGATGTGCACCCAGCTGAACCGCTGGCGCCCACCCCGTGTGCCCGGCCGGTGGGCGGTCCCCGCGCGCACGCGCGCCGGGGTGACCGGCCACCAGCCGTCGAGCTGCGGTCCGCGGAGCCCGACGCGGGCGAGGCCGGCGAGCTCGGGCAGCACGCCGCCGTCGCGGCCCAGCACGATCGCGCTGCGCAGCGCGACGCGGCGGGTGGCGGGAAGTTCGGCGGCGAACAGCTCGCGCTCCCACGCTTTCGCGACCTCGACCGAGAACCCCGTGCCGAGTTCGCCGTCGGACTCCGTCATGGGGCGGTCGTCGGCGTGCCGGTAGATCGTCGCGGTCGAGGAGTTCACCCACAGCGGCGGCGGGGCATCGGCCGTCGCGATCGCCGTGCTGAGCGCGCGCGTCGTCGTCAGTCGAGAGGCGAAGATCTCGTCGCGGTTGCGCTCGGTATAGCGGCAGCTCACGCTCTTGCCGGCCAGGCCAACGACGAGGCTCGCGCCGTCGACGGCACGGGCGATGCCCGCGGCATCCGCCCACGCGAGGTCGGCCCCGGACCGGCCGATCGTCACGACTTCGCGGCCCGCCGCGGCGTAGTGGGCGCGCAGCGCACGCCCCATGAACCCCGACGCCCCGCCGAGCACCACCCGGTCACCGCTCATCTGTCCTCCTCGATCCGGTAGTCGAACGTCCCGGCGTATTCGTAGACCCGCCCGATCAGCGGGAGGTCCATCGTGAACTCGACGCGCTGGCGGTCGCCGGCGCTGCGCTCGCGCAGCCGGATGCGGGGCGCGGCCCACCCCGGCAGACGCAGGCGCAGGTGCCTGAGACGGATGCCGACGGCGACGCTGTGCAGCTCGAGTGCGCCGCCCGCGACGTGCACGGTGAACTCGACCGCGACCCGGGGTGGCCGGCCGACCCGGTCGACGACGGTGCCGAGGGGTGTTGCCCGGACGGCGTCGTGCATCGTGAACGCGCCCGTCGGCAGGTCGAAGCGGCGGACGGCTACGGCGACGCCGTCGAGGGTGCGGTTCTCGATGCGGAACGGCACGCCCTCGTGCCAGCCGGCCGGCACGACGCCGCGGTCGGCGAACCACCGCAGCAGCGGCGCCAGCACCCGGCGCCGCGAGCCGACGCGGTCGAACACGCCCTCGCCGCGGCCGACGAAGCCGGCCGGGATCGTGTCGAAGTACCGCTGCAGTGCGGGCGGCAGCTGCGCGATGCGATCGCCGAGCGCGCGAGCGTAAGGGGAGCCCGCGTCGGTCATGGCCCCAGCCTACGGATGCGGCGCGGGTGGGGCGGGATGCCGCGAGACCGCACGCCGGCGCCGCAGGCGCTTGCCCGCGGCATCCACTCTTGCTAAACTTGAGCGTAGGCGACTCAAGTTTGAGCGCCACAGTTTTGAAGGAGACAGAATGAACGCACAACCCGCACCCGGGCAGGAGGACCAGAAGAGCCCCCTCGAGCAGTTCGGGATCAACCTCACCGACCGCGCCCGGCAGGGAAAGCTCGACCCCGTGATCGGGCGCGACAGCGAGATCCGGCGCGTCAGCCAGGTGCTCACCCGGCGCACGAAGAACAACCCGGTCCTGATCGGCGAGCCCGGTGTCGGTAAGACCGCCGTCGTCGAGGGACTCGCCCAGCGCATCGTCGCAGGCGACGTCGCCGAGTCGCTCAAGGACAAGGAGCTCGTCTCGCTCGACATCTCCGCGCTCGTGGCCGGCGCGATGTACCGCGGCCAGTTCGAGGAGCGCCTGAAGAGCGTCCTCAAGGAGATCACCGAGTCCGACGGCCGCATCATCACATTCATCGATGAGCTGCACGTCCTCATGGGCGCCGGCGGTGGCGAAGGGTCGGTCGCGGCATCCAACATGCTCAAGCCCATGCTCGCGCGCGGCGAACTGCGCCTGATCGGCGCGACGACGCTCGACGAGTACCGCGAGTTCATCGAGAAGGATGCCGCGCTGGAGCGCCGCTTCCAGCAGGTCTACGTCGGCGAGCCTTCCGTCGAGGACACCGTCGCGATCCTCCGCGGACTCAAAGGGCGCTACGAGGCGCACCACGGCGTGACGATCAGCGACAGCGCGCTCGTCGCGGCCGCGGCGCTCTCGAACCGCTACATCCCGTCGCGGCAGCTGCCCGACAAGGCGATCGACCTGATCGACGAGGCCATGAGCCGGCTCAAGATGGAGATCGACTCGTCGCCCGTCGAGATCGACCAGCTGCGCCGCCAGGTCGACCGCATGAAGCTCGAGGACCTCGCCCTCAAGAAGGAGAAGGACGACGCGTCGAAGGAGCGTCGTGCGAAGCTGCGCGAGCAGATGGATGCCGCGGAGTCCGAACTCGCGGTGCTCGAGGCCCGCTGGGCGCGCGAGCGCGGTGGCCTGCGTCGCGTCGGCGAACTGAAGGAGCAGTACGACCAGGCCGTCACCGACCGCGACCGGGCGTTGCGCGAAGGCGACTACGCGCGGGCGTCGAAGCTCGAGTACGAGACGATCAAGCGGCTGCAGCAGGAGATCGCCGACGCGGAGCGCGCCGCCGCGATGCCCGCCGACGAGCCCCGGATGGTCAACGAGCAGGTGACCGACGAGGACATCGCCGCCGTCATCGCGGCGTGGACCGGCATCCCGGTGGGGCGCCTCCTGCAGGGCGAGAGCGAGAAGCTCGTGCACCTGGAGGCGGAGCTCGGCAAGCGCCTGATCGGGCAGAAGGATGCCGTGAAGGCGGTGTCCGACGCCGTGCGGCGCTCGCGCGCGGGCATCAGCGACCCGAACCGGCCGACCGGATCGTTCCTCTTCCTCGGCCCGACAGGCGTCGGCAAGACCGAGCTGGCGAAGGCCCTCGCGGAGTTCCTGTTCGACGACGAGCGCGCCATGGTGCGCATCGACATGAGCGAGTACGGCGAGAAGCACTCCGTCGCGCGGCTGGTCGGTGCCCCTCCCGGATACATCGGCTACGAGCAGGGCGGTCAGCTGACCGAGGCGGTGCGCCGCCGGCCCTACTCGGTGGTCCTGCTCGACGAGGTCGAGAAGGCGCACCCCGAGGTGTTCGACATCCTGCTGCAGGTGCTCGACGACGGGCGTCTGACCGACGGCCAGGGCCGCACGGTCGACTTCACGAACACGATCCTGATCCTCACCTCGAACCTCGGCTCGCCGATCCTCATCGACCCGACGCTGCCCGTCGAGGTCAAGCGGGAGCAGGTGATGGCGCTCGTGCGGCAGGCGTTCCGGCCCGAGTTCCTCAACCGACTCGATGACATCGTGATGTTCCAGGCGCTGACCGAGGACGACCTCGCGCAGATCGTGGAGCTGTCGGTCGACGCGCTACAGCGGCGGCTGCACGAGCGCCGGCTGACCCTCGCGGTCACGCCGGACGCCCGGGCCTGGCTCGCCGAGCGCGGCTACGACCCGCTGTTCGGCGCGCGGCCGCTGCGTCGGCTCATCCAGTCGGAGATCCAGGACCGGCTCGCGATGGCGCTGCTCTCCGGCGGCGTGCACGACGGCGACGTCGTGCGGGTCGACGTCGCGGCGGACGGATCCGGGCTCGCGCTCACGAGCAGCGGCCCCGCGCCGGCCGATGCCGCGGCATCCGGTTCTGCCGGCCCCGACCCGGACGACGACGTGATCGAGGCCGAGCTCCTCGACGACTAACGCTTCCGCGGGGGCGCCGACCTGGCCGTCTGTGTTGCGAGAGCAGGCTGAATCGGCCCGGCGGGCCCCCGGCCGGGCGCTGGAGGTCGATCCCGCCTGCTTTCAGCACAACCCGGCGGCGGATGCCGCGGCATCCGGTTCTGCCGGCGTCCCCCGCGCCGGCGTCCCGGCGCCCCCGCCCCGGCCCCGGCCAGGCGCCGTCTCGGTCTTGCCCCGGCCGGGCCCTGTTGCGAAAGCAGGCTGAATCGACCCGGGGCGCCCCCGCCCGCACGCTGGAGGTCGATCCCGCCTGCTTTCAGCACCCCCGGCGGCGGATGCCGCGGCGTCCGGTTCTGCCGGCGTCCCCCGCGCCCGGCGCCGCCCCGGAGCGCTGTCGCCGGCCGTCCCTGTTCCGAAAGCAGGCTGAATCGACCCGGCGGGCCCCTGCGCGGGCGCTGGAGGTCGATGCCGCCTGCTTTCAGCACCATCGGCGGGCGAGCTCCCCGCCGCGCGGCGGCTGGGCTAGCGTCGGAGGATGGCGGAGTCCGGGCGGTGATGCGGCGACTGCGGGCGCTGTGGGCGGCGTCGCATCCGGGGCCGTCGCTCGTCGTGACCGTGCTCGCGGTCGCCCTGGGCATCGGCGCGGGGCTGCCGCCGTGGCGGAGCGCCCTGCTGGCGGTCGCGGTGCTGGCGGGCCAGCTGTCGGTCGGGATCTCCAACGACGCGATCGACACGGCCCGCGACCGCGCGGTCGGCCGGCGGGACAAGCCGATCGCCCGCGGCGACGTCGACCTGCGCACGGCGTGGATCGCGGCGGTCGCGGCTGTGGTGGTCGCGCTCGCCCTTTCGGCCGTGCTTGGGCTTGCGATGGCTGCCGTCCATGCTGTCGCGCTCGCCTCGGCCTGGGCCTACAACGCCGGCCTGAAGAAGTCGGCGTGGTCGATCTCGCCGTTCATCGTGAGCTTCGGGCTGTTCCCGTCGCTCGCGACGCTCGCGGCCGACCCGCCGCGGCTTGCGACGCCGTGGGCGACCCTCGCCGGAGCCGCGCTCGGCGCGGCCGTGCACCTCACGAACGTGCTGCCCGACCTCGAAGACGATGACCGCACCGGCATCCGGGGCCTGCCGCACCGGCTGGGAGCACGCGCATCCGTCATCGTCGCGATCGCGGGCATCGCCGTAGGGGCGGTCGCGGTGCTGCTCGGCCCCGTCGGCGGCGATGTCACGCGCATCGGCCTCATCGCCTGGCTGTTCTTCGCCGCGGTGGGCGTCGTCGCGGTGGCGACGCTGGTGCGCGCGCTGCGGCATCCGCCCGGGCGCGCGCTGTTCCGCCTGACGATGCTGTGCGCGCTCCTCCTCGCCGCGCAGCTCGTCGCGACCGGTGGCGGCTGAGGCCCGTACCCGCCGTCGCGCGGGTGGGGTTGGCAGTCGGGGCTGGATCGCGGCCCGCGTAGCCGCATCTACTGCCCAGCCAAAACCCCGTGCCCGCGAAGACCCCGGCCCAGCCAAGACCCCGCACCAGCGAAGACCCCCGTGAACGGATGCCGGGTCACGCGCCGCGGTCGAAGCCCATCGCATACGCGTGGGCGAACACCCGCCCCGAGACCCCGGACAGTGCCACTCGCAGGGCCGCGGAGCGCGCAGCGTCGGCGCGCGGACCGAGCGGCCGGCCGAGCGCGGTGTTGAGGGTCGCGATCCCGGCGGCGATCCGCGCCGACCGCACGCGACGCTGCTCCCACCGTTCCAGGTCGCGATCCGGCGCCGCGCCCGTGCGCACCCACTCGGCGAGCAGCGGGGCGAGCCCGGCGGCGTCGAGGAGTCCGAGGTTGAGCCC
>JAEYAG010000147.1 GCA_023451265.1 Actinomycetes bacterium | reverse complement strand
GTCGTTGAGCGAGCGAGGAACGAGCGAGACGAAACGCCCCACCCCCACTCACGAAGGAGGTCAGCACATGCCAGAGCAGGAACTCGACGAGGAGGCCCCGGTCTTCGCGATCGCGGCGGCCGCCGAGCTGTCGGGCATGCACCCGCAGACCCTTCGGCAGTACGACCGGCTGGGGCTCGTCGTGCCCGCGCGCACGCAGGGCGGTTCGCGGCGGTATTCGCTGCGGCACGTCAAGCAGCTCCGCGAGGTCGCGGCCCTGTCGGCGGAGGGGATGAGCCTGCCCGCGATCTCCCGGCTCATCGAACTGGAGAACGAGGCGCGGATGCTGCGTCGTCGCGTGGCCGAGCTCGAGCAGCAGCTGCGCGACGAGCTCGACCGCCGCTCCCGGGTCTTCGCCGCGGGCGCGACCGGTTCTGTCGTCACCCTCCGGCAGGGCACCCGCGTGCGCCGCGCGACCGAGGTCGTGCTGTGGCGGCCACGCCTCGACGCGGCGGAGTGACCGGCTGCCGGTTCGCCGGGGTCGGGTAGCGTCGGAGGCGACGAGGAGGTCACCCATGCAGATCACCGGAGCCGTGCTCGAGACCAGCGGAGCCGAGGCGCCGTTCGCCGCCACACACCCCTTCACGGTCGGCCCGCTGGAGCTGGATCCGCCCGAAACCGGTGAGATCCTGGTGCGCATCGAGGCGGCAGGCATCTGCCACTCCGACCTCAGCGTCGTCGACGGCAACCGCCGCCGCCCCGTCCCGATGCTCCTCGGGCACGAGGCCTCCGGCATCGTCGAGCAGCTGACCGCGGACGTGGACGACCTCGCCGTCGGCGACCGCGTCGTCATGACCTTCCTCCCGCGCTGTGGCCACTGCGCCGGCTGCGCGACCGACGGTCGCCTGCCGTGCGAGGTGGGCACCGCCGCCAACAACGCCGGCACACTCGTGGGCGGCGGCATCCGACTGCACCGATCCGGCGGCGCCGAAGCCGTGTTCCATCACCTCGGCGTCAGCGGCTTCGCGAGCCACGCCGTCGTGAGCCGCACCTCCGTCGTGCCGGTGCCCGCCGACGTGCCGGCCGACATCGCGGCGCTCCTCGGCTGCGCCGTGCTCACCGGCGGCGGCGCGGTGCTCAACGCCGGGCGGCCCGCCGCGGGCGAGCGCGTCATCGTCGTGGGTCTCGGCGGCGTCGGCATGGCGGCGCTCCTCGTCGCCGTCGCGCTCGGGCACGAGGTCGTCGGCGTCGACGCGGTGCCCGCCAAGCTCGACCTCGCCCGCGACCTCGGCGCCGTCGATGCGCTCACACCCGCCGACGCGCTTGCCCGGGCGACGGATGCCGGAGGTCGCGCTCCGGTCGTGATCGAAGCCGCCGGCAACGCGCGCGCCTTCGAGACCGCGTTCGCCCTCACCGCCCCCGGCGGCACGACCGTCACCGTGGGCCTGCCGGCGCCGGATGCCCGGGCGTCGGTGTCGCCCCTCACCCTCACGGCGGAGGCGCGCACCGTCATCGGCAGCTACCTCGGCTCCGCCGTGCCGAGCCGCGACATCCCGCGCTACATCGAACTGTGGCGCGCCGGCCGGCTGCCACTGGAGAAGCTGGTGTCCAGCCGCGTCGCCCTGACCGAGATCGACGCCGCCATGGACCGGCTCGCCGCCGGCGGCGAGCTGCGCCAGCTCATCACCTTCTGACCGCGCACCGGCGAGGAGGACGACAGCATACCGCGCAGTCGGTATGTTCAAGACGGATGCCGCCGCATCCCCGACGGAGAGGATACGCATGACCCGCATCGCCATCGTGACCGGAGCCGCCCGCGGCATCGGCGCCGCCACCGCCCGCCGCCTCGCCGCCGACGGCCACACCGTCGCGGTCGTCGACCTCGACGAGGCCGCCTGCGCCGAAACCGTCGCCGCCATCGCCGACGCCGGCGGCCGCGCCCTCGCCGTCGGCGCGAACGTCGCCGACGAAGACGCGGTGGCCGCCGCGGTCGACCGCGTCACCGCCGAACTCGGTGCCCCGACCGTGCTCGTCAACAACGCCGGCATCCTGCGCGACAACCTCCTCTTCAAGATGAGCGTCGACGACTGGGACGCCGTCATGAACGTGCACCTGCGCGGGGCCTTCCTCATGAGCCGTGCCGTGCAGCGCCACCAGGTGGAGGCCGGGTTCGGGCGCATCGTCAACCTGTCGTCCACCTCGGCGCTCGGCAATCGCGGGCAGGCGAACTACGCCGCCGCCAAGGCCGGCATGCAGGGCTTCACGAAGACCCTCGCCATCGAGCTCGGCCGGTTCGGGGTCACCGTCAACGCCGTCGCCCCCGGTTTCATCGTCACCGACATGACGCGCGCGACCGCGGAGCGCATCGGCGCCCCGTTCGACGACTTCGTCGCCGCGACGGCGAAGGAGATCCCGGTCGGCAGGCCCGGTCAGCCCGACGACATCGCCGCAGCGGTCTCGTTCTTCTGCCGGGAGGATGCCGGGTTCGTATCGGGTCAAGTGCTGTATGTCGCCGGAGGTCCGCGCGCATGATCCGCGTCGCCAGCCCCGCCGAGCTGCCGGGCGCCGTCGGCCAGAGCGCCACGGGCGCATGGTTCGAGATCGATCAGGACCGCATCGCCGCGTTCGCCGAGGCCACCGAAGACCGGCAGTGGATCCACCTCGACCGCGACCGTGCGGCATCCGGCCCCTTCGGCGGCACGATCGCGCACGGCTACCTGACGCTGTCGCTGCTGCCGCATCTCGCGAGCGGACTGCTCGACGTGGGCGGAGTCGCGATGGCCGTCAACTACGGGCTCGACGCGGTGCGCTTCCTGCAGCCGGTGCGCGCCGGTGCGCGCGTCCGCGCGGTCACCGAGGTGCGCTCGGCCGAGCCGGTGGCGCAGGGGATGCGCGTCGGCATGCGGACGACCGTCGAGATCGAGGGCTCGGAGCGGCCCGCGCTGGTCGCCGAGACGATCGCCCTGTACGTCGCGGCGTGAGGG
>JAEYAG010000130.1 GCA_023451265.1 Actinomycetes bacterium | reverse complement strand
TCCTCGTCGAGGGCGCGACCGTCAGCAGCGACCGCGTCGCCGCCGCCGCGACGCGGCGACGCACGTGGCGCATCCGCCTAGCCGACCGCGAGGCCGCCGCGGCCGTGCTCCCGGTGGCGCAGGCGCTGGGCCTCGACGCCGCCCTCATCCCCATTGACCGTCGCGACCTGCTGGTCGGGTTCGCGGGCGACGCCGAGGCGGCGTCGGCGCTGGCCGCGCTCGTGGCGGCGGGCCTGCCGGTGGCGGAGTTCGCCGCCGCGACGGGGATGCTGGAACACACCTTCCTCGACCTCGAAGGAGGCCGCGCGTGAACCTGTCGCGTCTGTGGACGATCGCCCGGCTCGAACTGCTCCAGCGCGTGCGCACCGTGTCGTGGTACGTGCTGCTCGGGGTCTTCGCGCTGCTGCTCGTCGGCGTCACGGCGCTGTCGTTCCTCGGCTTCGGCGGCTGGGGCATCGCCGGTCCGGGCGTGTACTCGATCGTCGTGTACGTCACCCTGCTCCTGGTGTTGCTCGTCTCCCCGACCCTCAGCGGCAACAGCATCAACGGCGACCGGGATGCCGCGACCCTCGCGCCGGTGCAGGTGACCCTCGTCACCACCGGCGAGATCCTCCTCGGCAAGTTCGTCGCGGCGTGGATCACCGGTCTCGCCTTCGCGGCCGTCGCCGTGCCGTTCCTCGTGATCGCGACCCTCGCCGGCGGGGTCAACTCCTGGACCGTCGTGATCTCGCTCGCCGTCCTCGTCGTGGAGACCGGCGTGATCGCCGCGATCGGGGTGGCCCTCTCCGGCATCCTGGCGCGCCCGCTGTTCTCCGTCGCGGTCACCTATCTCGTCGTCGCCGCGCTCGCCGTCGGCACGGTGATCGGCTTCGGGCTCATCGGCACCGCCGCCGCCAGCGAGGGGGTGTCGTTGTCGCGGTCGGCTGAGTACGGCGACAACGGTCCGCTCTGCAAGGACGGGTCGGATGACTGCTGGGACGACCCGGAGCAGATGATTTGCGGCGAGTGGAATCGCACGACCTACCCCGTCCCCCGCTTCGACCGGGTGTGGTGGCTGCTGTCGGCGAACCCGTTCGTGATCCTCGCCGACGCCGTGCCGACGAGCTTCGACGAGTACGGCAGTCCGGACGACCTGTTCGGCTCGCTGAAGTACACCGTGCGCAGCGCGCAGCTCGCCCCCACCCTCGAGACGCGCTGGGACGAGTGCGACCCGGCGTACTACTTCGGCGACAGCGACTACCCGACGCCCGAGGAGATCATCGGCCAGACCGTGCCGGGATGGTTCGTCGGGCTCGGGGTGCAGGTGGCCCTCGCCGCGGCGCTGCTGTGGTGGGCGTGGGCGCGCACGCGCACGCCCGCGCGCCAGCTGCCACCGGGGACCCGCATCGCGTAGCCGCGGCATCCTCGCGGATGAGGATCCTCTCATCGTCCTTCCCGTGCTGTTCAGGGCTTGCATAGCCTCCATACAGCCGCGTCACACCCCGATGCGGCAAGCACCCCTGCACGAAAGGCGGTACCTCCTTTGCAACGACGCATCCTGGCCGCAGCCGGCGCCATCGCGCTGCTCCTGCCCTCCAGCGCCGCACTCGCGGCCAGTCCGGACGACGACCCGGCATCCCGATTCGCGGCGGCCGCCTCGCACGGCGCCGTGGACAGCTCGTTCCGCTCCGCGGCGATCGGCGCGGACGGACGCGTCACGGTCGTGATCGAGATGACCGGCGACCCCGTCGCCGTCGTCCAGGCGGAGAAGGGCCGCGAGCTCACCCCTGGTGAGCGCGGCGACGTCAAGGGCAAGCTCAAGAAGGCGCAGGATTCGATCCGGGGGACGATCACCAGCAAGGGTGGCGAGATCCAGGCCCAGATGCAGTCGGCCTACAACGGATTCCAGGCGTCGGTGCCCGTCGACCAGGTCGACGCCGTCGCGTCGCTGCCCGGCGTCGTGGCGGTGCACCCCGTGCGCACCTACGCCGTCGACAACGCCGTCTCGGTGCCGTTCCTGGGGCTGCCGCAGGTGTGGCAGAACACCGGCTACACCGGCCAGAACGTCAAGGTCGCGATCATCGACACCGGCATCGACTACACGCACGCCACCTTCGGCGGCCCCGGCACGATCCAGGCGTACGAAGCGGCGCACGCGGCCGAGGCGCAGCCGGCCGACCCGGCGTTGTTCGGCCCCGACGCGCCGCGCGTCAAGGGCGGCATCGACCTCGTCGGCGACGACTACAACGCCGACTCCTCCAGCGACGCCTACCAGCCCGTCCCGCACCCCGACGACAACCCGCTGGACTGCAACGGCCACGGCTCCCACGTCGCCGGCACGACCGGCGGCTCGGGGGTGCTCGCCGACGGGACCACCTACCCCGGCCCGTACGACGAGTCGACCCCGTCGAACACGTTCCGCGTCGGCCCCGGCGTCGCTCCCCAGGTCGACCTGTACGCCGTGCGCGTGTTCGGCTGCGAGGGATCGACCGACGTCGTCGTGCCCGCCCTGGACTGGGCGGTCGACAACGGCATGGACGTCGTGAACATGTCGCTCGGCTCGTCGTTCGGGCGCGGAGACGACCCGGATGCCGTGGCCGCCGCGAACGCGGTCGGCGCGGGCGTCGTGGTCGTCGCCTCGGCCGGCAACGCGGGACACAACCCGTATCTCACCGGGTCGCCGGGCACCGGCGACGGCGTCATCGCGGTCTCGGCGGTCGACAGCGCCGAGAGCTTCCCGGGCGCCACGGTCACCGTGGGCGGCGCGACCGTCGAGGCGATCAACGCCAACGGCGCCGACCTCGACGGTCTCGGCGAGCTCGAGGTGGTGCGCCTGACGGGCGAGAACGCCCTCGGGTGCTCGCCGGAGGCATTCACCGCCGCCGGCATCGTCGAGGGCGGCGGTCAGCTCGCCGTCGTCGACCGCGGCGACTGCGCCCGTGTCGCGAAGGCGATCTACGGCCAGCAGGCCGGGGCCGCCGCGGTGCTGATGGTCAACAACACCGAGGATCTGCCGCCGTACGAGGGCATGATCACCTCGAACGCCGACACTGGCGAGCCGTACCTCGTGACGATCCCGTTCCTCGGCGTGCGGCAGTCCGCCGGGGTCGCGTTCGGTCCCGGACAGGTCGCGACCGTCGCCGCGACGCAGATCGCCAACCCCGGTTTCCGCGGCTACGCCTCGTTCAGCTCGTCGGGCCCCCGCTCGGGTGACAGCGCCATCAGTCCGGATGTCGCCGCCCCCGGGGTGTCGATCGCCTCGGCCGCCGTCGGCTCCGGCAACGGCGCCGCCATCCTCTCCGGCACGTCGATGGCCGCCCCGCACGTCGCGGGTGTCGCGGCGCTGTCGGTGCAGGCGCACCCGAACTGGACCGCGCCGCAGGTCGCGGCATCCGTCGTCTCCACCGCCGACCCCGACAAGGTGGCCGGCCAGCGGCTCACCCTCGGCGGCGTGGGCCTGGTCGACGCGGCGCAGGCTGTCGCGACGCGGGTGACGGCGACCGGCGACGCGTTCCGCACCGAGAGCGGCTGGGCGCGCGAGTCGGCGCTGAGCTTCGGCTTCCAGGAGTCGCCGCTCGGCTTCGGCGGGCTCAAGACCGTCACGCTCCGCAACGACGGCCCGACCCCCGTGACGTACGCGGTGTCCACGGCCCCGTCCGCGCAATCGCAGAAGGCCAAGGTCACGCTGTCGTCGAAGAGCGTCACGGTGCGCCCCGGCGCGACGGCGAAGCTCGTGCTGGCGGTCACCGCCGCGGCGAAGGACGTGCCCACGTCGGTCGTGGCGGGCGATCCGTTCGCGTTCTACGAGATCTCGGGCGACATCGTGCTCACCGCGCCGGAGTCCACGCTGCGGGTGCCGTACCTGCTCGTGCCGCGCTCGGCCAGCACCGTCTCGACGCCGACGAGCGCGCTGTTCACCAAGAAGCAGCCGGTCGCCGACGCCACGAAGAAGATCTCGCTGTGGAACATCCTCGGCGCGCAGGCGACCGCCGGCGCCGACGTGTACACGTGGGGACTCTCCGACGACCGCGACGTGCCGAAGACGTTCGCCGACACCGGCTACGACATCCGGGCGGCCGGTGTGCAGTCCTTCGGCAGCGGCGAGGACCAGCTGCTCGTGTTCGCGCTGAACATGCACCAGCGGTTCTCGAACCCCGCGGGCAACGAGTACGACGTGATCCTCGACACCGACCGCGACGGCGAGGCCGACTGGATCGTGCTGTCGTACGACTCCGGCTCCGTGCGCGTCGGTGACACGAACGGGCTGGCGGAGGTGTTCCTCGTCAACGCCAAGACGGGCGCACTGTCGGCGAGCGGGTTCCTCACACAGGCACCGACCGACAGCAGCACACTGCTGCTGCCGGTGTACGCGAGCGATCTCGGCATCACGGGCGCGTTCGACTACACGGTGCAGACGTTCGGTTTGGGCGCCGGTGAGGATGCCGTCGCCGGCTGGGCGGCGTACGACCCGAACGCCCCGGCGATCGGGAACGGCCAGTTCGTCGACGTGCCGCAGCGCGGATCGGCGAACGTCGAGGTCGCCGTCAACGCGGCCCAGGTCGGGGCCCAGAAGCCCCTCGGCTCGATGGTCGTCGTCTACGACAACCCGTCGGGCGCCTCCGAGGCGCTGTTGGTGAAGCTGAAGTAGCCCCTCCCCAGGATGCCGGGGGCCTGCGCCCCCGGCATCCGCCCCCCTTGTGTCAGTCGCGGCCGGCGCCGCGCAGCAGCTCGAGGCCCGCGCCGGCGAACTGGCGGAGCGACGCGTCGGGGAGGAACGCGCGGGTCAGCCCCGCCCCGATGCGGGCGAGATCTCCCTCGTCGCGGAACAACAGGGAGAGGGTCTCGTAGCGCGGCTGGAACTTCTCCTTGAAGCGGTGCAGCGACTGGAATCCATAGACGGGTTCGAGGATGTCGGAGAGCTTGTCGCTCAGCGCGCTGATGACCGCCGCCTCCGGCGGGTACTCGTGAGCCAGCGGCGCGCCCGACAGCGACATGATCTCGGCGCCCTCGTCGCGGAAGGCCGCCGCCGACATGCCGATGAGGTACTCCATCACCGGGCCGAACCCGCCCTCGCGGCGCCGCATGAGGTCGAGCGTCCACCCCCGCATCCGGCCCTCCGCGCCGTAGACGGGCAGCCACGAGAGGAACCCGTCGACGTCGCCGTGCGTGGAGATCGCCAGCGCGATGCGCACGTGCGGATCGGCCGCCTCTTCGAGCGTGCCGAGCGTGAAGCGCATCTCGGGCAGCCCGCGGTCGCCGACCCACATCTCCGAGATGGCGTGCAGCTGACTGCGAATGTGGAACGGCTCGTCGGCGAGGCGGGTCAGGCGGAAGGTCATCTCCTCGCGGCCCGCGCGGTTGATGGAGGTGCGCACGTCCGACCAGCGCTTGCCGGTGAAGGCGAGGCCCGGCAGGTCGACGATCGTGTCGTCGGCGACGACGAGGCTGCGCCACTGCGCGGGCACGGCGGCGCGCGTGGCGTCGCCGGCGCTGAAGAAGCACGGGACGAGCCCGGCGCGCTCGGCGGCGGTGATGAACTCCCGGGCCGAGTCGGCGCGGCCCGCCTCGGGACCCAGCGGGTCGCCGAGCGCGATCGCCGCCCCGGCGCGACGCTGGTAGGCGACGATGCCGGTCGTGGTGCGCATGTAGAGGTTCCCCTCCCATGTCGACATCCACGACAGGGTGCCGCCGCCGTCGCGTTGGAGCGTCTCGACGACGTCGAGCACCGTGGGGGTCGGCACCGGTCCGAGGTGGCCGCGCCGGCGCCAGCGGAACGCCCCGCGCACCAGGATCAGGTAGATCAGCAGCAGTCCCCACATGAGGCCGACGGCGATGTCGCCCGACGGGTTCGTGTCGAACAGCGGCACGCCGCTCCACGCCTCGGTGATCAGCAGGGTCAGCCCGAGCAGCGCGACGAGGGCGTTCGCGGCGGCGAGGACGATCGCGACCACCCACGCCCAGCGCCGCGCCCGCCGCAACCCGTCCGCGATGACGACGATGACGACGACGTTGACCGCGGCATCCCACACCGTGCCGTCCGGGACCGACGGGCCGAAGGGGCCGTCGGTCGGGACGAACTCCGTGATCACGTCGATCGCGGTGAGGGCGACGAGCCACACGAACGCGACGAAACGCTGCTCGCTGACCGAGACGCGCTGCACGCGCAGCGAGCGGTCCACGGCCAGCACGAGCAGCACGCCCAGCGCGTGTTCGAGCTGGGACAGGCCGCCCCACAGCAGCACTCCCGTCGTGACGAACACGAGCAGCACGAGCCAGGCGCGCGAGCGCCAGGGAGCGGCGAACAGACCGACCGCCGCCGCGATGCCGGCGAAGATGCCGCCCTCGGGGGCGACGTCGAGCAGCTGCGACTGCTCCGCGGCCCACGCCCACGCGGGTGCGAGGGTGCCGAGCCACAGCAGCAGCGACGCACCGAGGACGGCGAACAGCTGGCCGCCGACGAGGTATGCGAGGGCCACCCGTCCGCCGCGCCGGAACTCGACGAACGCCACGCCGGCGAGGCCGAGGATCGTCACCGGGTACAGCGCCGGGTGGCTCACCAGCAGCGAGCCCGTGATCGGCGTCCACCATCGCCCGTCCTGCAGGGCCGGCAGACCGAACGCGAAGACGTCCCACAGCGGGCCGTCGGCGAGCGGGGTCCAGAGGGCGCCGGTGAGGATGCCGGCGATCAGCAGCACCGCGACCACCGACAGCGTTGCGGGGATGCGGCGGAGGACGGCCAGCAGGCGCCGGCCGCGCCGACGCGGAGCCGTGACGGGGGCCTCGGTCGCAGAGTCGGTCACGATGCCAGCGTACGGTTCGCGCGTGCAGACCGGCCATAGGATCGCGGGCCTACGATGTGCTGTGCGCCCGCGCGCATGCCATCCGTTCGAGAGCGCCTCATGCACACACTGCTCGCCCTGCCCATCATCGATGGCCCCGTCCCGTGGGTCCTCGGGGGACTGTCCGTGGCCCTGATTCTCGTGCTGGCCGTGCGGCCCGGCGGGGCGCGCCAGCGGGCGCGGGCGTTCGCCGCCGCGGCGGCGGGGGCGCTGCTGGCGCTCGCGGTGTACCTCGTGGTGAACGCGACGGGCGCGTTCGGCGACCCGCTGCCGGGGTTCGTGCTGTGGTCCGCGATGGCGGCGTGCGGCGCCATCGGCCTCGCCCTCGCGAGCTTCCGGAGGTCGCGGTGGTGGCGGAAAGTGGTCGCGGGCATCGCGGTGGCGGTGTTCGCGGCATCCGGCGTCGTCGCCGTCAATGCCGGATTCGGGATCAATCCGACGCTCGGCAGCCTGTTCGGTGTCGTCCCGGCCGATACGATCGCCCTCCCGCCGAGCGACGCCGCGGGCGGCGCCGCTCCGACGCAGCCGCTGTATGAGACGTGGCACGCACCTGCCGACATGCCCGCCACCGGGCGCGTCGGCACGGCGGAGATCCCGGCGACGGTGTCGGGGTTCGACGCCCGCCCGGCGGGGATCTACCTGCCGCCCGCCGCTCTCGTCGCCGATGCTCCCGCCCTCCCGGTCATCATCTTCATGATGGGCCAGCCCGGAAACCCCGACCCGTCGTTCCTCGCCGCGGCGCTCGACGCCTACGCGGCGCAGCACGACGGTCTCGCCCCCATCGCCGTCGTCGCCGACCAGGTCGGCGCGAACGTCGTCGACACGGCCTGCGCGGACTCGACCGCGTACGGGAACGCGGAGACCTACATCACGAAAGACGTCGTCACGTGGGTGAAAGCGCACCTGCACGTCATCGACGACCCGCGCTGGTGGGTCATCGGCGGATACTCCAACGGCGGAGGCTGCGCGATCACGTTCGCGGCGGAGCATCCGGAGCTCTGGAAGAACGTCATGGACATCTCGGGGGAGCCGTACCCCGGCTCGGAGCAGCCCGACAACATCGAGAAGACCGTCTACGGCGGCGGCACGCAGGCGTTCGAGGCGTCGAAGCCGGTGAACATCCTCGCCGCGCACCCCGGTGCCTATGACGGGATGACGGCGGCGTTCACGGCCGGTGGCGACGACCCGACCTATGTCACCGCGGCGCAGACGGTGTCGGCCGCCGCGCAGCGGGCGGGGATGAGCGTTAGCCTCGACATCATCCCCGGGGCGGGCCACACCGGGGACGCGCTGACGAGCGGACTGCAGATCACCGTCGGGAAGATGTACCCCGCGCTGGGACTGTCGCCGGGCTGAGCGGATGCCGGGGCCTCGGCGCCGGGGACGGGGTCTCGGTTTCGGGCGGCGTGCGTCAGCGGGTGGGTGGCGTGCGTCAGCGGGTCGGGCGGCGTGCGTCAGCGGGTGCAGAGCTTCGGCGTGGGGCCGGTGCCGAACCGGTAGTCGTACGTCTGCCCGTCGGCGGTCACGACGATGCGCATGCCGTCGACCTGGGCCTGCGTGTACGACTGGCCGGGGCTCGCGCAGCCCAGCGAGCCGTCGTTGAAGGTCACCGCCTCGGCGGAGACGAGTTCGGGTGTCGCGGTGACGCCGCGGCCGGTGAGGTCGGCGACGATCGCGTCCCAGCGGTCCTGGGGCACCTCGACGGGCGTGCCGGTCGGCGCGATCGCCCCGGGCGTCGTGGTCTGCAACGGGGGCCGCGTCGAAGCGCTCGCGCCCGGGGTGCCGGCCGCGCCGCTGGTGCTGCTGCCGGTGCCGGCTTCGCCGGGGCCGGCCGCACACGCG
>JAEYAG010000187.1 GCA_023451265.1 Actinomycetes bacterium | reverse complement strand
GAGCAGGGGCCGCGGGGCGGCCCGGGTACGCCATCGGCTGGGTCACCCCACCATTGTGGCGGCAGATGGGTCACGACCGCCGGATCCCGCCGGGCGCGGCGTGCCCGCGTCGGCAACGCGCCCGCAGGTCAGCGCACGTGCACCACGTCACCGGCGGACACGACGGCTTCGACCCCGTCGGCCGAGACGACGAGCCGCCCGTCGGCGTCGAGGCGCACCGCCGTGCCGTGCAACGTCGTGCCGTCCGGCAGCGACACCGTGACCTTTGCGCCGAGCGTCGCGCAGTGCGCGGCCACGTCGTCGGCGACCGCCGCCGAGCCGTCGACGGCCAGGCGCGCGATGCCGTCGCGCAGACCGGTGAGGAAATCGGCGAGCAGCCGGTCTTCGTCCGCGGTCGCCCCGAGCGCGGCGAATGACGTCGCGGTCGGCACCGGGAGATCCACCTTCGCCATGGTCGTATTGACGCCCGCGCCCAGCACGACCGTGTGCGGGTCGGTCGGGAGCACCTCGGCGAGGATGCCGCTGATCTTCAGCCCCTGAACGAGCACATCGTTCGGCCACTTGAGCTGTACATCGCGACCCGCCCGCATCGACGGGAGTTGTGCGGCGACGGCATCCGCCATCGCCACTCCCGCGAGGAGCGGGATCCACCCGCGGTCGCTCGTGGCGACGGCGCCCACCCGCAGCAGCACCGAGACGGCGAGCGCCGACCCGGGCGGGGTCGTCCACGTGCGATCGAGCCGGCCCCGGCCCGCGCGCTGGTCGCGCGTGACCACCACGGACAGGTGCGGGTGCCCGTCGGGGTCGTCCGCGGCATCCCGCAGCAGCTTCGCGTTCGTCGAGTCCACCGTCTCGATCACGTGCACGCGGGGCGAGACGGCGGCGGACAGCGGGAATCCCTCAGACGGAATCGGCATGCCGCCACCCTACGCCGGGCGCGCGGTCGGGCGGTGCGGTCGGGCGGTGCGCACGCGGGCCGTCGAGAGCTCCCCCGCGGATTGCGCCGTCAGTTGAGCACAGTGTCGGCGGGCGGGACTGTGCTCGAGCGACTGCCGAACCAGGGCACGCCGCTCTCAGAGGAGCTTCGGCACACGAGGACCCACAGCGCATCGGCGCTCTCGTTGTGGATGTTCCCCAACCGCGCGCACGGCCCGCTCGCTAGGGTGGAATGCGTGCCACAGCAGAGCGACCAGCCCGCGCAGCCCACCTCGTCCGACCAGCCGGACCTGTCCACGACGGCCGGCAAGATCGCCGACCTCCGTGCGCGCTACCAGGAGGCCGTCGTCGACGCCGAGGTCGTCGCCCGCGACAAGCAGCACGCCAAGGGCAAGATGACCGCCCGCGAGCGCATCGAGCTGCTCGTCGACCCGGGCTCCTTCGTCGAGCTCGACGAGTACGTCCGCCACCGCACGAGCGCCTTCGGCATGGACCGCTCCCGTCCCTACGGCGACTCGGTCGTCACCGGCGTCGGCACGATCCACGGCCGCACGGTCGCCGTCTACGCCCAGGACTTCACGACGTTCGGCGGATCGCTCGGCGAGGTCGCCGGCGACAAGATCATCAAGGTCATGGAGTTCGCCCTCCGCGGCGGCATGCCGATCATCGGCATCCTCGACTCGGGCGGAGCCCGCATCCAGGAGGGCGTGGTCGCCCTCGGCAAGTACGGCGAGATCTTCCGGCTGAACACCGCGGCATCCGGCGTCATCCCGCAGATCTCGATCATCATGGGCCCCGCCGCCGGCGGCGCCGTCTACTCCCCCGCCCTCACCGACTTCGTCGTCATGGTCGACAAGACCAGCCAGATGTTCGTCACCGGCCCCGACGTCATCAAGACCGTCACCGGCGAGGACGTCGGCATGGAGGAGCTCGGCGGCGCGTACACGCACAACACCCGCTCGGGCGTCGCGCACTACCTCGCCGAAGACGAAGACGACGCGATCGACTACGTCCGCACCATGGTCGGCTACCTCCCCGACAACAACATGGCCGAGATCCCGGTCTACGAGAACGGGTTCGAGTGGGAGACGACGGATGCCGATCGCGCGCTCAACACGGTCATCCCCGACTCCCCGAACCAGCCCTACGACATCCACCAGGTGATCTCGCACATCGTCGACGACGGCGACTTCCTCGAGGTGCAGCCGCTGTTCGCGCCGAACATCGTCATCGGCCTCGGCCGGGTGGAGGGGCGCACGGTCGGCGTCATCGCCAACCAGCCGTCGCAGATGGCCGGCACGCTCAACATCGAGGCCGGCGAGAAGGCGAGCCGGTTCGTGCGGTTCTGCGACGCGTTCTCCATCCCGATCCTCACCCTCGTCGACGTGCCCGGATACCTTCCCGGCACCGACCAGGAGTGGACGGGTGTCATCCGCCGCGGCGCGAAGCTGCTGTACGCGTACGCCGAGGCGACCGTGCCGCTCGTGACCGTCATCCTCCGCAAGGCCTACGGCGGGGCGTACATCGTCATGGGCTCCAAGCAGCTGGGCGCCGACGTCAACCTCGCCTGGCCGACCGCCGAGATCGCCGTCATGGGCGGGCAGGGCGCCGTCAACATCCTCTACCGCGGCGAGATCAAGCGCGCCGAGGAGGCCGGCGAAGACGTCGCGGCCGTCCGCGCCCGCCTTGCGAGCGAGTACACCTACAACGTCGCGTCGCCCTTCCTCGCCGCCGAGCGCGGCGAACTCGACGGCATCATCGAGCCGGCGCAGACGCGCGTCTCGGTGGCCAAAGCCCTGCGCGCACTCCGCGGAAAGCGGGCGAGCCTGCCCGCGAAGAAGCACGGGAACATCCCGCTGTGAGCCCGGCCGAGGAGAGCCCCACGGTGCCGTCGTCGACCTCGGCGCCGAATGCCGTGCGTCTCGACGTGCGGCGAGGGGACCCGACCCCCGAGGAGCTCGCCGCCGTCATTGCTGTGGTGACCGAGGCGTACGAACGCGAGGCGTCCGCCGCCGTCGCCGAAGACGAAGTCCGCCCGTCGGCGTGGCAGGTCTCCGCGCGGGCGCTGCGCGCGCCGCTGCGGCGCGACGTCGCCTGGGGCCGCTTCGCCGGCTGAGCCGCGGGCGGCACCCCCGGAC
>JAEYAG010000177.1 GCA_023451265.1 Actinomycetes bacterium | reverse complement strand
GCTCCGGGCGCCGCGACGCCCGAGTTGCGCATCGCGCGCGTGCGGCCGCACGCGCGCCGACTGTTCTGGTCGGCTCTCGTGCTCGTAGCCGCCGCCGCGGCGGTCGGGTACTTCACCGACAACCTGCCCGAGCCTTTCGAGGACTGGATGCTGTGGGCTGTGGCCGGTGCCGTCGTGCTGCTGCTGGTGGTGCTGCCGTACCTGCGATGGCTCGGTCACACCTACACCGTCACGACGCGACGGGTGATCGCGCAGGCGGGCCTGTTCGGCCGGAACCGGCGCGAGCTGCTGCACGCCCGCGGGTACACGATCTCCGAGCGTCGCGGGCCGCTGCAGCGGATGTGGGGAGCGGGCACGCTCACCCTGTCCAACGGTGTGGACGAGCCGCTGCGGATGGCGAACATCCCGGCCGTGCGGCTCGTGCACGAAGTGCTCAGCGACCAGGTCGAGGTGAGCCAGATCCTCGCCCACCGCGATTCGCACAGCATCCCGGTCATCGGCGATCCGCCGCCGCTTCCCTGATCCGCGCCGCGGGCACCGGCATCCGCCTCGCTCGGCCCGGCGAAGGCCGGTTGCGACGCTCAGGCGCCGAAAGAACACGCTCAGGCGCCGAAAGAACAACTGCCCGCCGAGGGAACGGGTGTTGCCCGTGCTCTCGGCGCGCAGTTGTTCTCTCGCGGGGGATGGCGCGGTATCCCGCCTGCAGACCTGGGAGGATGGGGGTGACGAAAAGGAGCACGTATGGCGCTGACACTCGGGATCGTCGGGGGCGGGCAGCTGGCCCGAATGATGATCGCTCCGGCGGTGGAGCTCGGCGTCGACGTGCGCGTGCTCGCCGAGGAGCCCGGCATGGCCGCGGCGCTGGCGGCGACCGCGACCGGCGATTACCGCGACCTCGAGACGGTGCGCGCGTTCGCGCGGGGCGTCGACGTGCTGACCTTCGACCACGAGCACGTGCCGCAGGAGGTGCTGCGCGCCCTCGTCGCGGACGGGGTCCGGGTCCATCCCGGCCCGGATGCGCTGCAGTTCGCGCAGGACAAGCTGCTCATGCGGGCGCGGCTGGCCGGGCTCGGCATGCCGCAGCCGGAGTGGGCGAGGGTGACGGATGCCGCGGGCCTGCAGTCCTTCCTGGACGAGCACGGCGGGCGGGCTGTCGTGAAGACGCCGCGCGGGGGGTACGACGGCAAGGGCGTGCGCGTCGTCGCGGACCCCGAGGAGGTCGCCGACTGGTTCGACGGTGGCGAACTGCTCGCCGAGGAGCTGGTGGATTTCACGCGCGAGCTCGCACAGCAGGTGGCGCGGCGGCCGTCGGGTCAGCTCGTCGCCTATCCGGTCGTCGAGACGGTGCAGCGCGATGGGGTGTGCGCCGAGGTCATCGCCCCCTCACCGCACGGGTCGACGCGGCTGACGGAGGTCGCGGCATCCATCGGCTCCGCCATCGCGGAAGGGCTGGGCGTGACCGGGATGCTGGCGGTGGAGCTGTTCCAGACCACCGATGACCGGCTGCTGGTGAACGAGCTGGCGATGCGTCCGCACAACAGCGGGCACTGGGGGCAGGACGGGGCCGTGACGGGACAGTTCGAGCAGCATGTGCGCGCCGTGCTCGACCTGCCGCTCGGCGATCCTGCGCCACGGCAGCCGTGGTCGGTGATGGTGAACATCTTGGGCGGTCCCGCGGACGGCACGCTCGAGAGCCGGTTCCCCGCGGTGCTCGAGGCCCATCCGGCGGTCAAGGTGCACACATACGGCAAGGCGCCGCGGCCGGGCCGCAAGGTCGGGCACGTCAACGCCGTCGGCGACGATCTCGACGCCGTCGTCTACGAGGCCCGCGCCGCCGCCGCCTTCTTCGCCGACTGACCCCTTCCCGGCCGTTGAGCGAGGGAGCGCCAGCGACCGAGACGAAACGGGGTGACCCGCCCCGGTCCGCTGATGCCGTTTCCCGCCCCGCGCCGCGCGCCGCTCCGGCGATCTTCCAGCCTGCCGCCCTAACCTTGTCGGGTGACACGGCCCCTGCATTCCTCGGCATCCCCCCTCGTCGGCGTCGTCATGGGATCGGATTCGGACTGGCGCGTCATGAGCGACGCGTCGCAGGTGCTCAGCGAGTTCACGCTCGCGCATGAGGTCGAGGTCGTCTCGGCGCACCGCACCCCCGACAAGCTGCTGCGCTACGGGCGCGAGGCGCGTGAGCGGGGGCTGAAGGTCATCATCGCCGGAGCCGGAGGCGCCGCGCATCTGCCGGGCATGCTGGCGTCGGTGACGGCGCTGCCGGTCATCGGCGTTCCGGTGCAGCTGGCGACGCTCGACGGGCTCGATTCGCTGCTGAGCATCGTCCAGATGCCCGCCGGCATCCCGGTGGCGACCGTCTCGATCAACGGCGCGAAGAACGCGGGGCTGCTGGCGGCGCGCATTCTCGGCGCCGCCGACGACCGCCTCGCCGACCGTGTCGAGCAGTACGCTCGGGCGCTCGAGGAGCAGGTCGAGGAGAAGAACCGCCGGCTGAAGGACTCGCTGTGAGTGTGTCGGCTCCGCCTCGTCCGCCGGCACCGCCGCGGGGCACGTCGGCCGGAGTGATCCTGGGCGAGCAGCCCATCCGCCGCCCCGACACCCGGTCACCGCAGGTGATGACGCGGCGGGCGTGGTGGCTCGTGGCGATGAACTTCCTCGTGCCCGGTTCCGCCCAGGTGCTGGCCGGCAACCGGCGGCTCGGCCGGGTCGGGCTCGCCGCGACCCTCGTGATGTGGGTGCTGGTCGTGCTGACCCTCGTCGCGGCGCTGGTGTGGCCGACGCTGATCGTCGACCTGGGCGTCAACGGGTTCGTCCTCCTCGTGGTGCAGCTCGTGCTGCTGGCGTACGCCGTGCTGTGGGTCGTGCTGACCGTCGACACGCTGCGGCTCGTGCGGCTGGTGAAGACACGGCCGGGGGCGCGTCCGCTTGTCGCGGTGACGGCGATCCTGGGGCTCGTCCTCGGGTCGGGCGGCGCTGTCTACGCCGCGCAGCAGCTTCTCGCGCCCGCGCGGGAGGCCCTGGCATCCATCTTCACGAACAACGCGCCGCCGGTGCCGCCGTCCAACGGGTACTACAACATCCTGCTGCTGGGGGCCGACAGTGGCCTTGGGCGCGATTCGATGCGGTTCGACAGCATCTCCGTGGTGTCGGTGAATGCCGATACCGGGGCGGTGCACATCACCGGCATCCCGCGCGATCTCGCGCACGTGCCGTTCTCGGCGGGGCCGATGCAGGATCTGTATCCCGACGGGCTCGAGGGGCACATCTCGCAGACGTGTGGCTGGGGTCCCGGGATCAATCAGCTGATGAACGCGGTGGAGGTCTGTCGCGAGGATCGTGGCGCGGGTCTGTATCCGGATGCCGCGGCGAACAGTTCCACGCCAGCGATCGAGGCGACGAAGGATGCCGCGGAGGGAATCCTCGGGATCGAGATTCCGTACTATGCCTTCGTCGACATGAAGGGGTTCGCGGACATCGTCGACGCGCTCGGCGGGGTGGACATCACGGTGCAGGAGCGGCTGCCGAAGGGTGGGGGACCGGCGTACGACGGGCAGAGCGCCGAGGACTGGGCGATCGGCTGGATCGAGGCCGGGCCGCAGCACATGGACGGCGACACGGCGCAGTGGTACGCACGGTCGCGGTACACGACGAGCGACGCCGACCGGATGCGGCGGCAGCGCGAACTTCAGCAGGCGATCCTCGCGCAGGCGAACCCGGCGAACGTGTTGACGCGCTTCCAGGAGGTCGCGGCGGCGGGGGAGGACCTCGTGCAGACGGACATTCCGTCGTCGCTGCTGGGCTTCTTCGTGAACCTGGCCGTGAAGGCGAAGGACCAGCCCGTGCAGACGCTGGAGCTGACGCTCGACGGCGCGGGGATCGACACCGACAAGCCGACGCCGGAGGCGTATGCGCACGTGCGGGAGCTCATCCAGCAGGCGCTGTATCCGCCGTCGCCGACGCCCACCCCGGAGGGCTGAGCCGTGTCAGCCGTGTTGCGGGTCGTGCTGGATCAGGTGGTGTCCCCGACGGATGCCGATTTGGCGATGGCGTCGGGGGAGCTTGCGCGGGCGCTGGTGGCGTCGACGCCGAGCGGGTGCGAGGTGGCGGCGATCGTCCCGTCGGGCGCGGATGTCGCCGGGACGGTGGAGGGCGCGGTGCCGGGGTTGGCCTCGCTTGCGCGGATGCCGCTCGCGCGGCGGGAGCTCGCCGCGTCATGGCAGCTGGGTGTCGCGCCCGGGGTCGGGGGCGGGATGATCCACTCTCCGACGCTGCTCGCGCCGCTCGTCAAGCACGATCGGGTGCACGATCACGATCAGACCGTCGTGACCCTGTGGGATCTGGACGCGTGGGAGCGGCCGGGCGAGTTGGCGCGGCCGGCGGTGGCGTGGCACCGGTCGATGCTGAAGCGGGCGGCCAAGCACGCCGATGCTGTCGTCGTGCCGACGCATGCCGCGGCGTCTCGGGTGGCGGAGCTCGGTGGTTTCGGGGATCGGATCCGCGTGATCTCGGGGGCGGCGCCGGCAGGGTTCCGAGTGCCGACCGACGAAGTGGGGCGTCGGCGGGCGCTGACCGTGCCGGATGGCTGTGTCGTGATGTCCGGCTCGTCGGCTCCGTCGGCGGGACTTGCGGCGGGCTTCGCGGCCATCGCTGCGGCGGGCGCGGATCTGCCGGTCGTCGTGCTGGGCGCGCCCGAGGGGGACGAGCCGGCGGTGCTCGATCTGGCCGCCGCGGCGGGCGTCGCACAGGAGCGGGTGCACGTGCGCGGTGCGCTGGAGGATGCCGATCGGGCCGCGGTACTGGGCGCCGCTGTGGCGCTGGTGGCACCGTCGGAGTTGACGGCGTTCCCGTGGCGCGTGGTGGAGGCGCTCGCCGTCGGCGTTCCCGTCGTGGCGGCGGAGTCGGAATCACACCGCGAAGTCGTGCTCGATGGGGGAGTGGTCGGCGACATCGCGGCAGGGCTGGCAGAGGTGCTCGGGTCGACCGCGGCCGTCGAGCGCTACGCCGTGCTGGCCGGTGACCGGGGCCGCGCGTTCTCGTGGCTGGGCGCCGCGGAGCGCGTCTGGCAGCTGCACGCCGACCTCTGAGACGGCCGGGATCGGCGTGTCTGTGGCGTGTCGGGGACGGTGCGCCCTGTATGTCGAGTGACCTTCAGTCACAATAGTCACGTGCGTACCCGAAGCCGATCCCCCCGTCGCGCGCTCCGGCCGGCATCCCGCGCAGGATGGAGCGCCGTCGTCGCGACGTTCGCTCTGGTCCTGTCGTTGCTGGCTGCGTCGCCCTCCAGCGCCTCGGCCGCGAGCCCCGCAGACCTCACCGCATCGACGATCGCCGACTCGGCGACCGTTGACGCGGGCATTGTGAAGGCAGCGGCCGTCGTCGGCTTCAACCCCGAGAACATCATCTCCGACGCGCTCTTCTACGACGGTGCGGCGATGTCGTCCGCGGAGATTCAAACGTTCCTCGACTCGAAGATCGGGACGTGCCGAAACGGCAAGTGCCTCAACGTGCTGACGACCGGAATCTCCTCTCGGGATGCGGTGTACTCGCAGACCACCGGCAACCTCATCTGTTCCGCCATCCAGGGCGGATCGATGAAGGTGTCGGAGCTGATCTACCGCGTGCAGGCGGCGTGCGGTATCTCCGCCAAGGTCATCCTCGTGACGCTGCAGAAGGAACAGGGGCTGACGACGAGCAAGGAACCGTCGGACTGGAACCTGAAGGCCGCCATGGGTGCATCCTGCCCCGACACCGCTCCGTGCGACCCCGCCTTTGCGGGAGTTGGTCCGCAGATCCTCAAGGGCACGCAGCAGCTGAAGACGTACAAGGCTGCGAACTTCGCGAAGCAGCCCGGCCGCAACTGGATCGGCTACAACCCGAACACCGCCTGCGGCGGGACGAACCTCAACATCCGCAACTACGCGACCGCGGCGCTGTACAACTACACGCCGTATCAGCCGAACGCCGCAGCCCTCGCCGCCGGCTACGGCCTCGGTGACGGATGCTCGAGTTACGGCAACCGCAACTTCTACAACTACTACACCGAGTGGTTCGGGTCCACGCAGCGCGACAATCCCTTCGGCAACGTGGAGTCCGTGACCGCGGTCCCAGGCGGCTATCAGGTGCAAGGATGGGCGATCGACCCGAACACGGCCGATCCCATCCAGGTGCACGTCTACGCAGGTGCTAGCGGCTACCCCACGGTTGCGAACCTCGACCGTCCCGACGTGGGCGCGGCGTACCCCTCTTCGGGAAGCAAGCATGGTTTCAGTGCGGTGATCCCCGCCGCGGTTGCGGGCACCGTGAACATCTGTTTCTACGGCATCAACGTCGGGTCCGGCACCAACACGCTGTTCGGGTGCGTATCCCGAACGGCCATGGTGGGCCCGCCGACCGGCGTATTCGACACGGTCCAACCAGTGGACGCGGGCGTGGCGGTGTCGGGATGGGCTATCGATCCCGATCTGGCAGGACCCACGGAGGTGCACGTCTACATCGACGGCGCGGGCACCCCGCTTCGTGCCGACGCGCCTCGGTCCGGCCTCAGCAAGACCTACCCGGCCTACGGTGACAAGCACGGCTTCTCGGCGACGATCAATGCCCCAGCGGGACAGCACAAGGTCTGCGCGTATGCCATCAACATCGGCGTCGGCGACAACGTGTTGCTGGGGTGCCAGACGGTGACGGTCTCGGGCCAGGTCGACCGCGGACGTGCCCCGATCGGCAACTTCGACAGCGTCACCGTCAAGGGCGCGAGTGCGCTCGTCCGAGGCTGGGCCATCGACCCGGATACGACGCGGTCCATCTCGGTGTCCATCAGCGTCAACGGAAAGTCCCAGACCGTGGTCGCTTCGGCCGCTCGGGCCGACGTCGATAGGGCCTACCCGGGATACGGGGCCGCGCACGGCTTCGAGACAACGCTGACACTCGCGACCGGTACTTCCGAAGTGTGTATCACCGCCGTCAACACCGGCGCCGGCGGCAACACGCCCCTGGGGTGCAAGACTGCTGTCGTTGACCCGCCTGATCAGGGACGAACGCCGATCGGATTCTTCGAGTCCCTCACGGTATCGGGCACCACCGCGACGGCCAGCGGCTGGGCCCTGGATCAGGACACGTCCCGCGCGATCGCCGTGCACCTCTACGTCAACGGCGCAGGTAGCGCGTACGAGGCGAACCTGTCACGCCCCGACATCGCCGCGGCGTATCCGTCGACCGGACCGAATCACGGCTTCTCTGCGCAGCTGACGCTGGGCGCGGGTACCTCTGAGGTCTGCGCATACGGAATCAACACCGGGCGAGGAGGTAACGGCTTCCTCGGTTGTCGCAGCGTGACGGTGGGCTCCGCCGACCGTGGTCGCGCTCCCGTGGGATTCTTCGAGTCCCTGACCCTCAGCGGCACGACCGCGACCGCGTCGGGTTGGGCGCTCGATCCGGATGACTCCAGCTCGATCGCGGTCCACCTCTACCTGAACGGGGCGGGGAGGGCGTACCTCGCTGACAAGCCGCGCGCTGACATCGGTGCGGCCTACCCCGCCAACGGTTCCGCGCACGGGTTCGTGGAGCAGATCCAGCTGGGTGCGGGGACCTCACAGGTCTGCGCCTACGGGATCAACACGGGCGCCGGCGGCAACACGCTCCTCGGATGCCGCAACGTGTCGGTTCAGGCCGCGAGCCAGAACCGTGTGCCGCTGGGTTACTTCGAGTCGATCGCTCCCACCTCGGGGGGTGCGACGGTGGGTGGCTGGGCACTAGACCCCGACACGTCGTCGCCCATTCAGGTCCATGTCTACGTCGACGGCGTGGGTCGCGCATACAGTGCCGACAAGAGCCGTCCTGATGTCGGCGCCGCGTATCGACTCGGTGACAACCACGGGTTCAACGACGTCGTTCCGATGTCGAGTGGTACGCACCGCGTCTGCGTCTACGGCATCAACGACAAGGCCGGTGACAACTCCCTGCTGGGCTGCCGCGACGTCGTCGTACCCTGACGCGCAGCACTACCCGGCGAGATACGACGCGAGTCGATTCTCGCCGGGGAGGTAGCCGGTGCGCTCGATCTTGGTGAGATCGAGCACGCTGCCTCGGGGGCGTGGCGAAATGGGGCTGGATGCCGTGGCGAAGTAGACCTCCGTCGAGACGCCGGTCACCCGCGCCGGATCGTGCCCGGTCAGCTCGAACACCCGCCGCGCGATGTCGGCCCACGACTGCGGCTCTCCGTCGCCGGTGAGGTTGTACGTGCCGAACGCCGCGCCGGTGTCGAGAAGGTGACGGATGCCGCGGGCGATGTCGTCGGTGAATGTCAGGCGCCCGATCTGGTCGTCGACGACCTTCGGATCGATGCCGCGCTCCGCGAGTGACGCCATGGTTCGCACGAAGTTGCCGCCCTCGCCGATGACCCAACTCGTGCGGACGATGTAGTGGCGCGGAACCGTCGAGACGATCGCGTCGCCGGCCGCCTTCGTCTGTCCGTAAACCCCGAGGGGGCAGATCGTGTCGTCCTCGCGATAGGGACGGTCAAGCGTCCCGTCGAACACGTAGTCGCTGGAGACGTGGACGAGGGTGATGCTGTTCTCGGTCGCGACGCGAGCCAGCGCGGCGACGCCGGTGACGTTCGCCGCCCAGGCATCCTTCCGACCCTCTGCCGTCTCGGCGAGGTCGACCTTCGTATAGGCGGCGGCGTTGATGATGGTGCCGTAATCGCGCCAGCGGCGCGCGCCGGCAAGATCCACCGAGGCGAGATCAAGCGTCGCGCGGTCCGCGTACTCGATGTGCGTCACGTCGCCGTACTCCGCACGCAGCGCGCGCCCGAGTTGACCGTTCGCACCCAGCACGAGGATCTTCTTCGGAGGGATCGGCGTGACGTCTGCCAGGCGCGGGTGGGCGAGATCCTTCGCCGAGATCTCGACGTCGGCGAGAGGGATCGGCCACTCGATCGCGGCGGTCTCGTCGGCGAGGTTGAGGAACGAGTACGCCGCGTCGGGCGACCAATGGTCGTTCACGAGGTAGGTATAGGCCGTGTCGGGCTCCAGGGTTTGGTAGGAGTTCCCGACGCCGCGCGGGACGAAGATCGCCTTCGACGGGTCGAGCTCGGTCGTGAAGACGGCACCGAAAGTGGGCCCCTCGCGCAGATCGACCCAGGCTCCGAAGATGCGGCCGGTCGCGACGGAGACCCACTTGTCCCACGGCTCGGCGTGGATGCCGCGCGTCGTCCCCACGGCGTCGTTGAACGAGATGTTGTTCTGCAGCGGCCCGAAGTCAGGGAGGCCGAGCGAGGTCATCTTCTCGCGCTGCCAGTTCTCCTTGAACCAGCCGCGGGAGTCTCCGTGCACGGGCAGGTCGAAGACGACCAGGCCCGGAATGTTCGTCTCGGTGGCACCGAGTTGCTTGCCGTACTCGGTCACGTCGGTCACTGTCCCTTCGACGCGTAGAACGCCTCGACGCCGTCCTTGTCCGCCGCCCACCAGGCCTCGTTCGCCTTGTACCAGTCGATCGTCGCGGCAAGTCCCGCCTCGAAGTCGCGATACTGCGGCTGCCAGCCCAGCTCGGTGCGCAGCTTGGTGGAGTCGATGGCGTAGCGCAGGTCGTGACCGACGCGGTCGGTGACGTGGTCGTACGCGTCGGCCGGCTGCCCCATGAGCTGGAGGATCAGCTCGATCACGGTCTTGTTGTCCTTCTCGCCGTCGGCGCCGATGAGGTAGGTCTCACCGATCTCGCCCTTGTCGAGGATGGTCAGCACGGCGGAGGAGTGGTCGTCGGCGTGGATCCAATCGCGCACGTTCTCGCCCTTGCCGTAGAGCTTGGGGCGGATGCCGCGGATCACGTTGGTGATCTGGCGGGGGATGAACTTCTCGACGTGCTGGTACGGACCGTAGTTGTTGGAGCAGTTGCTGATCGTCGCCTGCACTCCGAAGGAGCGCACCCAGGCGCGCACCAGCAGGTCGCTGCCGGCTTTGGTCGAGGAGTAGGGGGACGACGGGTTGTACGGGGTGTTCTCGGTGAATCGCGCCGGGTCGTCGAGCTCGAGGTCGCCGTAGACCTCGTCGGTCGAGATGTGGTGGAATCGCCGGTCATGCTTGCGGGCGGCCTCCAGCAGCGTGTAGGTACCGACGATGTTGGTGTCCAGGAACGGTCGCGGGTCGTGCAGTGAGTTGTCGTTATGCGACTCCGCCGCGTAGTGCACGACGGCATCGACGTCGGCAACGAGCTCGTCCACAAGCGCCGCGTCGGCGATGTCGCCCTGGACGAACCGGACCCGATCCTCCGGGAGACCGGCCAGCGAGGCCCGGTTGCCGGCGTAGGTGAGCTTGTCCAGCACAGTCACGTGGTGGTCGGTGTGCTCCACCACGTGGTGGACGAAGTTCGATCCGATGAACCCGGCGCCGCCGGTCACGAGCAGTCTGCGCATTGGTCCAGGCTATCGTTCGTCACCATGTGCGTTTGGTGAGGCGTGCGGGATAGCAGAGACTAGAGCAATGCGCGGCATCATTCTCGCGGGCGGAACCGGCTCGCGACTGCACCCGATCACGCTCGGCATCTCCAAGCAGCTCGTCCCTGTGTACGACAAGCCGATGATCTACTACCCGCTGTCGACGCTCATCCTCGCCGGCATCCGGGACATCCTGATCATCACGACGCCCCAGGACTCCGACCAGTTCCAGCGCCTGCTGGGCGACGGGTCGCGGTTCGGCGTGTCCATCACATACAAGACGCAGCCCACCCCCGACGGTCTCGCGCAGGCCTTCATCCTCGGTGAGAGGCACATCGGCGACGATTCGGTGGCGCTCGTCCTCGGCGACAATATCTTCTACGGCCAGGGCATGGGCACGCGCCTGCGCCGCTACGAGAACGTCGACGGAGGAGTCGTCTTCGGCTACTGGGTCGACGACCCCGCGGCGTACGGCGTCGTCGAGTTCGACGGGCAGGGACGCGTCGTCTCGCTCGAGGAGAAACCCGCCGCCCCCAAGAGCCACTACGCGGTTCCCGGACTCTACTTCTACGACAACGACGTCATCCAGATCGCCAAGGGCCTCAAGCCCTCGCCGCGCGGCGAGCTGGAGATCACAGACGTGAACAAGGTCTACCTCGAAGCGGGTCGTCTGCAGGTGGAGCTGCTGCCGCGCGGCACGGCATGGCTGGACACCGGGACGTTCGACTCCCTCAGCGAGGCCACCGAGTTCGTCCGCACGGTCCAGAAGCGGCAGGGCCTGTCCATCGGTGCGCCCGAGGAAGTGGCCTGGCGGCTCGGGTTCCTCTCGGACGACGAGCTGCGCGAGCGTGCTGAGCCCCTCGTCAAGAGCGGCTACGGACAGTACCTGCTCAAGATCCTCGAGCAGGGCGCGGGGTGAACGCCCCGGGGGTCATCCCCCCCTCGTCCTTCCCGCAGGGCGGCCGACGGCTCCTGGTCTACGTGGTCTACGACCGCCGAGGCGATGTCGGGGAGTACATCCCCTATGCGCTGGCGGGCCTGCGCCCTCACGCCGACCACATCCTCGTCGTCGTCAACGGCTCCCTCAGTGACACCGGACGTGCCGCGCTCGAACCGGCATGCGATGAGATCCTGCTGCGCCCCAACGTCGGATTCGACATCGCAGGTCATCGGGACGCGCTGCGCCACCTCGGCGAGCGTGTCGAGGAGTTCGATGAGATCGTGCTGGCCAACGACACCTGGTACGGCCCGGTGCGATCCTTCGGACCCGTCTTCGAGCGGATGGACGCGCGCGAGGTCCACTTCTGGGGGATGACGGAGCACCCCGAACAGCGTCCGCATCCCTTCACGGGCGTGGGGGTGATGCCCCGGCATCTGCAGTCGTTCTGGATCGTGGTGCGGCGGGAGATGTTCGCCTCGCAGATGTGGCGGCGGTACTGGCGGGATCTTCCGGAGATCAGCAGCTACAACGACGCGATCCTTCGCCACGAGACGGTGTTCACCGAGACCTTCGAACGCGCCGGCTACGTGGCGGACGTGGCGTTCCCCTCATCGGGCTACCCCAGCGAGCATCCCGCGATCTTCCACGCCGACCTGCTGGTACGCGACGGGTGCCCGCTCATGAAGCGGCGTCCGTTCTTCCACCACCCGACGTTCCTCGTCCGCCACGCGGTGATCGGTCAGGACCTGCTCTCGGCGCTGCGCCGCTACGGCTACCCCACCGATCTCGTGATGGAGGATCTCGCGCGCAACGTCCCGCCGCGCACGCTCAACGCCGATCTCTCGCTCCTGACGGTCGCCGATCCCACGGCCGCACGCCCGGACGCAGCCGGCGCGGCGCGCGTCCACGTCGTCGTCCGCGGTGCCCGGGCGGGGGATTTCCCCCTGCTGGCCGAACCGCTGTCGGCTCTCCCCGCCGGGACGCCGGTGCGACTCCTCGCCGAGGACGCGGCGGCTGCGGCGGAGGTCCATGCGGCGGCACTGGCCGCCGGGCTCGCTGCCGAGCCGAGCGCCGAGGCCGACGGGGGCGGGGCGTTCTCCGGTTTCGCGGATCTCGTCGACGAGGACCGCGCCGACGTGCTGATCGTGATCGACGGCGTGAGCGTGCGAGAGCCGGACAGCGGCGTCGCGCGGACGGTGCTCCGCGAACAGCGCGCATCGTTCCTCTGGGACGCGGATTCCGCCCGGACGGCGTTGAGCCTGTTCGACCGGGAGCCCCGGCTCGGCCTGCTGTTCCCCGCGATGCCACGCCTGGGTTCCGAGGACCGCACCCAGCGCTGGCCCACCGATCGTCCCCGGGTCGCTGCGGCATGCGATCGTCTGGGGATCCGGGTGCCGGTGGACGAGTTCGGCCCGCTGTATCCGGCGGCAGGCCTATGGATGGCCCGTCCCGCCGCGATCCGGGCGCTTGTGCGCGCGGACGCGCCGGGGCCCGAGCTCGCCGAACAGCTCCTCGCCTACGCCGCGGGCGAAGCGGGCTTCTACACCAGGACGCTGATCGGCAGGGAGCCGGCCGCCGTGTCGCACTCCCAGCTCGAGTACAGTCTCGACCGCCTCCTGGCCACGACGTACGGCTACCGGCTCGAACAGATCCAGTTCCTGCAGCGGGCGGGCTGGCGCGGATCGGTCGCGCCGCGCGAGCTGCTGCGCATGCACACCCGGCTCAACCATCCCGACGGCACACACCCGCTGCTTCCGGCGTTCCGGGTGCTGAGGAGACTCGCCGGCAGCGTTCGGCGCGCGGTGCGGACGGGGGTGAGGTCCCGATGAGCGAGCCGATCGCGGGGCCCGTGTCCTTCCCGCCGGGCGGCCGCCGCGCCGTCGTCTACGCGTTCTACGATCGCCGCGGACACGTCGAGGACTTCGTGGCGCATGCGCTGACGGGATTGGCCGCACACGCCGACGTGTTCGTGGTCGTCAACGGCCCGCTGGCGGCGGCGTCGCGCGAGCGCCTCGGCGAGCTCAGCGTCCTCGTCCTGGAGCGGGAGAACTCCGGCCTCGACATCGGCGCCCACAGCTTCGCCGTGAAGCGGCTCGGCGCGCGCCTGCGCGAGTACGACGAAGTGATCTTCACCAACAGCACGTGGTACGGCCCGCTGGCCGACTTCGGGCCGCTGTTCGCGGGCATGGATGCGCGTGCGGTGGACTTCTGGGGCATGACCGCTCACGCGCCGGCGACGCCGCATCCCCTGACGGGACGCGGCCACGCCCCCTACCACCTGCAATCCCACTGGATCGCGGTGCGCGCCCGGCTGATGCGCACCGACGACTGGGAGCGGTACTGGGCGGATCTCGGAGAGGTGTCCGGGTACCGCGACGCCGTCCTGCGGCATGAGACGGTCTTCACGGAGCACTTCGCCCGGCTCGACTACATCCACGCCGCGGCCTTCCCGCTGGAGGAGCTGCGCACCGAGAACCCTTCGCTGTGGGAGCCCGGTGCCCTCATCGCCGCCGGCTGCCCGATCGTCAAGCGCAGGGTCTTCTTCCACTCTCCGCTGGAACTGGCGGAGCACGGCGTGATCGGTCGCGACGTCGCTGCGGCAATGGTCGAGCAGGGCTACCCGCGCCGTGCGATGTGGACCGATCTCGCCCGCAACGTGCAGCCGAAGATCCTCAGCGCCAACGCGGCGCTCTTGGAGGTCGTCGCGCCCGAGGGCGGCGCGTACGACGTGCAGCGACACCTGCGCGTGGCTGTCGCGGCGCACATCTTCTATGACGAGATGACGGCGGACATCCTCGATCGGGCCGATCACCTACCCGACGGCTACGACCTCTTCGTCACGACGCCGGACGAGACCCGGGCCGCCCGCATCCGTGCGGCCATCGCCGAACGCGCGCACCCGCCGCGCAGCGTGGACGTACGCGTCGTTGCCTCCAACGACGGTCGGGATCAGAGCGCCTTCCTCGTCGGGCTGCGCGACGTCCTGACCGACGGCGGCTACGACCTCGTGGTCAAGCTGCACTCCAAGAAGACGCCGCAGGACGGCTACAACATCGGCCGGCACTTCGCGCAGCAGCAGTTCGACAACCTGCTCGCCGGTCGCGGGCACGCCGCGAACGTGCTCGCGCTGTTCCAGCGGCATCCCGAGGTGGGCATCGTCTATCCGCCCGCGATCCACGTCGGCTACCCGACGCTCGGACACGGATGGTGGGCCAACCGCCCCGGATTCGAGCGGCTGTGCCAGGAGCTGGGGATCGAGGTGCCGGTGGACGACAGCTCGCCGCTGGCCCCCTACGGCTCCATGTTCATCGCCCGTCCGGAGGCGCTGCGTCCCCTGCTGCGGCGCCAGTGGGAGTATGCGGACTTCGGGGGCGCGCAGGCGTATCGCGACGGGGGCCTCGCCCACATCCTCGAGCGCATGCCCTCCTATGCGGCCGCCGAGGCGGGGTACACGACGTACACCGTCCTCACCCCGGACTATTTCGCCCTCAGTCACACCGCGCTGGAGTTCGACCTCGATCAGTTCACCGCACTCGTGCCCGCCACAGTCGCGCGGCAGGTCGCCCTGCTCGATCGCGCGGGACACTTCGGAACGGGACGCTACCGGGACTTCGCCCGGATCGCCGCGCGAAGCCGGTTCCCCGGGCTGGGGGCGCGGCTGCGACGGGTGCTGGGGCCGGCGCTCGCGGTGCGGCGCAGGCTCCGCCGGAGGCGTGGCGACGCGGTCGTGTGATCAGGCGACGCCCGCGACGGCGTCGCACAGCACGGCCGCCCGCGCGTCGAAGGAGTGCTCCGCGCGGATGCGGGCGGACACGGCGGCGAGCGTGCGGTCGTCGGGGAAGACGGCATCCAGAT
>JAEYAG010000100.1 GCA_023451265.1 Actinomycetes bacterium | reverse complement strand
TGAGGGAAACGCCCGGTTACATTCCGAACCCGGAAGCTAAGCCTCACAGCGCCGATGGTACTGCAGGGGGGACCCTGTGGGAGAGTAGGACACCGCCGGACTTCTTTCGTGAAATGGCCACCCAGTGATGGGTGGCCATTTCTCGTTAACACGCGCGTGAGAGGAAGCAGCAATGGCCGAGGAACGACGTCCGCGCAGGGGCGAACGGAAGCAGCTGTCCCCGCGCGACGGTGACAAGAAGCCGTACCCCAAGCGCGACGGCGAGAAGAAGCCGTACGCGAAGCGCGACGGTGACAACAAGCCGTACGCGAAGCGCGACGGTGACAAGAAGCCGTACCCCAAGCGCGACGGTGACAAGAAGCCTTACCCCAAGCGCGACGGCGAGAAGAAGCCGTACGCGAAGCGCGACGGTGACAAGAAGCCGTATGCGAAGCGCGACGGCGAGCGCCGGTCGAGCCGGCCCCCGCAGGATTCCGACCGTCGCGTCGGTCCGCCGGCGCCGCCGCTGCCCGCAGAGGTGACCCCTCAGGATCTCAACGGGGCTGCCCGCAACGAGCTGAAGACCCTCAGCAAAGAGAACGCCGAGCAGGTCGCCCGTCACCTGGCGATGGCCGCGCGCCTCATCGACGATGACCCGGAGCTCGCGCACCAGCACGCGCTCGCGGCATCCCGCAGCGCGGGACGCATCGCGATCGTCCGTGAGACCGTCGCGATCACCGCGTACGCGCTCGGCGACTTCGCCCTCGCGGTGCGGGAACTGCGCACCTACCGCCGGATCTCCGGCCGTGACGACCAGATCGCGCTGCTCGTAGACAGCGAGCGCGGCGTGGGACGTCCCGATCGCGCGCTCGAGGTGGGGCGCGCCGTCGACCGGAGCACCCTGCCCACCGAAGTGCGCGTGGAACTGGCGATCGCGATGTCGGGTGCCCGGCTGGATCTCGGCGAGACGGAGCGGGCCCTGCAGGAGCTCGACATCCCCGAACTCGACCCGGACCGTGCGTTCGCCTGGAGCCCGGGCCTGTTCGCCGCCCGCGCCGCCGTCCTCGAGGAACTCGGCCGCACCGACGAGGCCGCGGCGTGGCAGCGGCGCGCCGAGATCGCGGAAGAAGCCATCGGCGCCCGCGATGCCGACCGGGAAGTGCTGGAGATCGACGAAGTGGAAGAGATTCCGCTGCCCGCTGACGACCAGACGGGGGACCACGCCGACGAGAACACCGAGGACACCGCTGAGGGTGAGCGCTGATGGCGCTGTTCGGCAGCCGCGCACCGCGCACGCCTCTCGACGGGGTGGACGCCGTGCTGGCGGACCTCGACGGCGTCGTCTACGCCGGCCCTGGCGCGCTGCCGCATGCGATCGAGAGTCTCAATGCGGCGGCGACCGGCGGACGCCGGCTCGGCTACATCACCAACAACGCCTCTCGTCGGGATGCGGTCGTCGCGGAACACCTCCGCGAACTCGGTCTCGTGGCGACCCGGCCGGAAGACGTCGTCACGAGCCCGCAGGCGGCGATGCGCCTGCTGCGGGAGCGGGTAGCCGCCGGAGCGACGATCCTCGTCGTCGGGGGAGATGGCCTCGTCTTCGAGGTCGAGAAGGCCGGTTTCGTCGTGACGCGCAGCGCCGACGACGCGCCCGCCGCCGTCGTGCAGGGGTTCGCGCCGCACGTCGGCTGGGAGCACCTCGCTGAGGCCTCGTACGCGCTGGCGACGCCGGAGCACGAGGGCGGCATCCCCTGGATCGCGACGAACACGGACTGGACGATTCCGCAGGCCCGCGGCGTCGCACCGGGCAACGGCACGCTCGTCTCGGCCGTCCACACCGCGGTCGGCCGTCTCGCAGTCGTCGCGGGCAAGCCGGAGCGGCCGATCTTCGACGAAGCCGTCGCCCGGTTCGGGGCCCGGCATCCGCTCTTCATCGGCGACCGCCTCGACACCGACATCGCCGGCGCACAGGCGGCGGGCATCGAGTCGGCACTGGTGCTCACCGGGATCGACCGGCCGAAGCACGTGCTCGCGGCGCCGCAGACCTCCCGCCCGACCTACATCCTCGGCGACCTGCGGGAGCTGCACGAGGAGTACCCCGAGACGGTGGTGCGCGGCGACGTGACGAGCGTGCGCGACGCGGCCGTGCGGATCGACGGCGCCGACATCCACATCGTCGCCGCGGGCACACGGCCGATCGATCTGGTGCGCGCCGGCGCAGCGGCGATCTGGGCCAGCGGTCGCGCGATCTACGGCTTCCGCGTGCCCGAGCAGCTCTACGCCGACCCGTTCCACCGGCCCTGACCCGCGCGGCGCGCACCCCGCCCGTCGCCGTGCGTGGACGGTATCGTTGAGCGCATGCCGATGGATGCCGCCGACGCTCGCGACCCCGATGGCCACGGCCGCCGGGAGGATCTGCTGTCAGCGCTCGAGGTGATCGAGGGGCAGCCGCTCGGTGAGCGCGCCGCGGCGTACGCCGCGCTGCACGACGACCTGGCCCGGCGCCTGGAGTCCGGGCCGCGGGACCAGTGACACAGCGTCTCGATGCGGCGGTCGCCGAACGGGGACTGGCCCGGTCGCGCACGCACGCCGCGCAGCTGATCACGGCGGGACTGGTGTCCGTCGACGGCCAGCCGGTCGTGAAGGCATCGATGCGGGTGGGTGACGATCAGCAGATCGCCGTCGCCGCCAGCGACCACTACGTCAGCCGTGCCGCGCACAAGCTCATCGCCGCCCTCGACGGCTTCGGCGTCGATGTCGCCGGACGGACGTGCCTGGACCTCGGCGCCTCCACCGGCGGGTTCACGCAGGTGCTGCGCGAGCGCGGCGCGGCGCGAGTGCTCGCGGTGGACGTGGGCCACGGGCAGCTGGACCCGGTCATCGCCGCCGACCCCGGCGTGACAGTCGTGGAGGGATTCAACGTCCGGTACATGACGGTGCCGTCCCTCGCCGAGGCGGCGGGCGACAGCATCCGCCCCGAGATCGTCACCGGCGATCTCTCGTTCATCTCGCTGACGCTCGTGCTGCCGGCGATCGCCGCAGTGATCGGCGCCGACGCGCACGTCGTGCTGCTCGTCAAACCCCAGTTCGAGGTCGGCCGCACCGGCGTGCGGGAAGGCCTCGTGACGGATGCCGCGGCGCGCGCCGACGCCGTCGCCGGCGTGCTGTGGTCGGCGTGGGATGCCGGCCTCGGCACGGCCGGAGTGCTCGCCTCGCCGATCGCGGGCACGCACGGCAACCGGGAGTTCCTCGTGCACCTGCGTCCCCGGGCCGCCGGCGACGGGGCCGAGGCGGGCAATCCGACAGAATATCTGCAGGCTGTCAATCGACTGGCGGGAGCGACATGATGGGCGGGACCACCCAGCCGACGCGGAACATCCTCGTCGTCGCGCACGCGCGTCGCGACGACACCGTCGCGGCGGCGCGCCGTGTCATCGCCGCCGTGCTCGCCTCGGGCGCACGTCCCGTGCTGGCGATCGACGACCCGGAACTGGTGGCCGCGCTGGCCGACCTCGGCCCGATCGCGGGGCTCGGCGCCGACGTGGACGTCACCGACATCGAGATCGCGATCGTCCTCGGCGGCGACGGCACGATCCTCCGCGCCGCGGAGCTCGTCCGCGACGGCACCGCGCCCATCCTCGGCATCAACATGGGCCACGTCGGCTTTCTCGCCGAGATCGAAGCCGACGTCATCGACGACGCCATGCGGCGGGTCATCGACCGTGACTACGAGGTCGAGGAGCGCATGACCCTCGCGGTGCGGGTGAAGGACGCCGACGGGGCGGTCATCTACGACACGTGGGCGCTCAACGAGGCCACGGTCGAGAAGGCGGCGCGGGAGCGGATGATGGAGGTCGTCATCGAGATCGATCGCCGCCCGCTGTCGACGTTCGGCTGCGACGGCGTCGTCATCGCGACGCCGACCGGCTCGACCGCCTACAACTTCTCCGCCGGAGGACCGGTGATCTGGCCGACCGTGGAGGCCATCGCGGTCGTCCCGCTGTCGGCGCACGCCCTGTTCGCCCGGCCGCTCGTGGTGGGACCGGAAGCCACCGTCGCGATCGAGGTGCTCGCCCGCACCGACGGCACCGGCATCCTGTGGTGCGACGGGCGGCGCTCGCACGACCTGCCTCCCGGCGCACGCGTCGTCGTCAGCCGCGACCCGGAACCGGTGCGGCTCGCCCGGCTGCACCCGGCACCGTTCACCGACCGCCTGGTGCGCAAGTTCCAGCTTCCGGTGGTGGGGTGGCGCGGTCCGTCGTCCAGCGCGGCGCATCCCGGGACGGGTGCGGTGTGATCGAGCAGATGACCCTGCGCGACCTCGGGGTGATCGCGCAGGCCACCCTTCCCATCGGGCCGGGCTTCACGGCGATCACCGGTGAGACCGGCGCCGGCAAGACGATGGTCGTGACGGGGCTCGGGCTGTTGCTGGGCGCCCGCGCCGACTCGGGGGTCGTCCGCTCCGGCGCCGATCAGGCGGTCGTCGAGGGTGTGTGGATCGTGCCGGATGCCGGCCCGGTCGCCGATCGCGTCAGCGGGGCCGGCGGCGACGTCGAGCCGATCGGCGACGGCCGTGCCGAACTGTACCTCGGGCGCACCGTGACCGCCGAGGGCCGCAGCCGCGCGAGCGTCGGCGGCCGGTCGGCGCCGGCCGGTGTGCTCGGCGACCTCGCCGAGCACCTCGTCGTCGTGCACGGTCAGTCCGATCAGCTGCGACTGCGGTCCGGCGCGGCGCAGCGCGACGCGCTCGACCGGTTCGGCGGCGAGGAGATCGCGGCGGCTCTCGCGGCCTACCGAGAAGCCTTCGCCCGGCAGCGCGAACTCGCGGCCGAACTGACCGAGCTCACCGAGCGCGGTGCCGAGCGCGCCGCCGAGGCTGAGCAGCTGCGCGCGGCCCTCGCCCAGATCGAGCAGGTCGACCCGCAGCCGGGGGAGGACGTCGCCCTCGCCCAGCGCG
>JAEYAG010000077.1 GCA_023451265.1 Actinomycetes bacterium | reverse complement strand
GATGCCGCACCGTCCCGGACCTTCGCCGCGCCGGTCGATGCGGCCGCTGCCCCGGCGGCGAGCGTGCCGGCCCCGGCGGACAGCGCCTGTGCGCCCGTGGCGGCGCTCGTGGCGCCGTCGGACAGGGTCGTCGCACCTGTCGCGGCGGAAGTGGCCCCGGCATCCAGCTTCTCCGCACCCGCCAACAGGTCCGCCGCGCCGTCGGCGAGCGAGACCGCGCCGTCGGCGAGGTCCTGCGATCCGTCTGAGGCTTGGGCTGCGCCGGCATCCACCTGCGCGGCACCGTCGGACAGTTTCGCCGCCGTCAGCAGATACATGGTCGTCATCGCGGCCAGCAGGATGCCGAGCACGATGGCGGTGATGCGCATTCCCCAGCCGTGGGTGTGCGTCGCGGTTCTCGTCATTGAGGACTCCGGTCTCTCGCGTCTGCGTCGTTGCAGGCGTGGTGGGTGCTCCCGGCGAACCGGATGACGACGGATCATCGGGGGATCCTCGCCTCGCGCGGCCGGCGGCCGCCGTCGGTGTGTCGTCAGAGCGTGATGACCGTAACAGCGCACGTCCGTCGTCGGGGGAAAGACCGGCGGAGATTCCGTGTGACACCAAGTCTCATCCGGCGTGACGCTCAGTCTCTTGTAGATGACCCACAAAACGGTTCGTCCCGGGGCCGTGACGCCGGCCGAGTCTTGTTTAGTCTGTGGTTGTGTTGTACCGTGTGGGTATTCGAGGAGGAAACATGTACGCGACGGAGCGGCAGCAGCTGATCGAGCACCTGGTGGCGACCGAGGGTCGTGTCGTCGTCGTGGACCTCGCCCGACGCTTCGGCGTGACCACCGAAACCGTCCGTCGGGACCTCGACCACCTCGAAGCGGGGGGTCACATCCGCCGTGTGCACGGTGGTGCGGTGGCCCGAACGAAGGTCAGCACCGCGGAGACGTCGCTGGCCGAGCGCACGCAGCAGCGCGGCGACGTCAAGCTCGCCATCGCCGCCCGCGCTCTCGACGCGGTCGGTGCCGACGACGGCGGGTCGATCTACATCGACGCCGGAACGACGACCGCCGCCTTGGCGCACCTGCTGGTGCAGCGCTCCGCCGGCATCCGTCCCCTCGAGGTCGTCACCCACTCGATGACCATCGCGCACCTGCTCGCGGGTGCTCCAGGCCTCGGCCTCACGGCGATCGGCGGGCGCGTGCGCGGCCTGACGGCGGCCGCCGTGGGCGCCCAGACCGTCGACGCCATCTCGCGCCTCCGTCCCGATCTCGCCTTCATCGGCACCAACGGACTGTCCGCGACGTTCGGTCTCAGCACCCCCGATCCCGACGAGGCCGCCGTCAAGCGTGCCATCATCTCGGCGGCGCGGCGTGTGGTCGTGCTGGCTGACGCCGACAAGTTCGACGCCGAGCTCCTGATCTCCTTCGCCCGTCTCGACGATCTCGACATCCTCGCGACCGACGCCGCGCCGGGCGACGAGCTCGCCGAACGCCTCGAGGCGGCCGACGTGGAGGTGTGGGTCGCATGATCGTCACCCTCACGGCCAACCCTTCGCTCGATCGCACCGTGACACTGTCGACGCCGCTGCGCGTCGGCGAGGTGCAGTCGGCTCTCTCGGTCCGAGAGGATGCTGGCGGGAAGGGCATCAACGTCACGCGTGTCGTCGTCGGCGCCGGGATGCGCAGCGCCGCCGTCCTGCCCCTCGACGCCGACGACCCGTTCGCGGGCGTGCTGCGCTCGGCCGCCGTCCCGGTCGTGCCGGTGCCGCTGCCCGGCGCGGCGCGCGCCAACCTCACGATCGTCGACGGGGGAGGCGTGACGACGAAGGTGAACCTGCCGGGCGTGACGCGCACGCAGGCGGATGCCGAGGCGCTCGTGGCCGCGACCGTCCAGGCCGCGCACGGCGCGCGCTGGCTGGTGCTGGCCGGTTCGCTGCCGCCCGGCGTTGCGGACGGCTTCTACGTCGACGTGATCCGCGCCGTGCGTGCGGCCGGCGACCCGCCTCGGATCGCGGTGGACACCTCGGGCGCGGCGCTCCACGCCGTCGTGGCGGACGGCGCCCCCGATCTGATCAAGCCGAACGACGACGAGCTCGCCGAACTGACCGGTACCGCGCTCGACGCCGGCCGCGACCTCGCCGACGCGGTGCGCGTCGCCGCGGCCGATCTCATCCCGGCGCGGGTCGGCGCGGCCTTCGTCACGCTGGGTGCCGCCGGTGCCGTGCTCGTCACGGCATCCGGCGCCTGGCACGGCACCCCGCCGCCGACTCGGGTGCGCAGCACCGTGGGCGCCGGTGACAGCTCCCTCGCCGGCTTCCTGCTCGCAGAGTCCGCAGGCGCATCGCCCGAGGAATGCCTGCGCAGCGGCATCCGGTACGGATCGGCCGCAGCCGCCCTGCCCGGCACGCAGGCCCCCACACCCGCCGACCTGCTGCCCGGCGACGTGCCGGTCCGCGCCCTCGCCCCCTGAAGCCCTCCCACCGAACCACCCGAGACAGAACCACTGGAGGTCACTGTGTCAGAGATCATCACGCCGGCACTCGTCAGTCTCGACGAGCCGATCGGCACCGACAAGCGAGCCGTCATCGACGCGCTCGCGGCGCGCGTCGCGGCGACCGGTCGCGCGACCGACGCGGCCGCTCTCGCCGCCGACGCCTGGAAGCGCGAGCAGACCGACGAGACGGGCCTGCCCGGCGGCATCGCCATCCCGCACGCCAAGAGCCGCGCCGTGACCGAGGCGACGCTCGCCTTCGCCCGACTCAAGCCCGGCGTCGACTTCGGGGCCGAGGACGGCCCGGCCGATCTCGTCTTCCTGATCGCGGCGCCCGACACCGCCGCGGAGGAGCATCTCGCTGTGCTCTCGCGCCTGGCGCGCGCCTTCATGCGCGAGGACTTCACCGCCGGGCTGCGCGGCGCCACGACTCCGGAGGACGTCGTCGCGCTCGTGCAGGAGGCGGTGGCGGATGCTCCGGCATCGCCGGCAGCCGCCCCGGCGGGTGCGCCGGCGCCCGCCGCCGGACTCACCGTCGACGGGCGACCGGCCCGCATCGTCGCCGTCACGGCGTGCGCCACCGGAATCGCACACACCTTCATGGCCGCAGACGCGCTCACCGCCGCCGGTCAGAAGGCGGGCGTCGACCTTGCCGTCGAGCCGCAGGGCTCGTCGGGCTACAAGGCGCTGCCGCAGCAGGTCATCGACGACGCCGACGCGGTGATCTTCGCGGTCGACGTCGACGTGCGCGACCAGCAGCGCTTCGCCGGCAAACCCGTGGTGCGGGTGCCGGTGAAGAAGGGAATCGAGCAGCCCGCCGCCCTCATCGACGAGGCCGTCGCCGCCGTGCGCGACCCGCGCGCGCCGCGCGTCGGCGGAACCGCGACCGCGGCGGCCGCCACGGCCGCGGCTCCCACCTCCGTCGGCGGCTCGGTCAAGCGGGCCCTCC
>JAEYAG010000048.1 GCA_023451265.1 Actinomycetes bacterium | reverse complement strand
GTGAGCCGCAGCGTGGCCTGGCGCACGGCGTCGATGCCCTCGCCGCGGGCCGTCCGCGCGGGGGCGGGGCCAGGCGCAGTCGGCAAAATCAAGACGGCATCCGTCACGAGGTCAGTCAGCCGCGCGCGCAGCGGAGCGAGGGCGGCACGGGCGGCGGCCTCGTCGGCCGCCGTGACGGCGGCGGCCGCACGGAAGCGCTCGGCGACGGCCGGTCCCGTGGCGCCCGGATGCGCGCGCAGCCAGTCGCCGTTGTTGCGCCAGGCCTCCGCGCCCTGCACCGTGCGGAACGGCACGAGGTAGTCGTCGAGGTCGCCGATCGAGGCGGTCTCGACCGGCAGAGCGGATGCCGCGACGAAGGCCTCGAACGCGGCGCGCGTGGCGGCATCTGCGGCATCCAGCGCCTCGGCCGGGATGACGAAGCGCCAGGGCAGGTCGGCGCCGGACTCACCGAAGACCGACTCGGTCGAGTCCGACCCGTCGTAGCTGAGGCACCAGTCCGCGACGCGCTGCAGGGTCGCGCCGTCGCGCGTGAGCCAGCCGACGGTGTCGAAGCTCTGCCCGAGCGGGAGTAGGCCCTGCCGCGGCACGAGGCCGTGCGTCGTGCGCAGACCCCACAGCCCCTGGTACGACGCGGGCACGCGCACGCTGCCGGCGGTGTCGGTCGCGAGGCCGATGTCGGCCTGGCCCGTCGCGACGGCGGTCGCCGGTCCGCTCGACGAGCCGCCGGGCAGGGCTCCCGGGAGGGCTCCGTTGGGCGGGGTGCCGTAGTGCGCGTTGTCGCCCGCGATCGAGTACGCGAACTCGTCGGTGCGGGCGATGCCGCGCAGCGACGCGCCGCCGCGGAGCAGGTCGGCGACGGCGGGAGCCGTCGTCGTCTCGGCGCGCGCCGAGTCGAGGTAGGTGGGGTTGCCGGCGCCGATGCGGTAGCCATTGATCGCGAAGAGGTCCTTGACGGCGACGGTGAGGCCCTCGAGCGGACCCTCCCACGCGCCCTGGAACAGCGGGTCACCGACCGACCGCCAGACCGACCGGTCGAGCGCCTGCGCGCGCGGCGTGACGTGGGCGGCCGTGATGAGCCAGCGCCCGTCGAGGCGCTCCCAGACTTGCGTCTGCAGTCCCGTGCCACCACCGCGGAAGCGCGAGACCGACACGAGCAGCGCGACGTCGTCTGCCAGCGGGCGGTACTCGATGCGCTCGATCGTCCGGGGCGGAACCCCGCCGCGCACGCCGCGGAACGCGCTGATCGTGTCGTGCCCGACGAGCAGGCCCGCACCGTCACCGCGCATCGTCTCGGCGCCGGGCGCGAACGCGGCATCCAGCGCATCGAGGTCGTTCGCGAGGATCGCGGCCTCGTACGCGTCGAAAGCCGCGCGCAGGTCGGCGGGGATCTCGCTCACGCGTCACCCCTCTCCGCCGACGCGGGCGCACAACTCAGGCAGAACCCCGCCCGCGGACGTCGAGACCCCGGCTTGAGCCCCGAACAGCCTGAGTTATGCGCCGCGCTCACGCGTCACCCGCCGTCTCGACGCCGGCGAAGTCGGCCTCGCGGATGCGGGCGTGCACGCCGCACACGATGTCGACGACCTGCGAGATGTCGAAGTCGGTGGCCGCCGACAGGTACGCGTAGGCGAGGTGCTCGGCCATGCCGTACCGGGCCGCGAGCAGTTCGAGCGCCGCGCGCACTGCCTTGCGCATCGCCTCGTTGAGGTCGGGGTCGAGGCCCGTCGGCACGAGGTACTCGCCCGTCCGCACGAGGGGGCCGGTGACCTCGCCGAAGGCGGCGAGCGCCTCGGCGCGCGGCACGACCTCGAAGCGCAGCGTCGCGCGCAGGGATGCCTCGAGCGCCGTCAGGGCTACTTCGCCGTCGCCCTGCGCGAAGTGCGGGTCGCCGACGTAGGCGAGGGCGCCCGGCACCTGCACGGGCAGGTACAGGACCGTGCCCTCCACGAGAAGGTTGATGTCGATGTTGCCGCCGTGCGACCCGGGGGGCACCGAGTGCGGGCGCTCCGGGCCCGCTACGGCGACGCCCATCGTGCCGAGGAACGGCGCGAGCGGAAAGCCCACGACGCGCTCGCCACCCTCGACGAGCGGCAGGCGTCCCGCGCCGCCGGCCACCGGCGTGAAGACGCTGACGTTCTCGGGGCCGCGCGGCAGCGTGCCGGGCAGGGCCCCCTTGCCGTGCCGGTTCGAGATGACGCCGTACGGCACGCGCGGTGCGAGATCGACGACCGTGATCTTGAGCAGGTCGCCGGGCTCGGCTCCCTCAACGAAGACGGGACCCGTGACGACGTGCGGCCCGTCGGCGGCGGCGTCGCGGGGGACGGATGCCGCGATCTCGATCGCGTCGGTGAGCACGGCCTCGGGCGCGACCCCGTGTCCCGTGAAGTAGACGAACGGATCCTGCCCCTGATCAGGCAGGATGCCTTCGTGGCTGACGGTGTCGAACGTGACGGTCGCCCCGGCCGGAACGGCCAGCACCGGGGCATCCGTCTCGCACGGCAACCTCCCCCACAGCACCGTCTGCGGCGACGCGGCGACGTAGTGGTCGCCGGGGATGGGCCCGACTCCGGGCTGCAGGATCTCGCTCACGCCGTTCCTCTCGACAGGAGGCGGCCCGCCGGTGGGCGCCTCAGCCACGGCGCCTCGCCGGCGCCGCCTTCGCTCGCGTCGTACACACTCTGCCCGCGCAGCCACGTGCGGCGCACGCGTCCGGTGAGGACCTTGCCGTCGTAGGCCGAGATGGGGTTGCGGTGCTGCAGGGCGCGCGCCTCGATGCGCAGGGTGTCGTCGAGGCCGAACACCGCGAGGTGCGCGGGCGCGCCGACGACGATCTCGCCGACGCCCGTCAGCCCCGCGACGCGCGCGGGACCGGTCGTGAACAGCGGCAGGAGGGTGTCGAGCGGGATGCCGCGGCGGCGCGCCTCGGTCCAGACGGCCGAGAGCCCCACCTGCAGGCCGGCGATGCCGCCCCACGCGAGACCGAAGTCGCCGTTCCCCGAGCGCTTGAGGTCGACGGTGGATGGCGAGTGGTCGCTCACGATCGCGTCGATCGTTCCGTCGAGGATGCCCTGCCACAGCAGGTCCTGATTGCCCGCTTCGCGGATCGGCGGGCAGCACTTGAACTCGCTCGCGCCGTCGGGGATCTCCTCGGCGGTGATCGTCAGGTAGTGCGGGCAGGTCTCGACGGTGAGGTCGACCCCGTCGGCCTTCGCCGCGGCGATCGCGGGCAGAGCCCGGGCGTCGCTCAAGTGCAAGATGTGGGCGCGTGCGCCGTGACGCCGCGCGGCGGCGATGACGGCGTCGATCGCGGCCTCCTCGCTCGCCGGCGGGCGCGACGCGAGGAAGGCTGCGTAGCCGCGCCCGAGCGACCCGTCACCGGAAAGGAGGTCGGGGTCTTCCGCATGGACGATCAGGCGCGAGCCGATCGACGCGACCTCGGCCATCGCCCGGTCGAGCTGGGCGCGATCGAGGTGGCCGAACTCGTCGACGCCGCTCGGTGCGAGGAAGCACTTGAACCCGTACACCCCGGCGTCGTGGACCGGCCCGAGCGCACCGAGGTTCTCGGGGACGGCGCCGCCCCAGAACCCGATGTCGACATAGGCGGATGCCGCGGCCGCCGCCCGCTTGATCTCGAGGGCCTCGGTCGTCGTCGTCGGCGGGATCGAGTTGAGCGGCATGTCGACGAGGGTCGTCACGCCGCCCGCGGCCGCGGCGAGGGTCGCCGACCGGAAGCCCTCCCATTCGGTGCGGCCGGGTTCGTTGACGTGCACGTGCGAGTCGACGAGACCGGGGACGAGGGCCGCGTCCTCGGGCACTTCGACGGCGCCGCGCGGGGCACCGTGGGGCACCCGGACGTCCGCGATGACGCCGCCGCGCACGACGACCTCGGCCGGGCGGAACGCACCGTCGATCCACGCGCGCTCCGCACGGATCACGAACTCCGCGGCATCCACCTGCACTTCACCGGTCTTCACGCTTCTAAAGCTATTGCTTAACGTGACGCGAGCGATTACCCCCACGTAACGGGCGTGTGAAACGCCGCGGGGTTCACGCGCCGCGCGCCGGGAGGATCGTCAGCCAGATCGCCGAGGCCACCTCCGCCGTCTGATTGACGACGCGGTGCGGCCGCGACGCGGCGAACGAGAGCGACCCCCCTGCGCCGAGCCGCACGGCGCCTTCCGTGAACTCGAACGTGAGCTCGCCCGAGCGCACGTAGCCCGACTCGAGGCCGTCATGCACGAGCATCGCACCGTCGGCGCTCGACGCGGAGCCAGGCGGGTAGATCGACTCGAAGAAGTCCACGCCGGGAAGAGGCGCCGGCGACAGCCGCCGGTAGACGACGCCCTGGTCCAGCTGCGCGGGGGCAGCCTCGCCCGGTTGCGTGACGAGGACCCCCGGGACGGGCTCGGCGACGTCACCTGCGGCGTGATCGAGGTCGGGTGCGAACAGATCGAGATCATCGAAGATCGCCGACACGGGAGCGCCCAGCACGGCGACGAGCTCGACGAGCCGGTTGACCGAGGGACGCATCGTGCCCGTCTCGATCTGCGACAGCGCGCTCGACGAGATGCCGAGCTGCTGTGCGACCGACGCGAGGGAGCGGCCCGAGGCCGTCCGCAGCCGACGCAGTCGCGCACCGATCTGTGCGGGCAGGGGGCTCTCTTCCACGGCATCCTCCGGTCCTCGTGCGCGACCCATCGTATGCGCGACCGACTCCGCGCGCGTTCAGTCCTGACTTAACACAACCGTTACACCGCCTTCATGGCGAGCGCGACCGCGCTCGCTTTACTGGGGCCACACAGCACCTCGCACCGTCCGTCGGCCGTGTCGTCGGCGGACCGAACCCGGGAGTCCTTCACATGGCACGATTCCGTCCTCGCATCGCCGCCGCGCTGGCCGTGGCATCCGTCCTCATCCTGTCCGCCTGCAGCTCGGGTGACACGACACCCGCGTCGTCGGATGCCGCCGAGACCGTCACCGTCAAGATCGGCACCCTGCGCGGCCAGCCGCACTTCTACCAGCCGTTCCTCTACGACGACCACGCCGTCGACGGTGTGAAGTTCGAGGTCGTCACGCTCGACACGACGCCCGCCCTGTCCGACGCGCTCGTGTCGGGGTCGATCGACTTCGCGATCTCGGGTGTCACCCCGACGATCTCCTCCATCGCGCAGGGCCGCGACCTCAAGATCATCGCGAGCGCCGCCGACGGCGGATCCGGCTTCATCGGCAACGGCGAGTCGAGTCTCGACGAGCTCGTCGGCAAGAAGATCGGCATCGTCCAGGGTTCGGCCCAGGAGGTCGCCCTCCGCCTGCTGATCGATGAGGCCGGCCTCACCCCCGAGGACTTCGAGCTGTCGGTGATCCCCGTGCCCGAGATGGCGTCGGCGTTCATCGCGGGCGACATCGACGCGTTCATGGGCGTCGAGATCGGCGTCTCGATCGCGAAGAACGCGGGCGGCACCGAGGTCGTCGATCCGTACTCGACGCCCATCGGCAAGGTCAACATCGGCCTGGTCACCACCGGCAAGCTCATCGAGGAGAACCCCGAGCTCGTGCAGAAGGTCGTCGACACGCACGCCGCGACGACCGCCTACATGGCCGACAACATCGAGGAGTGGCTGCCCGGCATGGTCGAGGAGTTCGGCGGTGACGAGGACGTGTTCACGTCGGCGCTGGCGAACTTCTGGCTGCGCTCGGATCTGTCCGACGAGTACGTCGGACAGCTCTCCGCCCTCGCCGAGGCGATGGCCTCGATCGGGCTCATCACCACGACGCCCACGGGCGACGACATCGTGGACACCTCCTTCACCTCGTGATCGCGCGTGCGGGGGCGGCTGCGGCCTCCCCCGCACGCCAGAAGGGCGGCCGCATGGCCACGCAGACGACGGCGCGACCCGTGCGCCGACGCCCTCCCGCGCAACGACCCAATCAGCGCGCGCTCCTCACGCGGATCCTCCTCGGGATCCCGATCCCGTTCCTGTTCCTCGTCTTGTGGCAGGTGGGGCGCGACCAGGCGTGGGAGATTCCCCTCATCGGCATCCGGATGGGGTACCTGCCCGCCCCCGGCGACGTCGTCGCGTCGCTGTGGGACTACGCGTTCGGGGGCATCCGCGACGACGCCTTCTCCGGCGACCTGTGGGTCAACCTCGGGGCGTCCTCGCTGCGGGTGCTCATCGGCTTCCTCATCGCGTCGGTGCTGGCCATCCCCCTCGGCATCCTGATGGGCCGCTACTACAAGATGGACGCGATGTTCGATCCGTTCATCAACCTGTTCCGGCCGATTCCGGCGACGGCGTGGGTGCCACTCGTCGGCCTCCTCATCGGCTGGGGCGACCAGGCGACGATCTTCCTGATCGCCCTCTCCTCGTTCTTCCCGATCGTGCTCGGCGCGATCAGCGGATCCAAGGAGGTCCCGGGTCGGCTCATCGAGGCCGGGCAGATGCTCGGCGCCAGGCGGTGGGAGATCCTCGGCCAGATCGTCGTGCCCGCCTCGGCGGCAGCCGTCATCAACGGAATGCGCGTCGGGCTCGGGCTCGCCTGGGTCGTGCTCGTGCTCGGCGAGAGCGTCGGCGTCAACGTCGGCCTCGGCTCTGCGATCATCCTCGCCCGCGACGTCGTGCGCACCGACATGATCGTCGTCGGCATGATCGTGATCGGCCTCGCCGGCTTCCTTTCCGACCGCATCCTCGTCGGAGCCTTCCGCCTGCTCACGCGCGGGCGCCCCCTGGTGAAGTGACGGGAGCACAGCACATGACCGATCTGACCACCGCCGACGTCGTCCTGCAGGATCTCGGCAAGCGCTACGGCCCGGAATGGGCCGGCGTGCAGGCTGTCGCCGACGTCGACATCGACATCGCTGGGGGCGAGTTCATCGCCGTCGTCGGCGCATCCGGCTGCGGCAAGAGCACCGTGCTGCGCATCCTCGCCGGATTCGAGCCCGCCACGAGCGGCAGCGTCACGGTCGGCGGGCGGCCCGTGACCGCCCCCGGTCCGGACCGCGGGGTCGTCTTCCAGGACTATGGACTGTTCCCCTGGCTCACGGTGCGCGAGAACATCGCCTACGGCCCGAAACGGCGGCGCCTGCCGCGCGCACGTGTGCGCGAGCTTGCGGACCGGTTCACCGAGACCGTCGGGCTCAGCCGCTTCGCCGACCGGTACCCGGGCGAGCTGTCCGGCGGCATGCAGCAGCGGGTCGCGATCGCCCGCGTCCTCGCGAACGAGCCGAGCGTGCTGCTGATGGATGAGCCGTTCGGCGCGCTGGATGCGCTGACGCGGTCGGACCTGCAGGCCGAGCTCAAGCGCATCCACCTCGAGACCCGCACAACCGTCGTCTTCGTCACGCACTCGATCGAAGAGGCCGTGTTCCTCGCCGACCGCGTGGTGGTGATGACCGGTGGGGCCTCGCACGGCGTGCCCGGGCACATCGCGCGCATCGTGCCGATCGACCTGCCGGAGCCGCGGGATGTCACGACCCCCGCGTTCAACGCGTACAAGCGCGAGATCTCAGACCTCGTGCACGGCGTGGACGAGCACGTCTGACACCGGCCCCGGCCCCGGCCGCGGCCGCGGGGCAGCGCCTCACACGGCGATGAGGCGGGGCGGGCTCGCGTACTCGCTGCGCTTGCTCGTCTTCAGCCCCATCCGCACCATCGCGGTCGCGAGGCCCACAGCCGACGCGACACCGTCGACGACGGGGACACCCGCTGTCGCGGTGAGCATGCGACACAGATCCGCCATCCCGGCGCAGCCGAGCACGATGACGTCGGCCTCGCGGCGCACCGCTTCGTGGCAGAGACGGGTGATGGATGCCGTGGCCTCCGACCCGGTGTCCTCGAGCTCGAGCACGGGGATCTCGGCGGCCGTCAGCCAGACGGCCGCGTCGCCCATGCCGTAGCGGGCCACGAGGTCGCGCGCGCGGCCGAGCGTGCGGCTCAGGGTCGTGACGACGGCGAAGGTGCGTCCCGCGAGGGTCGCGGCGTGCATCGCGGCCTCCGCGATGCCGATGACGGGAACGTCGACGAGCTCCCGCGCGGCATCCAGCCCCGGATCCCCGAAGCAGGCGATGACGTACGCGTCACTGCCCCCCGCCTGCTGGTCCTGCCGGACGAGGTCGACCACCGCCGCGGCGGCGAGGACCTCGTCGACGTGCGACTCGATCGCGGCGGCGCCCGTTTCGGGGCAGACCGCGTCGATCACGACGCCGGGCCCCGCCGCCTCCCGGGCGGCGGCGGCGATCTTCGCCGTCATCGCCCGGGAGGTGTTGGGGTTGATGAGGGTGATCCTCACGCGCCGTGCTCCACGACCACGGGGACCTCCGCCGAGATGGCGGGCGGCTCGGAGTCCGCGGTCGCGGCGGCGCCGTCGATCGTGCCGTCCGAGATGCCCTCGTCCTCGCCGTCGAACGTCGGGACCTGCGGGTCGAGACGCTCGAACAGGATGAACAGGCCATAGCCGAGAGCGCATCCGATGAACCAGGTGAAGTTGCCGATCCACGAGATGTCGAACAGCCCCAGGTCGGCGAACGTCTTCGGCAGGATCGCGAGGAGGACCGTCGGGATGCCCGCTGCCAGGAGCGTCTTCATCGCGTTCGGGTTGTAGCCCTTGCGGTACCAGTAGGCGCCCTGCTCGGACATCGTGAACATGTCGTCGACCTTGATGCGCTGGCGCGCCGCGACGTAGTAGCCGGCGATCAGCAGGCCGAACAGCGGGCCGATGAGGGCGGCGAGCACACCCAGCGAGTAGTGGATCGCGGTCGCGTCGGCGTACCAGTTCCACGGCAGGAGGAAGACCGATCCGACGGCGGCGATCATGCCGCCCATGCGCCACGAGATGCGGTGCGGCGCGACGTTCGAGAAGTCGAACGCGGGCGAGATGAAGTTGGCGACGATGTTGATGCCGACGGTCGCCGTGACGAACGTGAGCCCGCCCAGCAGGATCGCGAACGGCGTGTCGATCGCCTGCACCGTGTGGATCGGGTCGACCAGCAGCTCACCGAAGACGGGCAGGGTCGCCGCCGCCGTGAGGACCGTCAGGATCGAGAAGAACAGGAAGTTCACCGGCAGACCCCAGAAGTTACCGCGCTTGACATCGCGGAAAGAGCGGCCGTAGCGGGCGAAGTCGCCGAAGTTGAGCATCGGACCCGAGAAGTACGCGACGACGATGCCGACGGCCATCACCATGAGGCCGATCGTTCCCCAGAAGTCCTGGGGCGCGGAATCCGGATCCGACAGGTTCAGGTCGATGTTCTCCCAACCCGCCTGCGAGACGAGGTACACGGCGAGCACGATCATGACGGCATAGACGGCGGGGCCCGCCCAGTCGATGAAGCGGCGGATGACCTCCATGCCGTTCCAGAACAGGGCGACCTGCGCGACCCACAGGATCGCGTAGGAGATCCAGCCGAGCGCCGACAGCCCCAGGAAGCCGACGTCGAGCAGCGCCTCGGAGCCCGGGATGAATTTGAGGAAGATGATGTTGAGCGACTCAGCCGCGAGGAAGGTCTGCACGCCGTACCAGGCGATCGCGATGACGCCGCGGATGATGGCGGGGATGTTCGCACCCTTGATGCCGAAGATCGCACGGTTCACGACGGGGTAGGGCACGCCCGTCTTCTGGCTGGGCTTGGCGACGAGGTTCGCGAAGACCTGGACGATGACGATGCCGACGACGAGGGCGACGAGCACCTGCCAGGCCGCGATGCCGAGGGCGAACAGCGAGCCCGCGGTGACATAGCCGCCGACCGAGTGCACGTCGGACATCCAGAACGCGAAGATGTTGTACCAGCTCCACTTCTGCTTGCGCAGGGGAGCGAGATCCTCGTTCGCGAGACGCGGGTCGTAGCCCGGCTTGACGTTGCCCGAGCCGACGGGGTGCCCCGCGGCTTCGACGATGTCCTGTGGAGTGGTGGGTGGATTGATCTGTTGCTGCGACATGAGTGAGCCTTCCGCTGGCCGGTGGTTCGCGAGTGGTGCATGGATGGGGTGACCACGACGAGGAGTCCGCGGCGGGTGGAACTGAATGTGAAGCTATCCCTTCACGCATCGCGATCGGTTTCACGGATGTAACAGCGTTGTGAAGTTCCGACTTCACACTGTGCGGTCGAGGCGTGACCGGGGCGTCCGCCCCGATGCGCCGTCTAGGATCGGAGCCATGGCCGACCCCGCCGCCGCTCCCGAAGCGACCACCGCGCCGGTCGGAGCGCGCCTGCGCGAACTGCGCAAGGCGCGCGGCATCTCGGCCCGCGCGCTGGCCACCAGGCTGGAGATCTCGCCGAGCGCCGTCTCGCAGATCGAGCGCGGCGTGCTGCAGCCGAGCATCGCGCGTCTGATCGCGATCACCGACGCACTGGATGTGCCGCTCGCCGACGTGTTCGGAATCGGTGACGATCGTTCCGCCGACGATGACGAACACCACGGGTTCGCGCTGCAGCGTGCGGGGCATGCCGTGCAGATCCCGCTTGAGGGGGGCGTGACGTTCCGGCGCATCTCGCCCGTGCCCTCTCCCGGCGTCGATTACTTCATCACGACGTACCCGCCGGGAGCGACCGCGCATCCCGAAGACGGACTGTTCCGCCACGACGGCTACGAGATCGGCACGGTGCTCGCGGGCGAGCTGACGATCGACTTCGACGACGAGCGGGTGACGCTGCGCGCCGGCGACGCGATCAGCTACCCGTGCTCCGTGCCGCACCTGCTGCACAACACCGGCACCGAAGATGTCGTCGCGCAGTGGCTGATCGTCCACCCGGGCCGCTGAGCGCACGTTACGGGGCCGAAACGCCGCGGCGATACGGTCGGTGCATGCAGCTCTCGGAGTTCAACACCGCTGACCGCGAGACAGCGGCGGCGACGGTCGCGGTGTGGGCGGCGGTCCCCGCGTGGGTCGACGCGGTCGTCGCGGCGCGGCCGTACGCCTCGGTCGGCGAGGTCACCGCGCGCGCCGACGCGCTCGCCCGCGGCTGGACCGACGCCGACCTGGATGCCGCGCTCGCCCACCACCCGCGCATCGGGCAGAAGCCCGCGGGGTCGGGGGCGGAAGCCGTCGCGAGCACCCGCGAGCAGGCGGCGATGGCGACGGCATCCGCGTCGACGACGGATGCCATGGCGCAGGCCAACGCCGACTACGAGACCCGGTTCGGGCGCGTGTTCCTCATCCGCGCCGCGGGCCGCAGTGCCGAAGAGATGCTCGCCGAAGTGCGCCGCCGCCTGGGCAACGACGACGCGGCCGAGGCCGTCGAAGCGCGCGATCAGCTCCGCCAGATCGCGCTTCTGCGCCTGCGCTCAAGCCTGGAGGACTGACATGAGCCACCTGACGACCCACATCCTCGACGCGACCGCGGGTGTGCCCGCGACGGGCGTCGCGGTGACCCTGGCGGGACCCGACGGCGTCGCCGTCGCGTCGGGACAGACCGACGCCGACGGGCGGCTCGCGCTCGGTCCGGACGTGCTGGAGCCGGGCGACTACTCGCTGAGGTTCGACACCGGGCCGTACTTCGCGGCGCAGGGAGTCGAGACCTTCTACCCGTCGGTGACGGTCGCGTTCACCGTCGCAGACCGTCCGCACTACCACGTGCCGTTGCTGCTGAGCCCGTTCGCGTACTCGACATATCGCGGGTCGTGACGGCGTAACGCCCCGGTAGCGCCACGAAACCTGACGGTGACACAGCTTCCGTAGCCTGCGGATGTGAAGGTCATCATCGTGGGCGCGGGCATCGGCGGGACGAGCGCGGGGATCGCGCTCGCACGACTCGGACACGAGGTCGTCATCTACGACCGGATGCGTGAGAACAAGCCGGTCGGCGCGGCGCTGTCGCTGTGGTCCAACGGCGTCAAGGTGCTCAACTGGTTGGGCGTCGGCGCGGAAGTCGCGGCCCTCGGCGGCGACATGGCCGACATGGTCTACCTCGACGGGCACACCGGCGAGACGATGTGCGACTTCTCCCTGGCGCCGGTCACGGCGATGTCGGGGCAGAAGCCGTACCCTGTCGCGCGCGCCGACCTGCAGGCGCTGCTGATGGAGCGCGTCGGCATGGATCGCATCCACCTCGGGCGCCAGGTCGTGGCGATCGCCGACGACGGCACGCAGGTCACGGTGACGTTCGCCGACGGCACGACCGACACGGGCGACCTGCTGATCGGCGCCGACGGCGCTCGCTCGATCACGCGCGACTACGTGCAGCCCGAGGGCGCACCCGAGATCGTGCGCGAGTACTCCGGGTACACCAACTTCAACGGGCTGATTCCGACGGATGCCGCGGTCGGCCGCGCCACCGCGTGGACGACCTACGTCGCCGACGGCAAGCGCGCGGCGGTCATGCCCGTCGCGGGCGACCGGTTCTACTTCTGGTTCGACGTGCCGCAGCCGGCGGGACTCGAGTACGATCGCGCCGACGGCGTCGCACCGCTGCGGGCGGCGTTCGACGGGTGGGCTCCCGGCGTGCAGGCACTGGTGGATGCCATCGATCCCGAGGCATCCCTCAATCGCGTCGAGATCTGGGACATCACGCCGTTCTCGACGTGGGCGAAGGGGCGCGTCGCGATCCTCGGCGATGCGGCGCACAACACGGCGCCCGACATCGGGCAGGGCGCGTGCTCGGCGCTCGAGGATGCCTTCGCGCTCGGCATCGCGTTCGCGACGAACACCGTGAGCGTCGAAGACACCCTGAAGCGGTACGAGCAGATGCGCGCGGAGCGCGCGGGCGACCTCGTGCTGCGGGCGCGCAAGCGCGGCTACGAGACGCACGCGTTCGACGTGGACGCCACCGAGGCCTGGTACGAGAGCCTGCGCGGCGCCGACGGTGTTGGCATCATCCGCGGGATCGTGGGCAACATCGACGGCACCCCCGTCGACCTCGGCGGCGGGTTGCGCGCGGTCTGAGCCGCGCGGCGCGGGCGGTGCTCGGCCCGCATCCGTTCATCCGGCCGTCGTACCGCTACGCGTGCGCGGAAGCGACCCCGAGGGACGGATGAACGCGGGACGCGGGTCAGAGGCGCTGGGCGATCGCGGCGGCGGCGGTGAGCCACGCGTCGCGGGTGTCGCCCGACAGGGCGTCGAAGTCGATCGGTCCGCCGTCGACGAGGGCCGCGTCGAACGGCACGTGCACGACGGCGGAGGTCACCTGCGCGAAGTGGCGCTCCAGTCGCTCGGCGAGCTTGCGATCGGGCTTCGCCGAGGGGGCCGCGAGGATCGTGACGGCGTCGTCGATCTTGTCGTCGAAGCCCTTCTCGCGCAGCCCGTCGAGCAGCCACGCGGCGCTCGCGGCGGTGTCCTCGCGCACGGTCGAGACGATCACGAGCTGGTCGGCCGCGGCGACGGCGGCGACCCAGTTCGACGCGCGCATGTTGTTGCCGGTGTCGATGATGAGCAGCCGGTAGTAGCGCGAAAGCACGCCGTGCAACCGGTCGAAGGCGGCGGCGTCGATGGTGGAGGATGCCGCGGCATCCTCGTCGGAGGCGAGCACATCGAACCGGGCGTCGACCTGCGTGCGGACGTAGGTGTCGAGGGCGGCGAGGCTGGACTGGTCGGGCGTCGTGAACCGGTCGAGGTCCTCGAGCAGGTCGACGGCGGTGCGGTGGTGCGGCGCGTTCTGCGCCCGCCAGCCGAGCGTGCCCCGGGTCTCGTTGTTGTCCCACGCGAGCGTCGCGCCGCCGCGCTGCGTGCCGAAGGTCGCGGCCAGCAGCAGCGTCGAGGTGGTCTTGTGCGCGCCGCCCTTGGGGTTGAGCACGACGATCGTGCGGGGTGCGTCGAGGCGCCGCTGCACGATGCGCTCGCGATCCAGTCGCGACTGCTCGGCCTTTCCGGGGCGCGGCGAGATCGCCCCGCCGGTGGCTCGGCGCACGGCGCCCTGCCAGCCCTCGGTGGCCCGCGGCTTCGCGCGGTCGGCGCGGGAGTTGAGCAGGTCTTCGACGGTCGGCGTCGCCCGCTGCGCGGGATCGCGGTGCGCGCTCTCGCGGCGCGCGAGGTCACTGCGGGACAGATCGCTGCGGAGGGGCCCGGCGGGGGCGGGCTCCGGCTGCGTCGCCACAGGGACCGGCGCGGGCTCGGTGACGGGCACCGGCTGCATCGCCACGGGTGCGGGCTCCGCGACGGGCTCCGGCTGCATCGCCACGGGTGCGGGCTCCGCGACGGGCACGGGCTCCTCGGCGACCGCGGCGGGCTCGGCGGCGCTGCTGACCGCAGCATCCGCACTCTCCGCAGCATCCGCGCTGTCCGCAGCATCCGCGACGACGGGCACCTCGCCGGTGCGCACCGGGTGGGGCGCGGGGGCCGGCTCGCCGTTTTCTCGCTCGGCCAGGGCTGTGGCCTCGATGAAGGCGCCGTCGGGGTGGACGATCAGCGGCCAGCGCACGTCGCCGTCGACGACGATCGCCGTCACGGGCTCACCGGCCGACGCCGCGAGCTGCCGGATCGACTCGACGATGCGGCCGCGCAGCCCCTCTTCCGTCGACGCGAAGACCTCGTCGACCTCCCCGGCCACATGGATGCGGGCGAGCGTGTTCGAGGTGAGGTGAACGAGAGGTTCGGTGGCGGTTCCCACGGGAGCCTTTCTGTCGGGTGCGCTGCCGCTGGAGGCTGCGCTGTCGAGTATCGCATCCGGACGGACGCGGACCCGGCATCCCCCGCCGTGCGGCCGCCCGGTCCGTCAGACGCGGAAGACGGCGTGCACGGGACCGGCGACCTGCTGGCCGCCGAGCGCCTCGAGCTCCATCAGCACGGCGGTGCCCGCCAGCTCCAGTCCCAGCTCGGCGAGCAGCTGCTGCCCGGCGCGCAGCGTGCCGCCCGTGGCGAGGATGTCGTCGACGAGCAGCACCCGCGTGCCGCGCGCGAGGTCGTCGCTCATCTCGATCTCGGCGGTCCCGTACTCCAGCGCGTACGAGACGGATGCCGCGGGTCGCGGCAGCTTGCCCGCCTTGCGGATCGGCGCCATCCCCACGCCGGCGGCGATCGCGACCGCGCCGGCGAGCATGAACCCGCGCGCCTCCACACCCGCCACGACGTCGAAACTCCCCGCGAACGGCGCGATGACGGCGTCGACGACGGTGCGCAGCGCTGCGGCATCCGCCAGCAGCGGCGAGATGTCGCGGAACTGGATGCCGGGGGACGGGAAGTCGGGGATCGTGGCGATGAGCGATTCGGCGCGGGCGAGGGCCTCGGAAGTCACCGGTCCAGCGTACGCGCGCGCCAGGCGCCGACGCGTGCCGTGGCTAACTCCTTCGATCCGGGCGCGCACTGCGCGAAAACCCCGGAGTATCGCGGCTCACGCGCGGAATCGAAGGAGTTAGCCACGCGCGACCCGCCAGCCCCTCCGTGCGCAAGCGCTTGCGCTAGCATGGGCGCCATGACGTCGCAGTTGACTTCCCCCCTGCCCGAAATCGGCGAGACCCGCCCCGGCGCCGAATGGTGGCGCACCGCGGTGATCTACCAGATCTACCCGCGCTCGTTCGCCGA
>JAEYAG010000216.1 GCA_023451265.1 Actinomycetes bacterium | reverse complement strand
CGCCACACCCCGAACAGAGCGCCCCAGAACACAGCCCCGGGAATGAAGGACCCGGAGAGAAAAAAGGGGCGGCATCCCATCGGGGGGAATGGGATGCCGCCGCGCAGTGTCCCGGCAATGGGGGGGTGGTCGGGCCACGCGATGCCAGAATCGATGTTCGGCCGCGACCGAGCATACGCATCCGTGCCGGGGCGCTCCAATCCAGCGGGCGTGTCGTCGGCGATATATCGTCGCGGTCATCCCCACTATCGGCGGTAGTGCCCGGCGGCGGCCGCTGGCTACATTTCCTGCATCGTCCGGGACCGCATCCCGACCCCTCGTTCGTCGCAAAGGAGCGCGCACATGAGCAGCCAGATCGACCACCTGCTGACCGAGAACCGCCGGTTCGCGCCGTCGCCGGAGTTCGCCGCGAACGCCATCGGCACGGCGGAACTGTACGCGCAGGCGGATGCCGACCGTGAGGCGTTCTGGGCCGAGCAGGCGCGCAGCCTGCACTGGCACACCCCATTCACCCAGGTGCTGGACTGGTCGAACCCGCCGTTCGCGCAGTGGTTCGCCGACGGGGAGCTCAACGTCGCCTACAACTGCCTCGACCGGCACGTCGAGGCCGGCAACGGCGACCGGGTGGCGCTGCTGTGGGAGGGCGAGCCCGGCGACGAGCGCCGCATCACCTACGCCGAGCTGACCGACGAGGTCAAGCGGGCCGCCAACGTGCTCGAAGGGCTGGGCGTCGGCCACGGCGACCGCGTCGCGATCTACATGCCGATGATCCCGGAGGCCGTCGCCGCGATGCTCGCCGTCGCGCGCATCGGGGCGATCCACTCCGTCATCTTCGGGGGCTTCTCGGCCGACAGCCTCCGCTCGCGCATCGACGACGCCGGAGCCAAGGTCGTCATCACCGCGGACGGCGGCTACCGCAAGGGCCGGGTCTCCCCCCTCAAGCCCGCCGTCGATCAGGCGCTCGGCGACCGCGGCGCGGGCGTGCAGGAAACCGTCGAGCACGTCCTGGTGGTCCGCCGCACCGGCAACGAGGTCTCGTGGGACGACGACCGCGACATCTGGTGGCACGACGCGGTGCCCGCGGCATCCGCCGATCACGAGGCGCGACCCTTCCCGGCGGAGAACCCGCTGTTCATCCTTTACACCTCCGGGACGACCGGCAAGCCCAAGGGCATCCTGCATACGTCGGGCGGATACCTGACCCAGGCGGCGTTCACGAACAAGGTCGTGCACGACATCCACCCGGAATCGGACGTCTTCTGGTGCACGGCCGACATCGGCTGGATCACCGGGCACTCCTACGTCACCTACGGTCCGCTCGCCAACGGCGCGACCCAGGTGCTGTACGAGGGAACGCCGGACACCCCGCACCCCGGCCGGTGGTGGGAGCTCGTCGAGAAGTACCGGGTCACGATCCTGTACACCGCCCCCACGGCGATCCGGTCGTTCATGAAGCTCGGTCGCGCCATCCCGAAGAAGTTCGACCTGTCGTCGCTGCGACTGCTCGGCTCGGTGGGCGAGCCCATCAACCCCGAGGCGTGGATGTGGTACCGCAAGATCATCGGCAACAAGACGGCGCCGATCGTCGACACCTGGTGGCAGACCGAGACCGGCGCGATCATGGTGTCGGCGCTGCCCGGGGTCACCGAGACCAAGCCCGGCAGCGCTCAGGTGCCGCTGCCCGGCATCGCGATCGACGTCGTCGACGACGACGGCAACCGCGTCGGCAACGGTAACGGAGGCCTCCTGGTCATCACGAAGCCGTGGCCGAGCATGCTGCGCGGCATCTGGGGCGACCCGGATCGGTTCGTCGAGACGTACTGGGAGAAGTTCCAGAAGCAGGGCTACTACTTCGCCGGCGACGGCGCACGCCTCGACGAAGACGGCGACGTCTGGTTCCTCGGGCGCGTCGACGACGTCATGAACGTCTCGGGGCACCGACTGTCCACGACCGAGATCGAGTCCGCCCTCGTCGGGAACGAGGCCGTCGCCGAAGCCGCCGTCGTGGGAGCCTCAGACGAGACGACAGGTCAGGCGGTCGTCGCGTTCGTCATCATCAAGCAGAGCTACCTCGACGCGCACTCCCCCGAGGGCCTCGCGGGCACCCTGCGCACGTGGGTCGGCGAGCAGATCGGCCCGATCGCACGTCCCCGCGACGTCTACATCGTGGGCGAGCTGCCGAAGACCCGCTCCGGCAAGATCATGCGGCGTCTCCTGCGCGACGTCGCCGAAGGCCGGGAGGTCGGCGACACGACGACCCTCGCCGACACCGCGGTGATGAGCGTCATCTCCGCGCAGCTGAAGTAGCAAGGTCGTCGAACGCCTCGTGCCGCTGCTCGTGGTGCGGGGCGTTCACCGCGCGGGGACACTGAGTACCTGCATCCGCTCGCGCACGGTGCGAAACACCGCAGGGTCGAACGGGAAGTCCGCTCCGTCCTCGCCGACCAGCCGCATGACCTCGTCGCCCAGTGCGACGGAGAAGTTCACGATCATCCGCGCCTCGGTGGTGTGGTCGGCGTCCACCAGACGAGCGGATGCCGGATGCTCATCGAGCCAGCTCCTGATCACCTCCTGCAGGCCGGCGCGACTCGTCCCCGCCGCCCAGGACACCGTCGTCGTCGTTCCCGGCTCACGCGCGAAGAGCGCGAATCGTTTGCGCAGGAGTTCGTCATCCCCTTGCCCGCGTACGGACTCCATCACGATCAATGAGGCCGCAACCACGAGATCGTCCTCGTGCGCCGCGAGGATGCGCTCGGTAAGAGCGAGGTCGTATGTCAACGCAGGCCCGAAGATCGCGTGTTCGAGCGACGGGAAGTAGTTGAAGAAGGTGCTGCGCGAGACCATCGCAATCGCGCAGACGCGGTCGACCGTCACCGCTTGCACGCCGTCGTCGTAGGCGAGCCCGACCGCCGCTTCTTCCATCGTGCGGCGTGCGATACGCATCTTGCGCTCTCTGAGCCCTTCGGTCATCACTCTCCCCTCGATCTGGAGGCCATCCTACGTTCGTAGATATTCGACTTGTATGCAAGATTGCACTTAGTCCATATTTAGAAGAGAACGATCAGAAGGGATGGCCATGCCCCGCCTCACCGAACAACGCCGTCGCGACCGGATGCCACGCGTGCGCACCCTCGGCGCGCTGTCAGCGATCACCGGACTCGTCCTCATGACGGTGCCGTTGACCGCCAACGCCGATGAATCCGAACGTGTGCTCATCACGACGACGATCTCGGATGACGTGGCCTCGGCGCCGCTGGGCGGCACGACCGTGAGCGTGCATCCCGCCGACGACCCCGAGCGGGTGATAGCCACAGGCGTCACGGGCGGCGACGGAACCGTTTCCCTCGAAGTCCCGGCGACCGACACCAGCTTCATCGCCGAGGCATCCTGGCGCGGCGCCATCGGTGACCTCGTCGACTCCACGGCGCGGACCGAGTTCAACCCCGTCCTGGGCCATCCGGTCTCCGTCGTGCTGGAAGGTTCATTCGGCGCGATAGGCGGAGCGGTGACGGCGACGACGGATGCGGGACCCGTCTCAGACCTTTCCGGCTCGAGCATCACCATTCTCAGCGGCGGCACGGCCGTGCAGCACGTCGCCGTTGCCGCCGACGGCACTTTCACCTCCGGCGCCCTGCCGACGACATCCGCCGACGATTACCGCATCTCCTTCGAGCCCGCCGCGGGCTTCACGCTCACGGATACGCAGCCGTCGACCAACCCCGCCTTCGCCCTCCCCCGCGGCGTCGAAAGCCCCAGCAGAGTCGACACGAGCCGGTCGTTCGCGCTCACCGCTGCCAGCGCGACACCGACACCGACTCCGACTCCGACTCCGACTCCGACTCCGACTCCGACTGCACCCTCCATCGACCCGGTTCAGCAGCCCTCCGTCGCGTTCTTCCAACGCCCCGATGACACGGACCTCACTGACGTGTTCAGCGGCATATCGGAATCCGAGCTTGCCGCTCTGCTCGCGACCGCGGCAGGCACGCCGAACAGCGCAGTCCCCCTTCTCAACGCGTCGGGCCAGGCGCTCGGCCTCGCACAGCAGCCGACGCCGGACAAGGCGGCCGCCGCAACCCAGTTGCTGTCGCCGGTCGTCGCCGACATACCGGGGTTGACAGTGAACCAGATCTCGCTCACCGCGTTCGATCTCGAGGGAGCTCTGCTCGCCGTCCAGGATAGGCGCGCTCAGCTGCTCGACCAGCAGCTGTCTTCGCAGCTCACGGATGTGCAGAAACGCAACGCCCGCGTCGCCACCCTCAACAAGGCCATCTCGGCCCTCCGCGCATACGTCGCCGCTCCGGCTGATGGATCGCTGGCCGTTGCGGTCACGGCCGCAGGCGCGGCGGTGGAGTCGCACGATCTCCTCTCGGCGACGTCGGACTCCCCCGAGGCGAGAACGGCCGCCGCCTCGCTCGTCGCATCGTTGCGCATCGAACTCGACTCCGTCACGAACACTCAGCAGACGGACATGCTGCGGCTGGCCAGCCTGTCGAACAAGCGCAATGAATCGTTCGACATGATGACCGACGTCTTCAAGAAGATGCTGGACTCGCGGTCGGCGATCATCGGCAACATGCGATCGACCCCGGTCTCGATCGGCACCGTCCAGTGGGACAGCGGAGCCATCACCGGCAGCTTCAACCTCACCGGCGTCACGGACGGGGAGCACCACCTCATCCTCAGCTTCGACGACATCGGCCTCACCGTCGTTGCCGCGGTGACCGTGCAGCGCAATGAACTCGCCGCGACCGGAGGCGAGTTGAGCCCGGCGCTCTGGGTCGGCGCAGCACTGCTCGCGCTCGGAGCGGGCGCACTGATCGGCTCATCGCTCCGGACGCGGCGCCGTACGCGCGTCTGATGCGGTGACACGGGCGGAGGCCGCCGGCGCCATCGGCGCGGGCGGTCTCGGGCGAGCTCGAGCTGGCGATGCTCCCCATCGTCCGCGAGACTTGTCGCGGTCTCCTCACCGGACCGGGCATCAGTCCCGACGACGAGAATGACAACGTCGCCCCGCTCCGCTCAACCCCAACGAACCGATCGCTGACGCATACTTTGACAACAACAGGTCAGGCGGTCGTCGCGTGCGTCATCATCAAGCAGAGCTACCTCGACGCGCACTCCCCCGAGGGCCTCGCCGACACGCTGCGCCGCTGGGTCGGCGAGCAGATCGGCCCGATCGCCCGTCCCCGCGACGTCTACATCGTGGGCGAGCTGCCGAAGACCCGCTCCGGCAAGATCATGCGGCGTCTCCTGCGCGACGTCGCCGAAGGCCGGGAGGTCGGCGACACGACGACCCTCGCCGACACGGCCGTCATGAGCGTGATCAGCGCCCAGGTCAAGTGACCCACTCGCGCCGAGGTCGCCGGTTGCGCGCCCAGGTCGCCGGTTGCACGCCCAGGTCGCCGGCGACCTCGCGAACGAGCCGGCGACCTCGCGAACGAACCGGCGATCTCGCGGACGAACCGGCGACCTCGCGAGACGGGCCGCGTCAGGCGACGGAGAAGATGACCTCGACCTCGACGGGCGAGTCCAGCGGCAGGACGGGGACGCCGACGGCGGATCGGGCGTGACGCCCGGCGTCACCGAAGATCTCGCCGAGCACTTCGCTCGCGCCGTTGATCACGCCGGGCTGCCCGGTGAACGCGGGCACCGAGGCGACGAATCCGGTGAGCTTGACCACGCCGGTCAGACGCTCGAGGTCGCCGACCGCGGCCGCGGCGGCGGCGAGCGCGTTCAGCGCGCTCTGGCGGGCGTAGTCCTTGGCGTCGGATGCCGGGACCAGCCCGTGACCCTCACCGACCTTGCCCGTCGCCGGCAGGGCGCCGGAGACCATCGGCAGCTGGCCGGAGGTGTACACGAGGTCGCCGTGCACGACGGCCGGGACGTAGGCCGCCACGGGCGGGACGACGGGGGGCAGCTCGATGCCGAGCTCGGCCAGACGCGAGGCGATCGTCATGCTCACGCCTCCTCGAACTGCTTGGCGGCTTGCGCCGCGGCATCCAGCCCCGCGTTCTGCGTGCCCGCGGCGGTGACGGGCCGCTTGAAGTACGCGACGAGCCCGCCCTCGGGACCGGGGACGACTTGCACCAGCTCCCAGCCCTGCTTGCCCCAGTTGTTGAGGATCGCCGCGGTGTTGTGAATCAGCAGAGGGGTGGTGAGGTACTCCCACGTGGTCATACGGGACTCCGAATCGGGTGGTGCGGATCGAGCGGAACAGCGAGGCGCACCCTGGCCCACCAAGGGTTCCCCCAGGGTTTTCCCCTAGCATCAAGCCTATGCCTCAACTCAAACGGACGGCCACCGGCGTGCTCGGCGGCCTTGCGGGCCTGGTCGGTCTGAGCGCCGTCGCCGGCATCCTGGTGACCGCGACCGTGACCCCCGCGATCGCCGTGTCCGGCTACGCCGCGACCAGCGCCCTCGACACGTTCGAGAACATGCCGAGCTTCCTGCAGGTCGACCCGCTCATGCTGCCGACGGAGATCTACCGCAAGGACAGCGCCGGCAACGACACCCTCATGGCGCAGTTCTACGACCAGAACCGCATCCCCGTCACCTTCGACCAGGTGAACCCGGTGATGTACGACGCGATCATCTCCAGTGAGGACAAGAACTTCTACACGCACGGCGGCGTCGACCTGCTCGGCACGCTGAGCGCCCTCGCGGGCAACGCCTCCAACGGCTCGAACCGCGGTGGATCGTCGATCACGCAGCAGTACGTCAAGAATGTGCAGCAGCAGAACTGCGAGTCCAAGGCGACCAACACCGACGAGGTCGCCGAGTGCTTCGCCGAGACCACCGTGTCGACAGGCTCCGCGGGATATCAGCGCAAGCTCCAGGAGATGCGCTATGCCATCCAGTTGGAGAAGAAGTCGTCGAAGGACGAGATCCTGCTCGGCTACCTCAACATCACGAACTTCGGCGGCACGGTCTACGGGATCGGCGCTGCCGCGCAGTACTACTTCAACACCGACGCCGCCAACCTCACCATCGCCCAGGCCGCAACGATCGCCGGCATGGTGCAGGCGCCGAACACGTACCGCATCGACAAGCCCGACGGGTCGACCACTGATAAGGCCGGCAACCCGATCAACAGCGCCGCGGACGGCTACAAGTTGACCCTTGACCGTCGGAACTACGTCCTCGGCCGCATGCACGAGGACGGAAAGATCTCGACCGAAGAGTACGAGGCTGCGAAGGCGGAGCCGATCACGCCCGCCATCACCCCGCGAGATCAGGGATGTCAGATGGCTACCGGCGCGGAATTCTTCTGCGAGTACGTTCGGTCTGTCCTGCTCAC
>JAEYAG010000160.1 GCA_023451265.1 Actinomycetes bacterium | reverse complement strand
CTGCGGCCCCATCCCGGGCCGGGTCGGGCGGGTGGCCGGCACCCGGACGGGCGTCGGTGTCTGCCGGGGGCGACGCGAACGAGAACGCGGGCAGGGGCGGTGGCGGCGCGACCGCCGGTGCGGCCGGTGCCGATGGCGCGACGGCCGCCTCCCCCATGATGCGGCGCCGCTCTTCGAGGTCCCGCAGCCGCGCGAGCGCGGCCGGATCGTCGTGGATGTCGGCATCCGCGCCGTACGCACGGGCTCGCAGCGCCGCGAGTTCGGCGTCGACATCGGTCATGGACTCACTCTGCCAGGTCGCACGGCGCGGGCGGGGTCGGCGTCACGGTCGCGTTCCCCCTACTCGCACGCGAGGCCCCAGATTCCACGCATGAGCATGAGCCTAGGGGCGCACAGCGCGTCATCCCGGCATCCTCGTCCGACGCCGTGTCGTGGCGACCGCCGGGCGGCCACCCTCACGACGACCGTCGGGCGCCGTCCGCTGTTGCGCCGGCGGCGGCGCGGTCGACGCGGCCGACTCGGTCTTTCACGAGGAAGATCGCCACGATCGCGAACAGGATGTAGACGATGTTGAACACGCCCGCGATGCCGATCAGGCCGGCCGAGCCGGCGGTGTTGCCGTGGGCGTCGATGCCGCCTGTCGCCAGCATCGTGGTCGGGTCGGTGGCGGCGTGCAGCAGAATCGCCCAGACGACGCTGCCGGTGACGCGCATCGAGAGGTACATCATCGTGCCGAAGCCGAACGTGTACGCGATCGTGAAGGCGACGGTGCCGAGCGGCTGGCCGGTGAAGGCGTTCGTGGAGTGCAGCAGGGCGAATAGCGCCGACGAGACGACGAGGACGATCCGCTCACGGTGCCCCGCCGACCGCAGGATGCGGACGACGTAGCCGCGGGTGAGGAGTTCTTCGGCGAACCCGATGCACAAGCCTGCGAGCAGGACGGTGAGCACGACCGCGATGGAGTAGGCCGACCAGTTGGTTGCGGCGAGCCGGAGCACGATCGGCACGACCACGAGGATTACGGCCAGCCACATCCACCGCTTGCCGCGAAGCGGCTGGCGCCGGAAGATGTCGGGCACGGCGCCGATCGACCAGCCGAACAGCACCAGCACCGCCCCGCTGAGGAGGATCGGCAGGGCGAGACCGAAGAAGACGCTCGACGTTGACGCGAGCAGGTCGTCGCCGTCGATGAAACCGCGGAACAGGCTGGCCGTGGCGAGGCCGATCAGCTGATAGATGACCGCGTACACGACGACGAGAAGGAGCGCCTTCCACCAGGTGCCGCGGTTCCAGAATCGCGCCCAGGCGTTGCGCTCGGAGCGGGGGTGAGGTGCGTGCGACATGGAGCGCCTTCCGTTGCGGTGGGGCCAGGCTACCCGTGCGGAGCGAGCGCGAGGGGCAGGCCGGCGGTCGCGCCGGCATCCCTCCGCGGCCGCCCGGTCGCGGTCAGAGGAGGGTGAGGAGTGCCGCTGTCGTCGCCTCCGGTGCGTCGAGGGTGGCGACGTGCCCGGCATGCGGGATGACATGCTCGGTCACGCCCTCGGCGGCGGCCCACCGGGGCATCGCCGTGGCGATGTTGCCGGTGCGGTCGTCGGCGCCGCGGATGAGGCCGAGGGGCACCGGTGTGCGGTAGGCCGGGTCGGGGTCGACGAGCGAGACCGTGGCGCGCCAGACATCCAGGAACGCGCGCTTCGGCATCCGTCGGAACATCGCCTCGGTGGCGGCGACGGCAGCCGGAGTGACGGCCGACGCCTTCGCCATGAGCCCGGGCAGGCGCCCGGCGGGGATGAGTCCGAGCATCGGGGCCGCGAGGCGCAGCGCGAGGCGCTCCGCCGCGGTGAGGGGGCCTGCGTTCCAGGTGGCGCCGATCACGACGAGGCCGCCGGCGCGATCGGGGCGGCGCCGCACGAGCGCTTGCGACAGGTTGCCGCCGAGCGAGTGCCCGACGAGCACCGGATGCCGCAGATCGAGAGTGTCGAGCAGTGCAGCGAGATCCTCCAGCGCGTCGGCGGCCGTGAACCGGATGCCGTCGTCGAGGGCCGATGCGCCGTGCCCGCGGAGGTCGTGCGCGATCACCCGTCGGCCTGTTGCGCGCACCGTCTGGAGCTGGGGCGCGAAGACGGTGTGATCCATGCCGGCGCCGTGGGTGAAGACGACCGCCGGGCCTTCGCCGCCGGAGTCGAAGTATCGGATGATCGCTCCGGGGCGGTGGAGCGCGTCGGAGAGGTGAGTCATGTCCCCAACCTCTCACGCCGCAACGAACGGCGCGGCGCGTCCCGGCGTGGCACGCGCAGCCCACCGGTCGTTGAGCGAGCGAGGAACGAGCAAGACGAAACGTGCCGACCCTCTCGCCGGCCGTCAGAACGACGGGTGTATGACAGGTCGTATTCGACCTAGGGGCGACACATGGGATTGCTCTAGCAACTTGCCCGTCACCGACGCGGCGCGGGCGTCTCCGCGCCCGAACTGGCGCTACGGGTGGGCACACACGCGAGCAACATCTACGCGATCGAGTCCGGACGTCGAGATGCGCGATTGAGCACTGTTGAGGCACTTGTCGCCGCGACGGGTGCGCGCCTGCTCATCGTCGATACCGGTCGGCGCGCGAGCGCAGCCGATACCGCCGAGACCCTTCGACGCGATCTCGACGACGCACATCGCGCACAGGCGCTCGTGCAGCTGTCCAGCAACCTCAAGAGCGTGGGCCCGCTCGCGAAGGCAGCTTTGACGACCGATCCGCCACTCCCCCTGGCTCCGACATGGGATGCCGCGATTGCCGGCATCGTCGAGCACGAGCTCACCCGATCCGGATTGCCCTCACCGTCATGGGTCAACGACGTGCAGGGGCTCCCCGACGGGCGCTGGGACCCTGGACAGCTGGTCGCCTCCTTCCCGACGCCGACAGGGTGCCCGAACCCCTACGCCGGAGAGGCGTGTGGATTGACGAGGCCGAGTTGGTGAGCGCATGAGCAGCGACCAGGCGCCGGTCAGGCTGGAACGAACGGATGTTGTTCGAGGCCTCCGCGAGCTGATCGCTGAACTCGCCCGCACGGGTACGCCCGCTCGAATCCGATTGGTGGGCGGGGCGGCCATCGCGCTCGCATACAACGTGGATCGCGGATGCCGGCGCGCACCCGTCAGCCGCGCAGCGCGAGGGCGAACGGCAGCACCGCTGTCGCGCCGGCGTGGCGCAGCTCGTGGGCGGCGGCGGTGATCGTCCACCGGCTGTCGACGAGGTCGTCGACGAGCAGCACCGGACCCGTCGGCAGGTCGAGGTCCGCCGCGCTGAACCGGTTCCACACGCCCGCGAGCCGGAAAGCGCTGTTGCCGCCGGGGCCGCCGGTCGGGCCGCCGTCGACGAGCGCGAGCGTGCCGACGAGCGGCAGGCGGCCGACCTCCGCGATCCCCCGAGCCAGCGAGCCCACGAGCTGCGGTTTCGAGCGCGACGGCATGGCCACCACGGCGACGGGGCGCTCTGACCAGCCCCAGTCCGCGAGCACGCGCACGCACGCGGCGAGCACGTTCGGCGGGACGGGGCCGTCGGGCGCGTCGGCGGCGAAGATCTCGCGGAGCGTCCCGCCCCAGCCGAGGTCGGTGAGCCGCGCGAGGGCGCGCCCCTCGTCGTACTGCGACTCCGCCGGGATGCGGCCGCGCAGCGGTAGGCCGAGCCGGTCGGCACCAGTCGGCCACTGCCGGCGCGGTTCGATCGGGACGCCCACGCGGTCGAGGGCGGAGGCCGCGGCATCCGTCGCCTCAGTGCCGACCTCGGTGGCGAACCACGTGCAGGCGCAGTTGTCGCACCGCCCGCACGGCGCGGCGGTGTCGTCGTCGAGGGCGCGCTGCAGGAACTCCATGCGGCACGTCGTGAGCTGCTCGTACTCGAGCATGTGCTGCTGCTCGGCGACGCGCTCGGCGGCGATGCGGGCGTAGCGGTCGGCGTCGTAGGTCCAGGGCTGACCGGTCGCGATCCAGCCGCCTTGCACGCGCGCGACGGCGCCGTCGACATCGAGCACTTTCAGCAGCAACTCGAGCGGGGTGCGGCGGATGTCCACCATCGCCTCGAGCGCGGGCGTCGACAGAGGACCACTCGCCGCAGACAGGGCCGCGAGCACGCGGCCGGCGCGGTCTTCGTCCGGCATCGACGCGGTCGCGAAGTAGTGCCAGATGTCGCGGTCTTCGGGGCCGGGCAGCAGCAGCACATCGGCGGATGCCGTGGCGCGCCCGGCGCGGCCGACCTGCTGGTAGTACGACACCGGCGACGAAGGCGCGCCGAGGTGGACGACGAAGCCGAGGTCGGGCTTGTCGAAGCCCATGCCGAGCGCGCTGGTGGCGACCAGCGCCTTGACGCGGTTGTCCTTGAGGAGCGCCTCGGATTCCTCACGCTCGTCGGCGTCGGTCTGGCCGGTGTACGCGCGCACCTCGTACCCGCGGTCGCGCAGCAGCCGGGCGGTGTCGTTCGCGGCCGACACGGTGAGCGTGTAGATGATGCCCGAGCCCGGCAGGTCGGCGAGATGGCTGAGCAGCCACGCGAGGCGGCTCTGCGCGTTGGGCAGCCGGAGGACCCCGAGCCGCAGCGAGGCACGCGCGAGCGGACCACGGATGACGAGGACATCGGATGCCGGGGTGTCGGCATCCGCGGGGCTGTCGGCACCGGCATCCGTCCTGCCTTCGGTGCCGACGTGCAGCGCCCCGAGCTGCTCCGCGACGTCCGCCACGACGCGGCTGTTGGCCGTCGCGGTCGTCGCGAGGACGGGTACGCCGGTCGGGATGCGGGCGATGAGGTCGCGGAGGCGTCGGTAGTCGGGGCGGAAGTCGTGCCCCCAGTCGCTGATGCAGTGGGCTTCGTCGACGACGAGCAGGCCGATCCGCGCGACGAGCTGCGGCAGCTGTTCGTCGCGGAAGGAGGGGTTGTTGAGGCGCTCGGGCGAGACCAGCAGCACGTCGACCTCGTCGCGGTCGAGTTGCGCGAGCACGTCGCGCCATTCGTGCGCGTTGGTGGAGTTGATGGCGACGGCGCGGACGCCGGCGCGCTGAGCGGCGGCGATTTGGTCGCGCATGAGGGCGAGCAGCGGCGAGACGAGCACCGTCGGTCCCCCGCCGCGGCGGCGGAGAAGGAGGGTCGCGACGAAGTAGACCGCGGACTTGCCCCACCCGGTGCGCTGGACGACGAGCGCGCGGCGTCGCCCCTCGACGAGGGCCTCGATCGCCTCGAACTGCCCGTCGTGGAAGTCGGCGTCCTCGCGCCCGACGAGGGTGCGCAGGACATCGAGCGCCTCGGCGCGGGCGGAGGTCATCGTGGTCATGGGTTCCACTATCGCGGGTGCCGCCGACATCGTGGGCCGCCGGGTCCCGGATCCGGCAGGACTGCAAGACTGGCGAGCAGCTGTTCGGACTGAGGAAGGATCTCATGCGCAAGCTCGTGTACTACGTCGCGACGACCCTCGACGGGTTCATCGCCGGACCCGACGGCGGTGACCCCAGTGGCGAGGAGTACTTACCCGTGACTCCGGACCTGGTGCAGTT
>JAEYAG010000203.1 GCA_023451265.1 Actinomycetes bacterium | reverse complement strand
GCGCGGATCAGTCCGGGACGACTCCCGACGTCAGGGCGTGGAGCAGCCGGGTGAGGCTGTGGATCTCCTCGACCGGCCAGTCCTCGAGCGCATCGACGAGGGTGCGCTCCTGCGGCGCACGCGCCGCCGCGAGGCGCTCGATGCCGTGCGCGGTGGGGAAGAGGATGCTGGCGCGGCCGTCGGAGGGGTCGGGCTCGCGGCGGATGAGGCCCAGCTGCTCGAGCTCACGCACAGTGCGGCTCAGCTGCCCCTTGTCCACGACGAGCGCGTCGGCCAGCGCGGACTGCGAGATGCGCTCGCGGCGGACGATCGTCGTGAACACCTTGTAGGCGCCGGGCATCATCCCCGGGCTCACGCGCTCGGCGTTCTCCGACAGGATGCGCCGCATCTGGGTGATCAGCGCACTGAACTCGCCCTCGAGGGCGCGCCCCGCTTCGGTGCGCGCCTCTCGAGTGTCCTCGGTCATCGTCCCGGCCTCAGCGGGCGTCGGCGTCGTCGGCGCGCGCACCGGCATCCGCCCCGCTCACCGTGCGCACCGAGCCGGTCGTGGTCAGGCTCGCCATGGCTTCGGGGACGGAGACCGTAGCGAGGTCGGCTTCGCTGGCCTGCATCCGCTCGGTCGTCGTCATCGTCGTCAGCGCCTTGTTCGGCAGGAAGATGATCGCGATGAGCGAGATGACCGCGAACGGCACGCCGATGAGGAACGAGTGCGAGATGCCGCTGCCGTAGATGTCCTCGAACACGACCCGCAGCGCCTCCGGCATGGCCGACACCTTGGGGAGCGAACCGGACTGCAGCTGCTCGCTCCAGTACTGGGCCTTGTCACCGAGGCCCATGATCGCCGCGGTGATGTCGTCCTTGCGCTCGGCGACGAGGTCGATGACCTTCGCCGAGAGGGCCGCGCCCATCACCGACACGCCGATCGTGCCGCCGAGGCTGCGGAAGAACGTGACACCCGAGCTCGCGACGCCGATCTCTTCGGGGCGCGTGGTGTTCTGCACGACCAGCACGAGGTTCTGCATCGTCATGCCGACGCCCGCGCCCAGCAGGAACATGTAGATCGAGACCAGGAAGAACTCGGTGTCGTAGTGGATCGTCGACAGCAGGTAGGAGCCCGCGACGAGGAAGATCGACCCCACGATCAGGTAGGGCTTCCACTTGCCGTACTTCGTCACGAGTGCGCCGACGCCGACCGAGCTCAGCAGCAGGCCGCCGATCATCGGGATCGTCATGAGGCCGGCCTCGGTGGGCGTCGCGCCGCGCGCGAGCTGCATGTACTGGCTGAGGAACACGGAGGCGCCGAACATCGCGATGCCGGTGGCGATCGAGGCGATGACCGACAGCGTGAAGGTGCGGTTGCGGAAGAGCGTCAGCGGGATGAGCGGCTCCTTCGAGCGCAGCTCGACGATGACGAACAGGATCGTCGCGAGGATCGCGCCGCCGACCATGAGGACGGTGTTCAGGCTCCACCAGTCGTTGTTGGCCAGGTCGGACCATTCACCCGTGGTGGCGGTGCCGGCGTTGGTGACCCAGATGAGCAGCAGCGCGACGGCCACCGACAGCAGCACGATGCCGAGGTAGTCGATCGACGTCTTCTTCTTCGGGCGGGCCGGAACGTGCAGGGTCGTCTGCACGAGGATCAGGGCGACGATGGCGACCGGGAGGGCGACGAAGAAGTTCCAGCGCCAGCCCCACGCGTCGGTGATGACGCCACCGAGCAGGGGGCCGCCGATGGTGGCGACCGCCATGATCGCGCCGAACAGACCCATGTAGCGGCCGCGCTCGCGCGGGCTGATGATGTCGGCCATGAGCACCTGGCTCAGGGCAGCGAGACCGCCGGCGCCGATGCCCTGCACGGCGCGGAAGGTGATGAGCATCTCGGGGTTGGTCGAGAATCCCGCCGCCGCGGTGGCGAGCACGAAGATGACGATCGCGAGCTGGTAGAGCACCTTGCGATTGGTGAGGTCGGCGAGCTTGCCCCAGATCGGGGTGGAGATCGCGGTCGTGAGGAGGGTCGCGGTGACGACCCAGGTGAACGCGGCCTGGTTGCCGTCGAGGTCGTGGATGATGACCGGGAGCGAGGTGGACACGACGGTCGAGGCGAGCATCGACACGAACATGCCGAGGAGGAGGCCCGACAGTGCTTCGAGCACCTGCCGATGGGTCATGCGGGGCTTCGTGGGCCCGGCGAGAGATTCAGACATAGAGGTTCCTAGAGGAGTTACACAGGGCTGCGGTGCCGAACGGCGAAATGGTTGATTCGCATCAACCGTTGAGACCGGTCAACTATATATCAGTCGTTGACCGGCATCAACTATTCCCGGATGCGGAGGAGAGCGTGCCGATCAGCGGGCGGCGGCTCGAGCGCTCAGTCGGCGAGTGCCAGTGCGCGGAAGGGCTCGCGAGGGGCGGATGCCGCGGCATCCGTCGGCGGGGAGGGTGCGGGCGCGCGGCGGGCCATCGTCCGGCGGTACAGCTCGTCGATCAGCTCGGTCGCGAGGCGCACGAGCTGGCCGATCTCGCGCTCGTCGCGATCGACCCACGCGCACCGCGGCTCGTCGCCGACGGGGACGAAGCCGTCGTGCTCCTCCCAGACGACGAGCGTGCGCTCCGCGCCCAGCACGTGCTGCTGCCACCACACCTGCCGCAGGTAGGTGCGGGGGATCGACCGCCAGGTCTTGTTGGTGGTCTTGATCTCGGCAAGCGTCACCCGGCCGTCGGCGGCGACGGCGATGCCGTCGGGGGTCGCGAGGTGCCGCTTCTCGACCACCGCGTGGAAGAGAGCGGACGAGGGCTGGATGCCGTGGGTTGCGGCGACCCAGGCGGCGATCTCAGGCTCGCGGCGCCGGCCGTGGTCGGTGTAGGCGTTGCCCGAGAACCCGCGCCCGGCGCCAAGCTTCGCGTCGGCGGCCCGGGCGATGGCGGTGTGGCTGGTGAGCTGTGCCACGTCGGTCGCGGTGATCCCGCGCGAGCGCGCCCGCATCCACCCGACGCGGTCGCGCGAATCGGCGACGATGCGAGC
>JAEYAG010000123.1 GCA_023451265.1 Actinomycetes bacterium | reverse complement strand
TCAGGCGTGGGTGGGAACGGGAGCGGCGGATGCCGCGGCATCCGACGCCGGGTCGAAGCCCCGCAGTGCGCCGTCGGGCGAGGCGAGCTTGGCGACGAGAGTGCAGTCCTTGCCGCCGTAGCCCTCGGCGATGAGCTCGTCGAGCTGCGCGAGGGCGAGGCGCGCGGCGGGCAGGTGCACGCCGGTGACCTCGCCGGCCTGGACCGCCAGGCCGCAGTCCTTGCGCGCGAGGTCGACGGAGAAGGTGGGCTCGAAGTTGTTGTTCGCCGCGGCCCGCTCGACGACCCCGGGCACGGGATACCACGTGCGCAGCGCCCACGAGTCGCCCGAGGAGACGCGCGCGACCTCCCAGAAGACGCGGGGGTCCAGGCCCAGCCGCTCGGCGAGCTGCGAGCCCTCCGACATCGCCATCACCGAGATGAACAGCATCATGTTGTTGGCGAGCTTCGCGGCGATGCCGGCGCCCGCGTCGCCGCAGGCGATGACGTTGCCGGCCATCGGTGCGACGATCTGGCGCGCGCGTTCGACATCGTCGGGCCGTCCGCCGAGCATGAACGTCAGGCTGTGCGCCTCGGCGCCGGCAGTGCCGCCGGAGATCGGCGCGTCGACGAACGTCAGGCCACGCTCGGTGGCCGCGTCGTGGCACCAGCGCGAGGTCTCGATGTCGACCGTGGAGGTGTCCATGAGAACGGCGGATGCCGGGGCGTGCGCGAAGATGCCGTCGTCGCCGCCGTAGACGGCGCGCACATGCTCGGGCTTGGGCAGCGAGGTCAGGCAGGCATCGGCGCCGGAGAGCGCCTCGGCGATCGAGCCGACGATCTCGACTCCCCGCGCGGCGGCGGCCTCGGCGGCGGCGGGGTTGAGGTCGACGCCGCGCACGGTGTGTCCAGCGGCGACGAGATGCCCCGCCATCGGCTCCCCCATGTGTCCGAGTCCGATGAAGGCGATGGTGGCCATGAGCGTTCTCCCTGCGTCGTCGAAGGTCGCGGGCGCTCCGCGGCGAGCGCCTCGCTGTCACTGTAGGCACGCGGCATCCTGCAGTTCAATGCACAGCCGTGCGGCAAGTTTGCACCTTCGATGTGCACGGGTGCACAATGTCGTCGTGACCGCCGCATCCGCCGATCCGCCGCTCGAGGCGCTGATGACCTTCCTCTCGGTCGCGCGGCTGGGCCGCTATACCGCGGCGGCGGAGGTTCTCGGCGTCAACCACTCGACGGTGTCGCGGCGGATCGGCGCGCTGGAGTCGGCGATGGGCGGGCGCGTGCTCGTGCGGACGACCGGCGGGTGGGAGGTCACCGACCTCGGCCGGCGCGCGGTGGGGATCGCCGAGCGGATCGAGGCATCGCTGCGCGAGCTCGTCGAGGGTGAGGGTGCCGATGCCGTGCACGGCATGGTGCGCATCTCGGCGCCCGATGCGTTCACGTCGGTGTTCCTGGCGCCGGCGATGACGGCGCTGCGACGCGAGCATCCCGCGCTTGCGGTCGAGCTGCTGTCGGCGACGCAGCGCGTGCGGCAGAACCGCTCGGGCGTCGATCTCGAGATCGTCGTGGGGCGCCCGCAGGTGCTGCGCGCCTACGCGGCGCCGGTGTGCGCGTACTCGCTGCGGCTGTACGCGACGCCCGACTACCTCGCGGCGCACGGCGAGCCCGCGGCAATCGCTGACCTGTCGACCCACCCGCTCGTGTACTACGTGGAGAGCTCGCTGCAGGTCGACGAGCTCGACCGCGCCCTGCAGGAGCTCCCCGATTCGCCGCCGTCGGTACGGTCCACGAGCGTGTTCGCGCATGTCGAAGCCACGGCGGCCGGGGCGGGCATCGGCATCCTGCCCGACTTCCTCGGCGACCACGACCCACGCCTGGTGCGGGTGCTCGACGGCAGTTACGCGCACCCGCTCGCCTACTGGGCGGTCGCGCGCGACGAGGGTCCCCGCAATCCCGCCGTGGCGGCGACGCTGCAGGCGATCACCGCCTACATCGGCACGGTGCAGGATGCCGCGGCGGAGGGCTCCGGCCCGACGCCGGGTACGGGAGCGGCGGGCGCGGGGGCGGCGGGAGCGGATGCCGCGGCGGAGGGCTCCGGGACGGCGCCGGGCGCGGATGCCGCGGCGCCGGCGGTGGCGCGATGAAGCCGTTCTTGCTGCTGGCGACGCGCGCCGAGGACGTTCCCGCCGACGAGGAGTACGCCCTGTTCCTCCGGTTCACCGGGCTCGCCGAGGGCGAGCTCATCCGTCGCCGGCTGGAGGCCGAGCCGCTCGGGGAGATCGATCTCGACGACTACTCCGGCATCTTCGTCGGCGGCGGGCCGTTCAACGCGTCGGACCCGCCGGAGAAGAAGTCCGCGGTGCAGCGTCGGGTCGAGGCGGAGATCGCCGGACTGCTCGACGAGGTGATCGCCCGGGACTTCCCGTTCTTCGGCGCCTGCTACGGCATCGGCACGGTCGGCGCGCACCAGGGCGCGGTCATCGACGGCAGGTATCGCGAGCCCATCAGCATCGTCGAGGTGCACCGGACGGAGGCTGGGGCCGCCGACCCGCTCCTGGCGGACATGCCCGACACGTTCGCCGCGTTCGTCGGGCACAAGGAGGCGATCAGCGCGCTCCCGGCATCCGCCACCCTGCTCGTGCGGGGCGACGCGTGCCCGGTGCAGATGTTCCGGGTCGGGCAGAACGTGTACGCGACGCAGTTCCACCCCGAGTGCGACGTCGAGGGGATCTCGACCCGGATCCGCGCCTACGCCGGCCACGGATACTTCGCCGCCGGCGAGCTCGACCTCACCCTCGCCGCCGTGCGGCGGCTGCCGGTGGTCCACACCGGCGGCATCCTGCGCCGGTTCGTCACCCGCTACGCCCGCTGAGCCGCCCGCGGCTCCGGCCGCGGGCGTCGCGCGCAGGCGTCGCGAAAGCAGGCGAAACCGGCCCCCGCCGGGCTCCCGCCCGCCGGAACGGCCGATTCCGCCTGCTTTCGGAACGGGAACGCCCGCTCCCCCGCCGTCAGCGGGTCGGCGGGGTGTGCCAGATGCGGTCGATGTAGTCGCGCATCGAGCGGTCGGAGGAGAAGAATCCGCAGCGGGCGACGTTGAGGATGGCCGCGTGCGTCCAGGCGTCCTGGTCCGCGTACGCAGCGTCCACGCGGGCCTGCGCGGCGACGTAGGACGAGTAGTCGGCGAGCACCATGAACCGGTCGTCGTACAGCAGGTTCGACACGATGGGCTCGAAGACGCTGCGGTCCCCGCCGGAGAAGGCGCCCGAGGCGATGAGGTCGATCGCGTGGCGGAGGTTGTCGTCGTTCTGGTAGAACTCCGCCGGCTTGTAGCCCCGCGCCCACAGGTCCTCGACCTCGGGCTCGCTCATCCCGAACAGGAAGAAGTTGTCGTCGCCGACGAGCTGGCGGATCTCGACGTTCGCGCCGTCGTCGGTGCCGATCGTGAGCGCGCCGTTGAGGGCGAACTTCATGTTGCCGGTGCCCGAGGCCTCCTTGCCGGCGAGCGAGATCTGCTCCGACAGGTCGGCCGCGGGGATCAGCCGCTCGGCGAGGGTGACGTTGTAGTTCGGCGGGAACAGGACCTTCAGGCGCCCCTCCACCCGCGGGTCGGCGTTGACGACCGAGCCCACCGCGTTGATGAGGTGGATGATCCGCTTCGCCATGACGTAGCCCGGGGCCGCCTTCGCCCCGAAGATGACGGTGCGCGGCTGCACGTCGGATGCCGCGACGCGCCCCGACACGATGGACTCGTACTGGGTGACCACATGCAGCAGCTTCAGCATCTGCCGCTTGTACTCGTGCAGGCGCTTGACCATGACGTCGAGCATGTGGCCGTCGCTGATCTCGAACCCGTCGCGCACGCGCAACACGTCGCCCAGGCGGCGCTTGTTCGCGGCCTTGACGTCGGCGAAGGCCGCGCGGAACTGCGGGTCTTCGGCGTAGGTCTCCAGCTCGCGCAGGCGCTCGAGGTCGGTGAGCCAGCCCGCGCCGATCGCCGAGGTGATGAGCTCGGAGAGCCCCGGGTTCGCCAGCCGGATGAAGCGGCGCGGGGTGATGCCGTTGGTGACGTTGGTGAACTTGTCGGGGTAGAACTCGTTGAAGTCCGGCAGCACCTTGTCGCGCAGCAGCTGCGAGTGCAGCTCGGCGACGCCGTTGACCTTGGATCCGGCGACGGTGGCGAGGTAGGCCATGCGCACGCTCCGCTCGGGGAACTCGCCGATGATCGACATGTTGCGGATGCGCATCTCGTCGTCACCGAAGCGCTCGCGCACCTCGGCGAGGAACTCGTCGTTGATGCGGTAGATGATCTCCAGGTGGCGCGGCAGCAGGCGGCCGAGCAGGTCGACCGACCAGACCTCGAGGGCTTCGGGCAGCAGCGTGTGGCACGTGTAGGCGAAGCACTTCTGGGTGATCTGCCACGCGGCATCCCACTCGAGCTTTCGCTCGTCCACGAGCACGCGCATGAGCTCGGGGACGCCGATCACCGGGTGGGTGTCGTTGAGCTGGAAGATGACGCGGTCGGGCAGGTTCGCCAGATCGAAGTCGTCGGCGAGCATGTGGTCGAGGAAGTCCCCGATGGATGCCGCGACGAAGAAGTACTGCTGCTGCAGGCGCAGCTCCTTGCCCTGCGGCGTGGAGTCCTCGGGGTAGAGCACCTTGGAGATGTTCTCGGCGTAGGTCTGGGCGCGGACGGCCTCTTCGTAGTCGCCGGAGTTGAACACCCGCAGGTCGAACGAGTCGGTCGCCTTCGCGCTCCAGAGGCGCAGGGTGTTGACGCGGCCGTTGAGGTAACCGGGCACCATGTAGTTGTAGGGCACGGCCTGAACGTGCCAGCCCGGCACCCAGCGGGTGCGGGTGACGCCCTCGTCGTCGTAGGTCTCGGTGTGTCCGCCGAACGAGATGCGCCGCGCGAACTCGGGGTGCGGGAACTCCCACGGCGAGCCGAGCGTGAGCCACGCGTCGGGCTGCTCGACCTGCTGGCCGTCCTCGAAGGTCTGACGGAAGATGCCGTACTCGTAGCGGATGCCGTAGCCGGTGTTGGGCACGCTCATCGTCGCGAGCGAGTCGATGAAGCAGGCGGCGAGGCGCCCGAGGCCACCGTTGCCGAGGCCCGGCTCGACCTCTTGGGCGCGGAGGTCGTCGATGTCGATGCCGCAGGCGGCCATCGCCTCGGTCGCGATCTCGGTGAGGCCCGAGGCGAGAAGGTTGTTGTCGAGCTGGCGGCCGAGGAGGTACTCGGCCGACAGGTAGCAGACGCTCTTGGCCTGCGTCTCGCGCTGGCGGCGGAGGTCTTCGAGCCAGCGCGCCATGAGGTAGTCGCGGACGGTCATCGCGAACGCGAAGTACCGGTCGTTGTCGCTGGATGCCGAGAGGGGCACGCCTCGCTCATAGTTGAGATTCCGCAGGAACTGGCGGACGAATCCGTCGACGGAGCTGGCCGGTCCGGTGACGGGGGCGAGGGCGAGGGGGTGGGTCGCGCCGAGCGCATGACGCGCGGAGGTGGGACCGGTCACAGTTTCGGGTTCTGACACTCTTCACACGCTAATGCGACACGGGGTTTCACGCACATCGTGGGCCCCTTTTTTTCACGAGAGCCTTACCTGGTCGTTACACACGCCGCCCAACCTGTCACCCCGCAAGGCAGCGGCAGCGCCCCCGCCGGTCGCCCCGCAAGGCAAGCGCCAGCGCCGCCACTGGTCGCCCCGCAAGGCAGCGCCAGCGCCCCCACCGGTCGCCCCGCGAGGGAGCGCCAGCGACCGAGACGAAACACCCTCAACCCTCCGCCGGTCACCCCGCCGCAGCCCGCTCCTTCTCCTCCGCCGCCCGCGCGGCGGCGAGTTCGTCGGAGGCGAGGGCGACGGCATCCTCCGCCTGGTGCACGCGGCGCTGCGCGAAGGTGGTCGCACCGTGGCGGGAGCGGATGCGGTCGGCATCCTCCTGCACCAGGGTCATGATGTACGACGACGCGATGAGGATGACCTGGGCCGACAGGTTGATCCACAGCAGCAGCGCGATGAGCGAGGCGAACGAGGCGAGCAGCGGATTCGACGACGCGCCGCCGACGAACAGTCCCGACAGCTGCTGCAGCACAGTGAGGCCGACGGCGCCGAGCAGCGCGCCCGTCCAGAGGGCCTTCGCCGGCGCCCGGACGCCGGAGAGCACACGGAAGAGGACGGCGATGGCGGCGGCATCCAGCACGAAGGTGACGAGGATCGCGAGCCACCTGCTCCCCCACGACACGAGCGGGTCGTCGGAGGCGACGCCGAGCCAGCCGGCGACGGCGCCGAGTCCCGCCGTGCCGAGCACCGTGACCGCCGCCGAGGCGGCGAGCGCGCCGCCGACGCCGATCGCGAGGGCGAGGTTTCGGAGCATGACGAGCCAGAACGGCACGTCGTCGGTGAGCCGGTCGCAGATCGCGCGGATGGCCGTGCGCAGCGACCCGATGGCGCCGATCGCCGCGCCGATGAGACCGACGAGAGAGAGGATGCCGGCGATGGAGAGCCCCGCCGGCGCGTCGATCTTGTCGGTCTTGATGAGTCCGCCCTCGCCGACGAGTCCCGGGACGGCGCGGTCGACGGCGTCGACGAGGGCATCCCAGGCCTCTTTGTTGCCGGCCAGCCACAGGGCAGCGATCGAGAAGCCGAGGAGGACTCCCGCGAACAGGCTGAACAGGGTGCGGTAGGTGACGCTGTCGGCGAGCATCGCGCCGCGGCGCTCGCTGTAGCGCAAGAACGCGCGGACGGGGGTGAGCGACAGGGCCCAGGCGATCACGCGGGAGAAGTCCATGCCGCCCAGGATAGGGACCCGGGCGGACAGGGACGCGGGGGTTGACAGGTCAGGATGCCGGCAGAAGCACCCACGTCGTGCCGGTGAGCGTGAGGGAGGTCTCGTCGCCGCCGGTGAAGTCGCTCTTGGAGATGGTGACGATCCGCGGCGAGCTCTGCAGCTTCGCGACGAAGACCTCGAGCTGTGGGCGGGGTCCGTTGGCACTCAGGGTGAGCGGCACGTCGACGAGCGTGCCGCTGGAGGGGCCAGCGACATCCACACCGGAGGGCGGAAGGTACGGGGCGGCGACATCGAATCGCAGGTTCTTCACCGTCACTCCCGCCGCTGTGGCCGCGGCGTCGATTTGGTTGATGAGCTCCTGCTGCGCGCGGCTCGCCGGAATCTCCTGCTGCCTCGCGGCGAGGTCGGTCTTGTACTGCTCGAGCCGATCGTTGTCGGCGGCGAGGGCCTCGTTCTTCTTCTGCTGCACATCGTTGATCTGCCGGATCGACGCCGTCTGGCTGTTGGCTGCTTCGATGCGATCGAGCTGCGGCTGCACGCCGACGAACCAGCCGCCGGCGATGATCGCGAGGCCGAGCACGCCGATGACGATGAGGGTGAGCCGGTGCTTGTCCATGTCGTCACTCCCCCGCGGACGTCGCGTCCGCGCCCTCGGTCGTCGTATCGGTGGCGGTGTCGTCGGCCGTGGTCGTCGCCGCGATGTCGAGTTGCTCGTGCAGGGCGGCCAGCTGGTCGGCGTCGAGCTGCGCGACGCGGGCCGTGCCGCCGAGCGCATCGGCGCCCAGCTGCACGATCCCGGTGATCGTGTAGCCGGCATCGTTGGATGCCGCGACCGCGTCCACCGTGGCACTCACGTAGCCGGTCAGGCCCTTCAGCGCGTTCAGCAGCGGCGTCGGCGAGTCGAAGCGTGCGGCGTTCGCGGTGAAGGAGATCTCGATGACGCCGGGGGCATCGAGGCCGGTCGCCTCGAAAACCCCGCTGGTCTCGTCGGAGAGCCCCTTGACGGTGATCGACTCGGAGGCGAGCGTGACTTCGTCGGGCAGCACCGTGTCGAGTTCGGTCATCAGACGCGCCCAGTCCGCCTCGGAGTACAGGGCGGCCAGCGTCGCGCCGTCGTACGCGCCAAGCTGGGCCTTGACGGCCGAGACCTCGGTGTACTGCTTCTGCTCGTTCAGCAGCAGCTGGCTGCGCACGCGTTCGTTCGCAAGGGTGCCCTCGGCGGTGAAGGCGAGCATCGCCACCGCGAGACCCGCGGCCACGATCGCGACCAGCAACGCGAGCAGGCCGGCGACGAGTTTGCGCTCGGTGGCCGCGTTCTTGCGGCGGATCTCGACGATGGGCGGAACGAGGTCAACCCGCGCGACGGCACGCGCCGGCGCCGTGACCGGGGCGGGCTCGTCGAGCAACAGGGAATCGGCGGGTTCGGCGTCGGGGCGGTGCCGCTGCCGGCGCTCGACCATCTCGGCGGTCATTTGCGGCCTCCCTTCGCGGCGGCCTTCGCCGCTTTCGCTTGTGCCTTCGCTTCTGCCCTGGCGGCGGCCTTCGAAGGCGCAGCGGCCTTCGGCGGCGCGCCGGCCTTCGCCTTGGCTGCGCGGGCGGGCTTGGCGGCCGCCTTGGCCGCAGCCTTGGCCGCCTGCTGCTCGGCCTTCTGGTCGGCCTTGGTGCCAACCTTGGCGCCGATCGTCAGCCCGAGGGGCGCTGCGAGCTCGAGCGCCCAATTCTCGAGACCCGAGTCGCGCAGCTTGGGGTTCACCGCGAACGCGGCGAACGGGTTGCCGTAGACGGTGGGCACGCCGAGCGCCCGCGACAGCACCAGGGTGAGCCCGCCGAGGCGGCTGCCGCCGCCGGTGAGCACGACGTTCGAGACAGGCGCATCAGGGTGGGCGTTGGCCCAGAAGGCGAAGGTGTTGCGGATGCTGTCGATGAGCCCCGCGACGTTCTCGCGGAGCACCGTCTCGGCGTCGATGTCGCGGGGTGTCGAGGCCCCGCCCTGCAGGCCGCGCACGATCTTGTCGTGCTCCGCTTCGGCGAAGCTCACGCCGAGGGCTCGCTCGATACTGCGCGTGACGTCGTCGCCGCCGCTGGCGACGATGCGGACGAACTGCGGTGTGCCGGCCGTCGAGATGACCACGGTCGTGCTGGAGGCGCCGATGTTGACGATCGCCTGGGTTCCCCGCGCCGATCCGGGCATGAGGCGCAACAGCGAGAAGCCCGAGAAGTCGACGGCGTCGATTGCTCGCCCGGAGCGCTCGATGGCGTTGACCGTGGACTCGAGACTGCTGCGCACGGTGGCGACGAGCAGGCCCTCCTGCTGCATGCCAGAGGGCGTCTCGACGTTGCGCAGGGGCAGGAAGTCGAGGATCGCATCGTCGAGGTCGATCGGAACCTGGCCTTCGACCGCGAAGCGCAGGCTGGTCTTTCGGCGCGGGCCGGTCAGCGGCGGGAGGGTCACTTCGCGCACGACGACCTTGCGGTTGCTGACGCCGAAGACGACCTTCTTCGTCGTGAATCCGCCCGCCTTCCAGAGCTCCTTGATGGCCGCGACCGCGCGACGCTGATCGAGAATCTCGCCGTCGAAGATGGTGCCGTCGGGCACCGGCACGGCGGCGAACCGGCTGATCGTGGGTCGTACCGAGTACGGGGCGTCGACCTGCACACCTCGCAGCCCGCTGCGGCTGAGGTCGAGTGCGACAACTCCTGCCATGTGTTCCTCCGTGGTGTGTGGTGGGGATGCCGAGGTATCGGCATCAGGCGAGCCCGGTGAGGGTGAGGTAGGAGTCAGCGATCGCCGAGCCGGCGATGATGCCCACCCAGGCGCCGGCGATCATGAAGGGGCCGAAGGGGATGCGGGACTTGCGCGTCGCGCGACGCCCGATCATGAGGATGCCGCCGACGACGCCGCCGAGCAGGAACGCGGCGAAGGCGCCGACGATGAGAGCGGGCCATCCGACCCAGCCGAGCAGCATGCCGAGGACGCCGGCGAGCTTGACGTCACCGAAGCCCATCCCGCCGCGGTAGGCGGTCGCGAGCAGCCAGTACAACCCGAACAGCGCGACGCAGCCGATAGCCGCGGAGATCAGTCGGCCGTAGTCGCCTGTGAGAACCGAGGCGAGCAAGAGCAGCGCCGCGGTGACGATGTAGCTCGGCAACACGATGACGTTCGGGAGCCGGTGGTGGTCGAGGTCGATGAGGGTCAGTGCGATGCCCACGGCCACCCAGTACAGCAGGGCGGGCAGTAGCGCGAAGGGGTAGAGATCTCCGTACGCGCCCCAGACCACCAGGGCGAAGGCGATCGCGGTACCCGCCTCGACGAGCGGGTATCGCACCGAGATCGGCGCTGCGCAGTTACGGCAGCGCCCGCGCAGGACGAGCCACGAGACGATCGGGATGTTGTCGTACCAGGCGATCTCGTGCCCGCAGGCCGGGCACGCGCTCGCGGGACGCACGATGCTCAGCCCCTGCGGCACGCGCCACACCACGACGTTCAGGAACGAGCCGATGAGGGCGCCGAACACGAAGGCGAGGACGGCGGCGACCAGGGCGGGAATGAGCGGCTCGGTCATCGTGCCGCACCGTTAGCCGCGAACGCCGCGGCGGTCTCCACCCACGTCGTCACGCCGTACGTGGTTGTGGTGGGGTTCAAGAACTTCGGCGGGGCCATGTATTTGAACCGCGTGTCGTAGTTGTAATCCTTGGCATAACCCGCGGAACCCCGTCGCACGACCCCTCGGTACTTTTGGGCGAGCGCGCCGTTGATCGTTAACGTTCCCCGTGAGCTGCCGATGGAGTAATTCTGCACTTGGAAGGTGTGCGCAACCGACAGGATGGCCGCGTCGATGCGACGATTCTGACTCGTGTCGACCAGATTTCCCGCAGCGTTGACCGGATTCCAGACCCACACGGCGTTGTTGCCGACGAGTCCAAGGATGTCCTCCTGGCTGTCAACGTATTTCAGGTCGCCGACCACGAAGATGTAGTTCTCCGCGGCCACGGTCGCGGCCCCGGCAAAGGAGCCTTTGATGAACACGTCGCCGGCGCGGCAGCCATATGTCGAGGTCGTCGGCGGCTTCTCCGTCGTGGTCGACGACGATGTGGTTTGGGGATAGCCGCTCTTGACACCGCCGCTCTCGAGCTTCCAGCCGACGTTGGTCGTGCAGGTGAAGTTGGAGGGCCAGCTCGTCGCCGCCCAGTAGTTGACATCCGTGGTGACCGCGGGCACGTTCTGCACATAGATGACGTTGTTCTCGGGAACGGCGATCGTGGCACCATTCACCGACCTCAGTGCCGAGATCGTGCCGCATTCCGCGGGCTCAGAACCGCTCGTCGCAGCGGCATTGGCGATGCGGGTTTTCTTCGTGAAGGGAGATTTCACGTTCATCTTGCCGTCGGCCGTGAAGGTGATCTGCGTCGGTCCGGTATACAGACACCCTGGACGCGGCACATCCGTGGCCGTCAGATCCGTGCGAGTCTCCTTCTTCAGCTCGGCATTCGTCGCGGGCATCGGCATGGTCCCGGTGTACGCCGGGTACCCAGCCAGGGCGAACACAGCAGCCGCGCAGGTGGATCCATTGGAGTCCTTGCGTACGTAGAAGGGGCTCCGAGGATCGCCCGTCGTAACCTGCCCATCGAACTCCGTTCCGCAGGCGCGGATCGTGTCGTTCGAGTGGACGGGGCCCTCTTGGGTGTCCGAGTCACCAAACGCGATCTCGTTGCAGGCGGTACCGACCGGTCGACCCTCCCAGCTGTACTTCAGGGTCGTTTTCGTGCTGTCCGTGTAGCAACTTGTACCGGGAATGCCAACGACGGCCGGGTCCTGCACTTCGTAGTCACTGAAGTAAAGGAAGTCGAGGAAACCCTGCTGTTTGAGGTCAGCGACGACGGTCCTCGTCGCCTCGCCCACGCGACCTGTCGCTCGCAGCCGGATGCGACCGGTGGTCGGATACTTGGAGTTATCCACTTCATAGCGGAACTCCGCCCTCCCTCCGCTTCCCGATACCGAAGCCCACGAGCCGGCGGTGCCGACGCCGAATGCCGGATTCGCTGGCGTCGTCGGCAGGGTGACCGTGCTGCTCGAGCTGAAGGTCGCCGCGGGGTTGCCGAACCGGTAGTACGTCGTGTCGGTCGCGAGGTGGCTTTGGTACTCGTCGATTCCTGCGTAAGCCGCCGCCAGGGCGGCGTTCCAGTCGGCATCGGTGCGCGCTTGCCGCATGCCGTTGACGGACACGACCACAAGAATCGACATCAACATGGCGAGCACCATGCCGACGCCAACGACGAGGAGGAGAGCCGCGCCGGTGTCGTCGGCATTCCGTCGTGAGCAGTGCCGCTTCGATTCGATCATCAGTGCACCTCCACGCGCGCGACGCCAAGGTTGGGCAGACCCACCATGTTCTGGATGGTGACGGGCGCGACGCGGCCGCTCTCGTCGCCCTGAACCTGCATTGTGACCTGCACGCTCGCAATGTTGCGGATCTGAGCTGTCGTCAGGCTCGCGTTCGCCGCGGGAACGAGTTCCGTCCCGCTCTTGTCGTAGTACCGGAACAGCGGTGTCGCCGCGGAAGGCGGAAGCAGCGAGCGCGCGACCGTGCGTGCGTAGGTCGATGTCGTGTTGAACTTCCAGTAGGTGCCGTGATCGTGGTATGCCGTCCAGCGCGTCTCAACCAGCTCATTGGCTGCGTTACGCGCGAACTGCACGCGCAAGGGTGCGGGGTCAGTGGACGATTCGGCATCGATGAACGAGCGCAGCAGGATCTTCTGAGACCCGGCGAACTCGAACACCGGTTCGTTCGTTGCGACGCCGTATACCGGGATCTCGGTGCCCGCGCGGACGATACGGGTCACCTCGTTCATGGCTGTGGACGCGAGCCGACTGTTGTCGACGGCGCCCTGCTGGTCACCGAAGGACCGCGCTGTGCTGACGAACATCGTCGTGATGAGGGCGATGAGGATCGAGGAGATCCCCATTGCGACGATCAGCTCGATCAGAGTCAGGCCGGCATCGCCCGAACGTCGGCTCGTCGCGGGGACGGTCATGGCGCCACTCTCGGGTCGAGCGTCACGACGGTGGCGGAACCGGAACCCGACACGACGCCCGTAGACGCGACGGCGATGCCGCCCGTGAGCTGGGTCGACGTCGAGCCCGACGACGTACCGCGGTAGAGCTTCCACGTACCATAAGGCAACGCGATCGTCGCGGCGCCCGAACTGACAGCACTGTCGGAGAACGTGTAGGTCGGCTTCGCGGTGTAACCGCAGCCGGGGTCGCCGGCGCCTCCTCCCGCATACACCGCTGTGATGAATCTGCCGCTCGACCCGGTCAATCCCGTCAGCTTCACGACGCCCATGGGGACCGACGCTGTCACGGTGGAACCGGGTGCACCCGCCACGGCGTCGGGTCGCTTGCCGATCTGGGTGCTGGTCGCGGTCCATTCGCTGGGATCTGGCGCAAGGCACGTGGCCGACGGGCTCTCGGAGAGTTCTGCGTATCCTCCGGAGATGATGCTGTAGCCGGAGGGGATCGGGTACAGCGAAAACGACTTGGGGTTCGCGTTCGTGGTGGCTGCCACCTGCCGATTGCCGTAGGTGGACAGGAAGGTGGTGGTGAGGTTGGTGGGCAACGACACCGCGTCGGCGACGTTGTTCGCGTAGGTGAGCGTGTAGGTCGCCGCCTTGTCGTACGCGAAGCTCGCCCGCGACGTCACCCCGGCGGTCACCGAGACCGCCGCCGTGGGAGTGGTGAGTTGCTGCTCGCTGACGTAGCCCGTCTTGGAAACGCTGACGGTGTAGCTGGTCGCCGGCGGGACTTTCAGCAGGTACGCGCAGCCGTCGCTGTCGGTCGTCACCGCGGCGACGCCGTTAGCGGGCGAGAGGCTGACCGTCGCGCCGCTCACACCGACGCCAGCGGTGTCGATCACGCCGACGAGAATCGTGCCGCGCGAGGGGTCGTTGATCTTGCTGCTGGGCGCGAGCGACGTATCGCTGAAGATGGGTCGGGATCCTGCCGGCATGTTGTCCCACGTGACCTCGACGGTCACCTGGCGGTACGCAAGGGCATCGGTCGCGGCGCCCGCTTCGCACGTCGCGGTGGCGCCCGATGCGGTGGCCCAGCTTGAGGAGACGGTCACATGAAAGGTGTCGCCGTTGAGGTCGATGTGGCGCGTGGAGTTGGTGACATCGAACACGCTCTGCGAGCGAATGAGGTCGATTTGTTGAGATGCGAGGTTGGCGGCCACGATTCGCGTGCGGGTGTCGCGGGTCGTGACCATGCTGGCCGTGAGGGTCATGAGGAAACCTGTCGCGATGATCGCGAACACGAGCATCGCGACGACGACCTCGATGAGGGTGAATCCTGCGTCCTCGTTTCGGGCCGAGAACTGTCGGTGCACGTGAGCCTCCCCTCTGTCGCACCTCGGGACGCGTTGTTCCGACCCCGGGCGGGGCCCGCCGGCCCCACCAAACCC
>JAEYAG010000121.1 GCA_023451265.1 Actinomycetes bacterium | reverse complement strand
GCCTCGGACTGCAGGCCCGCGCCGTCCGGGTGCGGCAGCGCGAAGTAGATCACGAGGAAGACCGTGTTGGCGATGATGAAGCCGATCGGGGCGCCCAGCTGCGGGAAGGTGCCGTACCAGGCGCGCTTGCCCTTCGGGGCGTTCTCGGTGGCGACCAGCGCGGCGCCGGACCACTCGCCGCCGAGCGCGAATCCCTGGAAGAGGCGCAGGATCAGCAGCAGCAGCGCGGCCCACCAGCCGATGTCGTGGAAGGTGGGGAGGCATCCGATGAGGAACGTCGCGACGCCCATCGTGAGCAGCGACCCGACGAGAGTCGCCTTGCGGCCGAAGCGGTCGCCGAAGTGGCCAAAGATGACCGCGCCGATCGGGCGGGCGACCATCGCGGCGCCGAAGACGGCGAACGACGACAGGAGCGACGTGGTGTCGTTACCGGTCGGGAAGAAGAGCACGGGGAAGACGAGCACGGCCGCCGTCGCGTAGACGTAGAAGTCGTAGAACTCGATCGTGGTGCCGATGAGGCTCGCGGTGATGACGCGCGAACGGGGGTTGGCGGGGGCGGTGGGAGCCGTGGATGCGGGGGAGGAGGCCATGCGGGGAGAGTTACCTGTCGATGAGTGTCGAAGGTCCTCGTGGGACGCGCCGGTGGTGGGCGTCCGGAGCAGGGTGTTGCGGCGGGCGTCACGGCTGTGGGGGCACCGGGGGCGCCGGCGGTGTCCCGGCGCACAACCGCCTACTCTACGCCTGCGACGGGGGCGCCGGCGGCGTCGGGGTGACGCCGGGGTGGCGATGAGCGGCGCCGAGGTGGCGCGGGGGTGGCGCGGTTCAGCGCCAGAGCACCGCGAGTGCCGCGTTCAGCAGGGTCAGGATGCCGATGAGCCAGAAGATCGCGGGAGCCACCGTGCCGCTCTTGCGCTGACGTGCCGAGCCGATGCCGAGCAGGGCGCCGATGATGAGCAGCACGACGAGCTTCACACCGATCTTGGTGTAGTTCAGGTCGTACGAGATCCCCCACGGCGCGGCCAGCGCGAGGCCCGCGACGGCGGCGATGACCATGCCCAGCGTCTGCAGACGCGTGATGCGCCGCTGGCCGACGGCTTCGACGACCCACGCCCCGAACAGGATCGCGAATCCGACGAGGTGGACGAGCAGGACGGCGTGGCGCAGGATCTCCATGCCTTCAGCCTACCTGATGGTGACCGAGACGGCGGGACGGCGGTGGCGGATGCCGAGACACGGTCTGTGCACCGAGACACGGGTGCACCGCCGTGGTCTCGGTGCACGATCCGTGTCTCGCTGTGGGCCCGGCCGGCCGCCGTACGGGGTCAGGCGCGCAGGCGGGGGCCGGTCGGGCGGCGGTCGCCGTGACGGGGTCAGGTGCGCAGGCGGCGGAGGAGCAGGGCGGTGCGCAGGGCCGCGTCGGCGGCTTCGGCGCCCTTGTCCTCCTTCGAACCGGGAAGGCCGGCGCGGTCGAGGCCCTGCTGCTCGTCGTCGAGGGTCAGCACGCCGAACCCGACCGGCTTGCCGGTGTCGAGGGCCACCCGGGTGAGGCCGTCGGTGGCCGCCGACGAGACGAACTCGAAGTGCGGCGTGCCGCCGCGGATGATGACACCGAGGGCCACGACGGCGTCGGCGCCGGCATCCAGCGCCGCCTTCGCGGCGACCGGCAGCTCGAACGAGCCCGGCACGCGCTCCAGCCGCCACGACGCGCCGGAGGCCTCGAGCACGCGCTCCGCTCCGGCGATGAGACCGTCGGTGATGACGTCGTGCCACTGGCCGGCGATGACGACGACCCGCAGGCCCATCCCGTCGACGGGCTGGGTCTGGGGGGCTCCGTGGCCGCTCATGCGTGCTCCTCCGGGTGGGTGCTGTGGGCGAGGGCTTCCTCGAGCTCCTCCGCGCCGATGATGTGGCCCATGCGGTCGCGTTTGGTGGCGAGGTACTGGTGGTTGTTCGCGCCGACGCCGACCAGCAACGGCACCTGCTCGACGATGTCGAGGCCGAGCGAGCGCAACTGGGAGACCTTGTCGGTGTTGTTGGTGAGCAGGCGCAGCTTGTCGACGCCGAGGTCGGCGAGGATGCCGGCGGCCGCCGCATAGTCGCGGGCATCCGCCGGGAGCCCGAGGGCCAGGTTCGCGTCGACGGTGTCCAGGCCCCGCTCCTGCAGGCTGTAGGCGCGCAGCTTGTTGATGAGGCCGATGCCGCGGCCCTCGTGGCCGCGCATGTAGACGACAACGCCGCCGTCCTGCTCGATCCGGTCGAGGGCGGCATCCAGCTGCGGACCGCACTCGCACTTGAGCGAGCCGAACGCTTCGCCGGTGAGGCACTCCGAGTGCACGCGCACGAGCGGCGCCTCCTCGGTCAGGTCGCCCGAGACGACGGCGATGTGGTCCGTGCCCGTGATGCGGTCCTTGTACGCGAGGAAGCGGAAGGTGCCGTGCGAGGTCGGCACCTGCGCCTCGGCGCGGAGGCTCACGCGCCGGCGCGGCGCGTGCTCGGCGGCCGCCGCGGCGGGAGCCTCGCCATCCAGATACGCGATGAGCTGCTCGATCGTGATGACCGGGATGCCCTCGCGCTCGCCCATCTCCAAGAGCCCGGGCAGGCGCATCATCGAGCCGTCCTCGGCGACGACCTCGCCGATCGCGGCGACCGGCTGCAGGCCCGCGAGCTTCATGAGCTCGACGCCCGCCTCGGTGTGCCCGGCGCGCTCGCGCACGCCGCCGTCGACGGCGCGGAGCGGCAGGATGTGTCCCGGTCGGATGACCGAGGAGGGGGTGGCTGCCGGGTCGGCCAGCACGTTGAGGGTGTGCGACCGGTCGGCGGCGCTGATGCCCGTGGAGACGCGGTCGGCGGCATCCACGCTCACGGTGTACGCCGTGCCCCGGGAGTCCTCGTTGACGGCGACCATCGGCGGCAGGTCGAGCCGGTCGGCCCACTCGGCGGGCATGGGTGCGCAGAGGAATCCGCTTGACCAGCGAATGGTCCACGCGAGCCACTCGGGCGTCGCGAGCTCGGCGGACAGGATGATGTCGCCCTCGTTCTCGCGGTTCTCATCGTCCGCGACGATGACGGGCTTGCCGGCCCGCAGCGCGTCGAGGGCTTCGGGGATGGTGGAAAGGCTCATCGGGAGCCTCCTTCGGTGGTGGGGGTGGAAGAGCCCTCGCGGAGCGCGGGTGCGGCCGGTGCCGCGAAAGACAACAGCCGCTGCACGTGGCGCGCCAGGATGTCGGTCTCGAGGTTCACGCGATCGCCGACCGCGCGGGCGCCGAGGGTCGTGACCTGGAGGGTCTCGGGGATGAGCGACACCTCGAACCACGGGTCGGCCTCGTCGGCGGCGGACACCGCGCTGACGGTGAGGGAGACGCCCTCGACCGTGATCGAGCCCTTGTCCACGACGAGGGGAGCAAGCTCACGCGGCATCCGGAACCGGATCACCTGCCACTGCGCACCGGGCCGCACCTCGAGCACCTCGCCGGTGCCGTCGACGTGCCCCTGCACGATGTGGCCGCCGAGCCGGGTGTGCGTCGCGACGGCGCGTTCGAGGTTGACCGGGGATCCCGGCGTCAGCGCGCCGAGCGTCGACATGTCCAGCGACTGGCGCATGACGTCGGCGGTGAACCAGTCCTCGCCCTGGTCGACGACGGTGAGGCACACGCCGCTGACGGCGATCGAGTCGCCCTGGTGCGCGTCGGAGACGACGAGCGGTCCCTGCACGGTGAGGCGCACGCCGTCGCCCGAGGGCGCGACGGCGGTGACCGTGCCGCGTTCTTCGATGATTCCGGTGAACATGTCAGGGGGTTCCTTCCGGGGTTGCGATGACGAGCAGATCGTCGCCGAGACGCTCGATCGTCGTGATGGTGAGCCGCCGCTGGTCGCCGATCGTCGCGACGCCCAGGTCGCCGGTCGCGAGGCGGTCGCCGCCGAGGAGGGTCGGCGCGACGTAGACGAGCACCTCGTCGACGAGGCCGGCCCGCACGAACGACGAGGCGAGCGTCGGCCCGCCCTCGACGAACACGCGGTGGGCGCCGAGCTCCCGCAGCCGGTCGAGCAGATCGGGCAGATCATCGCCTTCGTCCTGCAGGAACGGCAGCGGATGCCGGCGGATCTGCGCCTCCTGCGGGGTGGCGCGCGTGCCGATGACGACCGGGCGCGGCTGATGCTCGTAGAGCGTCCCGTCGGGGCGGCGCGCAGTCAGCGCCGGGTCGTCGGCGAGGAGCGTGCCGGTGCCGACGACGATCGCGTCGCCGTCGCTGCGTCGGCGGTGGACGTCGGCGCGGGCCTCGGGCCCGGTGATCCACTGGCTCGTGCCGTCGGATGCCGCGGCGCGCCCGTCGAGTGACTGCGCCCATTTCACGGTGATGTGGGGGCGCCCCAGGCGCTGCACGGTCAGCCACGAGGCGAGCAGGTCTTCACCCTCCGCCGCGAGCACGCCGCCGACGACGTCGACGCCGGCGCTGCGCAGGCGCTCGGCGCCTCCCGCCGACAGCGCGCCCGGGTCGGCGACGGCGTAGACGACGCGCGCGACGCCGGCCGCGATCAGCGCTTCGCTGCACGGGCCGGTGCGCCCGGTGTGGTTGCACGGCTCGAGAGTGACGACGGCGGTGGCGCCGACCGCGGCATCCGCCCCCCTCGTCTCGGCCAGCCGGGTCAGCGCGTCGACCTCGGCGTGGGCCGTGCCGGCGCCGCGGTGCCATCCCTCGGCGAGGATCTCACCGTCGGGGGAGAGCAGGACGGCGCCGACCTGCGGATTGACTCCGCGGGGGCCGCGACGGGCGAGGAGCAGCGCCTGGCGCATCGCCTGCGCTTCGCGATCTGTCGCGGCCATCGGGTCGTCCTCCGTCGAGGCTCCGGGGGCGCGGATGCGCGGGTGACACCGCCGGCGGCGTCCTTGGCGGGACGTCGCCGTGTGCTGCCTCCCATCCGGACTAGCGCGTACCTCCTGGGAGGAACGTCGCATCACCGTCGGTTCCGGATTTCCACCGGATCAACCCTCAACCGAAGTCTCAGGCTCGCGGACTGTCACCGCCGGTTCGGATTCTCACCGACCCCGGAGCACGTTTCTGCTCACGATCCTACTCAACGCGCCCG
>JAEYAG010000110.1 GCA_023451265.1 Actinomycetes bacterium | reverse complement strand
GCCCCCAGCCGGTCGCCCGCACCACGGCACGCCCGGCGGCCCCGCAGCCGGTGCCGGCGCAGGCGCCGAAGGACGAGCCCGCCCAGACCGCCGCCCGCGAAGACGTCGTCACGCCGCTGCGCGGCATGCCGAAGACCCTCGCGGCGAACATGGACGAGTCCCTCACGGTCCCCACCGCGACGAGCGTGCGGACGGTCCCCGCGAAGCTCATGATCGACAACCGGATCGTGATCAACAACCACATGTCGCGCACGCGCGGCGGCAAGGTGAGCTTCACGCACCTCATCGGCTGGGCGCTGATCCAGGCGCTGAAGGTCTTCCCGAGCCAGAACGTCTCCTACGCCGAGGTCGACGGCAAGCCCTCGGTCGTCGCCCCCGCCCACATCAACCTCGGCATCGCGATCGACCTCCCCAAGCCCGACGGCACGCGCGCCCTCATGGTGCCGAGCATCAAGCAGGCCGAGTCGCTGACCTTCAGCGAATACCTCTCCGCCTACGAGGACCTCGTCAAACGTGCTCGCGGCAACAAGCTCACCGCCGCCGACTTCCAGGGCACGACGATCTCGCTGACCAACCCCGGCGGCATCGGCACGGTCCACTCCGTGCCCCGCCTCATGAAGGGGCAGGGCTGCATCGTCGGCGCCGGTGCGCTGGAGTACCCGGCGGAGTTCCAGGGCTCGAGCGAGAAGACGCTCGTCGAGCTCGCCATAGGCAAGACGATCACGCTCACGTCGACGTACGACCACCGCGTCATCCAGGGTGCCGGTTCCGGCGAGTTCCTGAAGATCGTGCACGAGCTGCTCATCGGCCAGCGCGGCTTCTACGAGGAGATCTTCGCGGCGCTGCGCATCCCGTACGCGCCGATCCACTGGTCCAGCGACATCAACGTCGACCTCGCCGAGCGCGTCGACAAGCAGTCCCGCGTCGTCGAGCTCATCAACTCCTACCGCGTGCGCGGCCACCTCATGGCCGACACCGACCCCCTCGAGTACGTGCAGCGCACGCACCCCGACCTCGAGATCGAGAACCACGGGCTGACGTTCTGGGACCTCGACCGCGAGTTCGTGACGGGCGGCTTCGGCGGCAGGCGCACGATGAAGCTGCGCGACATCCTGGGCGTGCTGCGCGACTCGTACTGCCGCACGATCGGTGTCGAGTACATGCACATCCAGGACCCGACCCAGCGCAAGTGGTTCCAGGACAACGTCGAGGTCAAGTACCAGAAGCCGAGCCACGACGAGCAGCTGCGCATCCTCGACAAGCTGAACCAGGCCGAGGCGTTCGAGACCTTCCTGCAGACCAAGTACGTCGGCCAGAAGCGCTTCAGCCTCGAGGGCGGCGAGTCGCTCATTCCGCTGCTGGACGAGATCCTGCAGGGAGCGGCCGGCGCGGGCCTGGACGGCGCCGCGATCGGCATGGCCCACCGCGGCCGCCTGAACGTGCTGACCAACATCGCCGGCAAGACCTACAACCAGATCTTCCGCGAGTTCGAGGGGTCCGTCGCGATCGGGTCGAAGTCGGGCTCCGGCGACGTCAAGTACCACCTCGGTACCGAGGGCACCTTCGTGTCGGATGCCGGGGAGGAACTGCCCGTGTACCTGGCGGCCAACCCGTCGCACCTGGAGACGGTCGACGGCGTGCTGGAGGGCATCGTCCGCGCCAAGCAGGACCGGATGCCGATCGGCACGTACTCCTGGCTGCCGATCCTCGTCCACGGCGATGCCGCGTTCGCCGGTCAGGGCGTCGTGGTGGAGACCCTGCAGATGTCGCAGCTGCGCGGATACCGCACCGGCGGCACCGTGCACGTCGTCGTCAACAACCAGGTCGGCTTCACGACCCTGCCGCAGGACGGCCGCACGTCGGTGTACGCCACCGACGTCGCCAAGACCATCCAGGCGCCCATCTTCCACGTCAACGGCGATGACCCCGAGGCCGTCGTCCGCGTCGCGGAGCTCGCCGTCGACTACCGCCAGCAGTTCCAGCGCGATGTCGTCATCGACCTCGTCTGCTACCGCCGTCGCGGTCACAACGAGGGCGACGACCCGTCGATGACGCAACCGCTCATGACGAACCTCATCGAGGCGAAGCGCTCCGTCCGCCGCCTGTACACCGAGGCGCTCGTCGGTCGCGGTGACATCACCGAGGAGGAGTACGACAAGGCGAAGGCCGACTTCCAGAACCGCCTGGAGATCGCGTTCGCCGAGACCCACGCCGCCGAGACCGGGGCCACCGGCATCGTCTCCCCCGCCAGCGGCGAGATCGACCAGGCCGTGGGCGAGCCGGAGACGACCGGCGTCGCGGTGGAGGTCGTTCACCAGATCGGCGACGCGTTCGTCAACAAGCCTGACGGCTTCACGGTGCACTCCAAGCTGCAGCAGCTGCTGGAGAAGCGCCTCGACATGAGCCGCAACGGCCAGATCGACTGGGGCTTCGGCGAGCTGCTCGCGTTCGGTTCCGTGCTCATGGAGGGCACCAACGTCCGCCTGGCCGGTCAGGACGCCCGTCGCGGCACGTTCGTGCAGCGTCACGCGGTGCTCCACGATCGCCAGAACGGTCAGGAGTGGCTGCCGCTGGCGAACCTGTCGCAGAACCAGGGCCGTTTCTACGTCTACGACTCGCTGCTGAGCGAGTACGCGGCGATGGCGTTCGAGTACGGCTACTCCGTCGAGCGTCCCGACACGCTCACCCTCTGGGAGGCCCAGTTCGGCGACTTCGCCAACGGCGCCCAGTCGGTCATCGACGAGTACATCTCGGCCGCCGATCAGAAGTGGGGTCAGCAGTCGAGCGTCGTGCTGCTGCTGCCGCACGGCTACGAGGGCCAGGGTCCCGACCACTCGTCGGGCCGCATCGAGCGCTACCTGCAGATGTGCGCGCAGGACAACATGATCGTCGCGCGGCCGTCGACCCCGGCATCCTATTTCCACCTGCTGCGCCGCCAGGCCTACGCCCGCCCGCGGCGCCCGCTGATCGTCTTCACGCCGAAGGCGATGCTGCGCCTGCGCGGCGCGACGAGCCCCGTCGAGGCGTTCACGACCGGGCGGTTCACGCCGGTGCTCGACGATGACCGCAGCGTCGACAAGAGCGCCGTGACGCGCGTGCTGCTGCACTCCGGCAAGATTCACTGGGACCTGAAGGCCGAGCTGGACAAGAAGCCGAACCCGCAGATCGCGCTGGTGCGCCTGGAGCAGCTGTACCCGGCGCCGATCGACGAGCTGAACGCGGTCATCGACAGCTATCCGAACGCGGAGCTGGTGTGGGTTCAGGACGAGCCCGAAAACCAGGGTGCCTGGCCGTTCATCGCGCTCGAGGTCGTCAAGCACCTGCACGGCCGGACCATCCGCCGGGTCTCGCGTGCGGCGGCCGCGTCGACGGCGACCGGGTCGCCGAAGGTGCACGCCCGCGAGCAGGCCGAGATCATCGAGAAGGCACTCACCGTCTGAGACGCGCACGAGGACGGGTCGGATGCCGCGGCATCCGACCCGTCGTCGTCACGGCGCGAGCGGGCCGGCCCGTCAGGAAGGACGACATGGACGTCGTGCTCCTCACCAATCCCGCCGCGCGCTCCGGCGCCCACACGGGAGCCGCGATGCGTGCCGCCGCGCGCCTGCGCGAGGCGGGCATGCGGGTCGCGGTGATCTCCGGCGGCAGCGCCGCGGAGTCCTCGGCGCTGCTGCGCACGGCGCTCGAGGTCGGCACCGACGCCGTCGTCGTCGCCGGCGGTGACGGCACCGTCGCGCTCGCGGTGCAGCAGCTCGCCGGGACGGACCTGCCGCTCGGGATCATCCCGACCGGCACCGGCAACGACCTGGCCACCTCGCTGGGTCTGCGCGACCTCGACGCCGACGGCGCCGCCGCGGCGATCATCCGCGGCGCGACGCGGACGATCGACCTCGCCCGCATCACCCGCGCCGACGGGACGACGACGCTGTACGGCACCGTGCTCGCGAGCGGCTTCGACTCCCGCGTCAACGACCGCGCGAACCGCATGCGCTGGCCGCGCGGCCACATGCGGTACAACATCGCGATCCTCGTGGAGTTCCTGAGGCTGCGCAGCATGCCGTTCCGACTCGATCTGGTCTCCGCCGACGGCGCCACCGAGCGCATCGACGGCGACCTCGTGATGGCGACCGTCGGCAACGGCAGGAGCTATGGCGGCGGCATCCCGATCTGTCCCGACGCCGACCTCGCCGACGGCCTGCTCGACGTGACCCTCGTGAGGCCCGTCGGCCGGCTGCGGCTGCTGCGTCTGCTGCCGCGCGTGTACCGCGGCACCCACACCTCGATCGCCGAGGTCGAGACCCGGCGGGTGCGCGCCGTGCGGCTGGCCTCGCCCGGGGTGACGGCGTACGCGGACGGCGACCCCGTCGGGACGCTGCCACTGCAGGTCGAGGTCGTGCCGGCGGCCCTCCGGGTCTTCGGCGTGTGATCCGGCTCGGCTCAGTGGTGGGTGGCCTGCTCGGCGCGCAGACGCGAGAGCACCTGGTCGCGCAGCTCCTCGGGAGCCGTCTCCTTGCACGCACGTGCGACGACCGCCGTGAGGGTCGTCGCGACCAGCGCCTCATCCCGGCAGGCCGGGCAGTTCTCCAGGTGCTCCCGGATGTCGGAGTGCTGCGTCTTGCAGACTTCGTTGCGGAGGTACTCCTCCAGGTCTTTGCGCGCTTTGTCGCAGCCGCAGTCGCTCATTTCCTGCTCCTCGATGAAGATGCGGGGGCGGGCACCTCGATGCCGCGCTCTCGTGCGTAATCGGCCAGCAGGTCACGCAGCATGCGTCTGCCACGGTGCAGACGACTCATGACCGTGCCGATGGGGGTTTTCATGATGTCCGCGATCTCCTGATACGCGAAGCCTTCGACGTCGGCGAGGTAGACCGCGAGTCGGAAGTCCTCCGGGATCGACTGCAGCGCATCCTTGACGACGGATGCCGGCATGTGGTCGATCGCCTCGGCTTCGGCCGACCGGCTGCTGGTCGCCGTGGTCGACTCGGCACCGCCGAGCTGCCAGTCCTCGAGCTCGTCGATCGTGCCCTGGTAGGGCTCGCGCTGCTTCTTGCGGTACGTGTTGATGTACGTGTTGGTGAGGATCCGGTACAGCCACGCCTTGAGGTTCGTGCCCTGGGTGAACGACGCCCACGAGGCGAACGCCTTGACGAACGTCTCCTGCACGAGGTCGGCGGCGTCGGCCGGGTTCCGGGTCATCCGCATGGCCGCCGCGTACAGCGGGTCCATGAAAGGCAGCGCCTGCTGCTCGAACTGCGTGCGCGGATCCTCGGTGGTCTGCGGTTCTGTGGCCGCCTGCTCTTCCATCAGGGCCCAGTCTACGTCGGCGGCATCCGCCATAACCGGCGCGAGAATCGCTGTCAACTGGGGCACCTTCTTTCTGCGGCGTCGGACGGGTTCGTTAGGGTAGAACCCGATGACTGCGACCGGGTATTCCCTCTCCCATCCGGCCTCGGATTCCGGATGGCCGGCACGGCCCGCCACCGGACCCGTCCAGGCCACCGTCAGCGTGCCGGGTTCGAAGTCACTGACGAACCGCAAGCTCGTCCTTGCAGCCATCGCCGACGGCCCGAGCGTGCTGTCCTCGCCGCTGCACTCGGACGACTCGGCGCGCATGATCGGGGCGCTGCGCGCTCTCGGCGTCGAGATCGAGGAGGTCGCCGGCACCGGCCGATTCGGCCCCGACCTGCACGTCGTCCCGCCGACGAGCTTCCGCGGCGACACCGTCGTGGACTGCGGCCAGGCCGGCACCGTCATGCGCTTCATCGCACCCCTGGCCGGCCTCGCGCACGGCGACGTCACGATCACCGCGCACGACAGCGCCCTGCACCGCCCGATGGGCGAGATGATCAAGGCGCTGCGCGAGATCGGCGCCGACATCGACGACGGCGGCACGTGGTCGCTGCCGTTCACCGTGCGCGGCCGCGGCCAGATCCGCGGCGGCGAGGTGACGATCGACGCGAGCGGATCGAGCCAGTTCGTCTCCGGGCTGCTGCTGGCCGCTCCCCGCTTCGACGTCGGCCTGCACCTCATCCACTCCGGTGAGCGCCTGCCGTCGCTGCCGCACATCGACATGACGATCGAGACGCTCGGCCGCCGCGGCATCCAGGTCGAGCGCCCCGCCCCGAACGAGTGGCTCGTACCCGCCGGCATTCCGCGGGGGCGGGATGCCGCGATCGAGCCCGACCTGTCCAACGCGGCGCCCTTCCTGGCGGCAGCCCTGCTCACGCAGGGGTCGGTGACGATCCCGGCGTGGCCGGCCAGCTCGACGCAGCCCGGCGCGCTGCTGCCGGAGATCCTGTCCCTCCTGGGTGCGAAGGTCTCGCGCCGCGGCGGTGCGCTGACGGTCGTCGGCGGTCCCCGCATCGCGGGCGTCGACCTCGACCTCACCGCCGCGAGCGAACTCACCCCCACGCTGTTCGCCCTCGCGGCGTTCGCGGACGCTCCGACCACGCTGCACGGCATCGGCCACATCCGCGGTCACGAGACGAACCGCATCGACGCCCTCGTGACGAACCTCCGGGCGCTCGGCGGCGACGCCGAGGAGCTGCCCGACGGCATCCGGATCAACCCCCGTCCGCTGCGCGGCGGAGTGTGGCGCGCCTTCCACGACCACCGCATCGCCACTGCGGGAGCCCTCGTCGGGCTGCGGGTGCCGGGCGTGGAGGTCGACGACATCAGCACGACCGCCAAGACCATGCCCGAGTTCCCCGCGCTGTGGCACGACATGCTCGACGCCACCCCCGCGGAGTGAGCGGGTGAGATGAGCTGGCTGGACGACGTCGACGACGACGAGCCGGAGTTCGACGAGGCCGACGTGCGGGTGCGCCCGAACCCGAAGGCCAACCGCCCGCGCACGAAGCGACGCCCCGCGCACGCCGACGCCCGCATCGCGCGCGTGCTCGGCGTCGACCGCGGACGCTACACGGTGCTCGTGGACGAAGACGGCCCCGACGAGCGCACCGTCCTCGCCTCACGGGCCCGTGAACTGCGGAAGCAGCCGATCGTCACGGGCGATCGCGCCCGCATCGTCGGCGACACGAGCGGGGAGACCGGCACCCTCGCGCGCATCGTGGGGATCGAGGAGCGCACGTCGCTGCTGCGGCGCAGCGCCGACGACACGGATCAGGTGGAGCGCGTCGTCGTCGCCAATGCCGACCAGATGCTCATCGTCGTCGCCGCCGCCGACCCCGAGCCGCGGCCCCGGCTGGTCGACCGGTACCTCATCGCGGCCCTGGACGCCGGCATCCATCCCCTCCTCGTCGTCACGAAGACCGACCTCGCCGACCCGAGCGGCTTCCTCGCCCATTTCGAGGGTCTCGACGACCTTGAGGTGTTCACGAGCGGCCGCGGTCAGATGCCGGTGGCGGAGATCGGCGAGCGGCTGATCGGCCACGCCACGGTGTTCGTCGGCCATTCCGGGGTCGGCAAGTCCACGCTCGTGAACGCTCTCGTGCCGAGCGCCGACCGGGCAACCGGCCACGTCAACGAGGTGACCGGCCGCGGCCGCCACACGTCGAGTTCGACGGTGTCGCTGCGCTATGTCGACCCCGCCGACCCGGCCGCCCGCGGGTGGGTCATCGACACCCCGGGCGTGCGCTCGTTCGGGCTGGGGCACGTCGACCCCGCCAACATCCTGAAGGCCTTCAGCGACCTGGCCGCGGTGGCCGAGGAGTGCCCCCGCGGCTGCACGCACCTGCCCGACGCCCCCGACTGCGCGATCGTCGAGGCCGTCGCCGAGGGACGCCTCGGCGACCGCGGCGCGGCGCGTCTGGACTCCCTGCAGCGGCTGCTCGCCACCTTCGCCTGAGCCTCTCCCCGCCCCCGGCGATCGAGGAGCCCGGAGCGTCGGGGCACCTGCCGCGTAGGCTGGAGGCATGCCCCGCCTCGAACCCGGACAGCCCGCGCCCGATTTCACCCTCGTGGACCAGGACGACCGCGAGGTCTCGCTGCGTGACCTCCGCGGCGCGCCCGCCATCCTCTTCTTCTACCCCGCGGCGATGACGCCGGGATGCACGACCGAGGCGTGCGACTTCCGCGACAGCCTCGCCCCGCTGCAGGCCGCCGGCTATGCCGTCGTCGGCATCTCCCGCGACGACCCGGCGAAACTCCGCGAGTTCCGCGAACGCGACGGCCTGACCTATCCCCTGCTCAGCGACCCCGACCACGCCGTCCACGACGCCTACGGCGCGTGGGGCGAGAAGATGAACTACGGCAAGGTCATCGAGGGCGTCATCCGCTCGACCGTGATCGTCGACGCGGACGGCGTCGTCACCCACGCGCTGTACAACGTCAAGGCGACCGGGCACGTCGCCCGCATCCGCACGCTCCTCGGCATCGGCTGACCGGCCCCCGGTCCGCGCCGGTTCGGCCGCTACTCGGCGCGGCGGGCGGCCGCGCGGGCGGCGCCGATGAGCAGCCCCAGCCCCACGAGCGCGGGAACCGCGAGCGCGATGCCGACGGCGGGTGCCGCCGTCGGCCCGGTGAACGCGCCGAATGCCACGGCCAGCAGCAGCAGCTGGACGACGATGCCCCCCGATCGTCCCCACGACCCGCCGCGGGCGACGGCGACAGCGAAGGCCGCCAGCGCGGCTGCCCCGATCGCCGTCAGCACGAGCAGGGCGATGGAGCTGCCGACGTCGTCGGTGTCGCCGGAGACGAGCGCGGTGACCTCCCACCCCGCCAGCACGAGCAGGGCGATGGCCTGCAGGCCGAGGATGCCGGCGGCCTGACGCTCGGCGACGGTCGTCCTCACGGCGCTCCCCCTCGTCTCACGCGTCCGGCACGGGTGAAGCCGGCGTCGTGGAGGCGATCCACAGCAAATCCCAGAGGAAATACCATGTTCACCCTTGATTCATCTGAATAGCCATGGGACCATGGATCTATTCGTGTGCTCCCACAGCGAAGTGGGGCGAGCAGAGCTCGCACACCCACCAGGGTAACGGACGCCCGGCGTCCGACCCGAACCCGAAACTTCTCATCCCGCATCAAGGAGCACCCCTATGGATTGGCGCGACAAAGCCGCCTGCCTCACTGTCGACCCCGAGCTGTTCTTCCCCGTCGGGAACACCGGGCCGGCGGTCGACCAGATCGAGAAGGCGAAGGCCGTCTGCGCCCGCTGCACGGTCACCGAGGTCTGCCTGCAGTATGCCCTCGAGACCGGTCAGGACTCGGGCGTGTGGGGCGGTCTCTCCGAAGACGAGCGCCGCGCCCTCAAGCGCCGCGCCGCCCGCGCCCGCCGCGCGAGCTGACTCGCGCCACCCCGCGCCCGCTCAGGCCTGCGCCCGATCGAGGTACCGCATCGGGATCTCGATCGTCACCTCGGTACCCGAACCGACCAGCGTGTGCCAGTCGATCGTGCCGCTGAGCTCGCCCTGGATGAGCGTGCGCACGATCTGGGTGCCGAGCCCCCTCCCGACCTGCCCTTCCGGCAGGCCGACGCCGGTGTCGCGCACCTTGACCCCCAAGCGCTCCTCGGTGCGCTCGGCGATGATCTCGACCTCCCCCTCCTGATCGGCGAGGCCGTGCTCGACGGCGTTGGTGACGAGCTCGGTCAGCGCGAGGGCGAGGGGGGTGGCGTACTCGCTCGGCAGCGTGCCGAACGTGCCGGTCTTCGAGGTGCGCGCGCGGGTGTTCGGCGACGCGGCGACCTCGGCGACGAGCTTGAGCACCCGGTTGAACACGTCGTCGAAGTCGACGTTCTGCGCGAGGCCCTCCGACAGGGTGTCATGCACGACGGCGATCGCCGAGACGCGGCGCATCGCGTGGGTGAGGGCGTCGCGCGCTTCGTCGGAGTGGGTGCGCCGTGACTGGATGCGCAGCAGCGACGCGACCGTCTGCAGGTTGTTCTTGACGCGGTGGTGGATCTCGCGGATCGTCGCGTCCTTGGTGATGAGCTCCTGCTCCTGATGGCGGATCTCGGTGACGTCGCGGCACAGGACGATCGCGCCGATGCGGTGGCCGCGGTCCTTCAGCGGGATGGTCCGCAGTGACACCGTGACCCCGCGGGCCTCGAGGTCGGCGCGCCACGGGGCGCGGCCGGCCATGACGATGGGCAGCGACTCGTCGAAGTCGCGTCCCTTCGGGAGGATGCCGGTGGCGACCTCCAGCAGCGATTCGCCTTCGAGCTCGTCGTCGAACCCGAGCCGGTTGAACGCGGAGAGCGCGTTGGGGCTCGCGAAGGTGGTGACGCCGTCGACGTCCATCCGGATCAGTCCGTCGGAGGCGCGGGGCGCGCCACGTCGGGGAGACGTCGGGGCGGCGAGGTCGGGAAAGTCGGCCGAGGCGACCATACCGAACAGGTCATCGGCGCAGTCGTTGAACGTGATCTGCTGGCGGGAGGGCGTCCGCGCCTCGCCGAGGTTGGTGTGCCGGGTGAGCACCCCCACGACCCGGGCGGGATGATCGGCCGATTCCCGCTCGCGAACGATCGGCACGGCACGCACCCGCGTCGGGGTCTCCTCGAACCAGTCCGGCGACGCGGAGTCGACGATCTCGGCGCGTGTGAACGCGTCGCGCACCTGCGTGCGCCACTGCGGGCGCACGAGGTCGCCGACGATGTCGCGGTAGAACAGCGTCGCCGCGCCCGACGGTCGCGTGTGGGCGACGGCGATGAACGAGTCGTCGGCCGTCGGCACCCAGATGACGATGTCGGCGAACGCGAGGTCGGCCAGCAGCTGCCCGTCGCCGGCGAGGCGGTGCAGCCACTCGACATCGGCGTCGGTGGAACGGCCCTGGGCATAGACGAGATCGCTGAGCGTGGACACGTCTTCCAGACTAGGTGAGCGCGGCCTCAGGCCGTGCGCGCGGCGCGGCGACCGCGGATGCCGCGCCGCGCCGTCTCGTGCCCGGCGCGCGCCGACCGCGACATCCGCACCGGCACAGGCGGGTCGACAGCCTCGCCGACGAAGCGGCGCACCGCGCCCGACAGCGCGGAGCGGCCCGCGACGCGGGCGACGGGCTCGGCGGCGAGGATGGCGGCATCCGTCGCCTTCGGATCCCACGGGGCGAACCAGATCTCGTTCAGGCCGATGTAGCGCTCGAGCGTCCGGCGCAGCTGCCCGCGCGCATCGAGACCGAGCGCGGCGGCGCGGGTCTTGTTGACGAGCACGCGCACCGGTGTGGCGCCGACGGCGGCGCGCAGCTCGGCATGGGCGCGCACGAACCGCGAGACGCCGACCGGGTCGGCGCCGACGACCGCCACCACGAGGTCGGCGGCGGCCAGCGCCGCGTGCGTCGCGGCGTTGCGCCGCGGGCCGTCGAGGTCGCTCACGATCTCCTCGTCGCGCTCGAGCGAGGCGGCGACATCCACGACGATGTCGTCCACCCAGCCACGACAGTGCTCCAGCGCCGCGCTCACCCGCGCATACGAGAGCTCGGGCCAACGGCCCGGACGGTTCAGCCCCGTCAGCACCTCGATCTCACCGAGCGGCACCGCGATGCGCGCCAGTTCCGCGACGGTCAACGTGCCGCGCTCGGCACCGCGGCACGCCGCGGCGAACCCCGGGCCCTCATCGGGGAGCCCGGTCAGCATCGCGATCGACGGGGCGTGCGCGTCGGCGTCGACGAGCGCGACGCGGCGCCCGTCGCGCGCCAGTTCACACGCCAGCTCGATCGCGATCGTCGTGCGCCCGGGGGCTCCGGCCGGCCCCCACACCGTGAGGATGCGGCCGCGGGCGAGCGGCGCCTCGGGGGCGGGCGCGGGTCGCACAACGGCGACCGCCGCCTCGTCGGGGTCTGCCGCCACGACACCGAACATCTCCGCCAGCCGCCGCCCTGCCGCATCCTCGCAGACGGCGACGATCCGCACCCCGAAGCGGTCGCAGGCAGTGACGAGCTGCGCGGTGAGGGCCTCCCGGGTCGCCGCGACGGCGAGCGCGTCGGAGCCGGCGAGCTCCCCGAGCAGCTCGGCGGCGGCGCGTCCCGTCATCGCATCGGCCGCGGCCGCGGCGGGGGCGGATGCCGCGACCACCAGTCGCACGT
>JAEYAG010000005.1 GCA_023451265.1 Actinomycetes bacterium | reverse complement strand
CCCCCCCCCCCCCCCCCGACCGTGATGTCGTCGGGCTCGGCGGCGTCGAGGGAGCGGGCCGTCGCCGGCAGCACGCGCCGCGGACCCCAGTGCACGGCGTTCGCTCGGGATTCCCGCACGCGCAGTTCGACGCCGAGCGCGAGGGCGACGGTGCCCTCGCCGCGGCCCGCGTCCGCACCGGCACCGAGGATCGTGCGCCAGTGCGCTTCGCGCGGCGGCGCAGCGACCGGGCTCGGTGTCGCCGGTGCCATCGGCGTCGGCGACGGCGGGGCGGGGTCGCGGTGCACACCGTCGGCGGCGCCGGCATTGCTGCGCAGGAGGGTGGCGACGGTGTGCTTGCAGTGCTCGTTCATCGGGCACGAACAGCGGGCCGCCATGATGCGCGGCCGCGCCCCGCTCGTATCGAGGCGGATGCTGCACCGGTACAGCTCGCTGCGGCTGCCGGCCACGATGCCGCTGAGGGTGCTGTCGTCCGGATCCCACGTCACGCGGCGCACGGCGCCGCTCCGCGCGTAGTCGACGCCGCGCTCGTACGCGCCGCCCCACGCGGCACGGCGGATCTCGACATCCGGAACGTGGGGCGCGGTCACCGCTTCATCCTCGCAGGGGCCGCCGACGTGCCGCGAAGAGGCCGTCGTGGGCGCCGGCGCCGGGCGGGATCAGCTGGAGCGCGCGATGCGCGCCAGGACGCCGTGCACGAACGAACCGGAGTCGTCGGTGGAGAACTCCTTGGCGAGCTCCACGGCCTCGTCGATCGCGACGGCGGCGGGAACCTCGTCGTTGAACAGCAGTTCCCACACCGCCAGGCGGAGGATCGCGCGGTCGACCGCCGGCATCCGCTCCAGCTTCCAGTCCTTCGCGTGGGTGACGATCTGCTCGTCGATCTCGTCGCGGTTGTCGATCACACCGTCGACGATCTCGCGAGCGTACAGCCACGAGGTCTCGCGGGCCGGCTCGCTCGCGGCGCGCTTGGCCTCGGCGGCGAGCGTCGAGGCGAGGTCGTCGCCGCGCACGTCGGACTGGTACAGGATGTCGAGCGCGCGCTTGCGCGCCTTCGAACGGGCACTCATCGGCTCAGTCGCCGACGATCAGTTGACGCGGCCGAGGTAGTCGCCCGTGCGGGTGTCGACCTTGACCTTCGTGCCCGTCTCGAGGAACAGCGGAACCTGGATCTCGTAGCCGGTCTCGACGGTCGCCGGCTTCGTGCCGGCCAACGAGCGGTCGCCCTGCAGGCCCGGCTCGGTGTAGGTGATCTCCAGGACGACGGATGCCGGGAGCTCGATGTACAGCGGGTTGCCGTTGTTGAGCGCGATCTGCACCTGCTGGTTCTCGAGCAGGAAGTTCGCGGCGTCGCCGACGGTCGCCGCACCGACCGTGATCTGGTCGTAGTCGGCGACGTCCATGAACACGAACCCTTCGCCGTCGTTGTACAGGTAGGTGAAGTCGCGGCGGTCGACGTTCTCGATGTCGACCTTCGCGCCGGCGTTGAACGTCTTGTCGACGACCTTGCCGGTCATGACGTTCTTCAGCTTCGTGCGGACGAACGCGCCGCCTTTGCCGGGCTTGACGTGCTGGAACTCCACGACGTTCCAGAGCTGGCCGTCGATCGAGAGGACGACGCCGTTGCGGATGTCTGCGGTGGATGCCATGAGTGTGGGGATTCCGTCCCGCCCAGCGATCGCTGAGCTTTCGAAGCGTGCGGGGCCGACCGGCCCGACGCACGATTCTACGGGATGCCGTGCGCGCGCCGTGCGGCTGGACGCAGATTCGGATGCCGGACCCGCGCGCGAATCGCGACGGATCAGCCCTCGGCGCGCCCCGCGATGACGTCGATGAGCAGCGAGACGGCGCGCGCGTAGCCGGCGACGCCCTCACCGACGACGTGCACGGCGGCGACGTCGCGTACGTACGAGTGGTGGCGGAACTCCTCGCGGGCGTACACATCGGAGATGTGCACCTCCGCGACCGGGAGGGCGACGCCCGACAGCGCATCGCGCAGGACGACCGAGGTGTGGGTCAGCCCGCCCGGGTTGATGACGATTCCCGCGCAGGTCGTGCGCGCCTCATGGATCGCGTCGATCAGAACGCCCTCGTGGTTGCTCTGAACGGCCGTCACGTCGAAGCCGCGCTCGGCTGCGGCATCCGCCGTGATGCGCTCGACATCGGCGAGGGTGTCGTGGCCGTAGACCTCGGGCTCGCGGATGCCGAGGAGATTGAGGTTCGGGCCGTTGACGAGCAGCAGGCGGCGCGGAGTCACCTCTGCACCCTACCGCCGGGCCGGACGCGCCGAGCCTCAGCCCGCCGGAGAGGACTGCGGCTGCCCCGGCGTGATCCCGAAGAACAGCGGGTCCGACGGCGACTCCTCCGTGGGGAGATATCCCTGCCCCGGGAGCGCGTTCTCGCCGAAGAGCCGGTCGGAGAGCGCGAACCGGTCCCCCGCCGTGCACGGTGTCGTCGCCGTGACGAGGACGCTGCCGTCCGCGACGAACGTCACCATCAGCAGCGAGTACACCCCCTGCTCCCGCACGATGACGTCCTCGGAGCCGTTCTCCGCGTCGCCCAGGTCCATCCCCTCGACCTCGAAGCCCGCATCGGTGAGGTGATCCACGACGGCGGTGCGCACGGCCGGGATGTCGGCGGGATCGATCGCCGTCGAGCGGCCCAGGTCGAACTTCCACCCGTCGCCGCATCCGGCGCCGGAGGGCGTCATACCGTAGCCCTCCACCTTCCAGGGCCCGTCGTCGATGACGGCGAGCACGCCGTTGGTCGCCTCGCGGTAGGCGAAATAGAGCTCCTCCGCCTGCGCGAACTGCTCGTCTGCCGTCGGCTCCGCCACTGTTCCTCCACATCCCGCCAGCGCCAGCGCCAGCATGGCGATGCCCGCGGCGGCCGCCGCCGTCCCCCTCGCCCGTCTCACTGAAGCACCTCACCCTTGGCCACGATGCTCGCAATGTTACGGAACGATTCGGAGTCGCGAGACAGGTAGCCGTTGTCGGACTCCCACCATCCCCAGACGCTGTTTCCGCCGTCGTGGGCGGCGTGTCCCGGCGTCCCCAGGACCGTCTCGCTGCCGCCGCTCAGCGTCGGTGCGGTCCCGCCGTCGCTCTCGAACTGCGTCGCACCCGGGATGTCGGCCGGGTCGGTGCCGTGCCCGAAGGAGCTGACCTCGCCGTAGCGGGCGACGAAGTCCCACGGTGCGCGCGAGGCGTAGACCTCGACCCCCGAGTAATCCATGGGGTCATCGCCGGTCCACGCGGCGTGGTACCCGTCCGGCACGCCCGCGGACCCGACCGCGATGAGCCGGTCGACGCCGGTCTGACCGTCGGCGCCTCCGACGGCGAGGAAGGCCGTGGTGCTGCCGTACGAGTGGCCGATCACCGAGGAGGTCACCCCCGAACCGAGCTCCTGCTCCACGCCGCGCAACGTCGAGGTGAGCCGCGCCGCGCCCTCGGTGGCGCTTCCCATCGTGTGCTCGGTCAACAGGTTCGGCGAGTCGTAGCCGTACCAGGCGATCGTCACCGATCGCGTGCCGGGGCCGCCGTACGCATCGGCGAAGCGGTTGAGGTTGCGAGCGCTCTCGCCCCATGCCGCCAGATCGTCGAGGCTCGAGAACATCCCGCCGACGAGCGTGCTGACATTCGTCGTGCCCGTGAACGGATCGCCGACGATGCGTCCGCTGTCGTCGCGGGCGACCGCGGTGCCGTACATCACGGCGGCCGTGGCCTGCGGCTGCTCGAAGGGGTGGAACATGAGCAGCTCGCCGGCGAACTCGGGGCCGAGCTCCTCGCCGAGCTGGCGCAGCTGGCCGTCGAGCGGGTCGCCGTACGGCATGGCCCGGACCGTTCTGTCGTACACGGCGCGGTTGGCGTCGAAGCGCACCGGGTAGGGCACGCCCTCGAGGTTGCCGATGAACCCGGGGTGCCGCTCGAACAGCGCCTGCTGCTCCTGCGCGCTGAGGCTCGCCCAGATCGCGGCGACCGCGGCGGGAGTGTCGGCGTGCGCGAGCGAGGAGATCACCAGCCGGATGCCGGCGTCATCGGCCGCGCCGGTCGCCGCGACGAGGGCCGCCAGCGCGGTCCCGTACGCATCGTCCCAGCACCGGTAGGCCGATTCCCACCGCGACCACAGCTCACCGAGCGCGCCCCGGCGCGCATCGAGGTCGCCGTCGGCATCGTCGACCGCCGACGCCGCGTCGGTCACGGCCGCCCAGCTGGCGTCGGCGCTCAGCGCATCCTGTTGCGCCCGAGCGTCGGACGCGGCCTCTTCGGCGACCTGCAGCGCGGCGTGCGCGGCCTCGATCTCGTCGATGAGGTCGTTGGCGGTGCGCGCATGGGAGGTCACGGCGTCGACGTAGCCGCGGAGCACGTCGACGATGCGCCCGATTGTGGCCGCGGTGGGCTGCACGTGCTGAGACAGCCGGCCCGCGGCATCCGTGGCCGTGTCGATCGCCCTGCCACGCCCCTCGAGCCCGTGGTGGATGCTGTCCAGGACGACGCACGCATCCGCCGCGTGGTCGACGAGGGTCGCCAGCGCCGCCGCGACACCCTCGATCGCCCCGGAGTCGTAGTCGATGCGCTCCAGCAGATAGCCGCGCTCAGGCGAGGTCAGCGACATCGTCGCGGTTCCACCCCCTCCCGAGCGTGGCGTCGAGATCGGCGAACGCATCGAGCACGGTCTGCAGCCCGGCGGCGAGCTCGTCGCCGTCGTCGACGTCGCCGCGCACGCGCATGAGCGCCTCGCCGAGGGCATTCTCCAGCGCCACCCGCAGGAGCGTGCGACCGCAGGGGTTGCCGATGCCGATGCCGGTGTCGCGCCGCCACGTGTCCTCGGCGTAGAGACCGTACTGGCCGAGAGAGGCGCCGAGGATGATCTTCGCCTGCTCCAGCGCAGTGCGATCGATCGCGACGTCATTCTCCACGTCACCGATTCGACCACGGTGCCCCGGTGGCGTCGATGGGCAGAACTGCCCACCGGGGTGGTCTACGCGCCGACCTCCTGATAGGCCGCGAACAGCAGCGACTCGTCGGGAGCCTGCAGCACCGTGGGCTTGGCGATGTCGTCGAGCACGATGAAGCGCAGCATCGCACCGCGGGTCTTCTTGTCGCGCTGCATCGTCGCCAGCAGTTGCTGCCAGGCGCCCGCGCGGTAGGAGGTGGGCAGGCCCAGCAGCTCGAGGATGTCGCGGTGGCGTTGCGCCGCGGCATCCGACAGGCGACCGGCGAGCCGGGACAGCTCGGCGGCGAACACCATCCCCACCGAGATCGCGGCGCCGTGACGCCACTGGTAGCGCTCGGCGTGCTCGATCGCGTGGCCCAGGGTGTGGCCGTAGTTGAGCACTTCGCGCAGACCCGCCTCGCGCAGGTCCTCCCCCACGACGCGCGCCTTCATCTGGATGGCGAGTTCGATGCAGCGCCGGAACGCGGGGGTGTGCGGATCGACGGCTGCCTCCGGATCCGCCTCGATCAGCTCGAGGATCTCGGGATACCAGATGAAGCCCGCCTTCACGACCTCGGCGAACCCGGCCACACGCTCGTTGCGGCTCAGCGAATCGAGCAGCGCGAGATCGCACACGACCGCCCGCGGCGGCCAGAACGCGCCGACGAGGTTCTTCCCCTCGGCGGTGTTGATGCCGGTCTTGCCGCCCACGGCGGCGTCGACCATGCCGAGCACCGTCGTGGGCACCTGCACGACCGCGACTCCGCGCAGCCAGGTGGCCGCGACGAACCCGGCGAGATCGGTCACGGCGCCGCCACCGAAGCCGACGACGGCGTCGGTGCGGGTGAAGTCGGCCTGACCCATGACCTGCCAGCAGAAGGCGGCGACCTCGACGCGCTTGCCCTGCTCGGCGTCGGGGATCTCCGCCAGCAGCACCTGGCGCTCGCCGCCGGCCATGAGCGTCTCACGCAGCGCCGCCGCCTGCGCCGCCAGTGTGGGCGGATGCACCACGAGCACCTTCCGTGCGCTCGGCGGCAGCACCTCGGCGACCAGCGGCAGGATGTCGCGGCCGATCGTGATGTCGTAGGGCTGATCGCCCGAGACGGTGATCACGGTGTTCTCGGTCATGGAGTCTCTCCGGGGTCGGTGGTCGCGGCATCCGTCGTCGCGGAGTCGTTCGCGGCAGGACCTGCCGCCGCGGCCGCCGAGACCCAGGCCGCGAGGGCGTCGGCGACATCCTGCAGGGGGCCGGTCGAGGTGTCGAAGACGACGTCGGCGAGGCGCTCGTAGATCGGGCGCCGCGCGGCGTAGATCTCCTGCCAGCGTGCGACGGCGTCGCCGTCGGCCAGCAGCGGGCGCTTGCCGCCGCGGATGCGCGCGGCGACATTGTGCGGCGCGACGGTGAGCAGCACGACGCGGTGCTCGGCGAGATCGCGCTGGGTCTCGGGATGCAGCACGGCGCCGCCGCCGAGCGCGACGACCCCGCCTTCGCGCAGCGCCTCCGCCACGGCTGTGCGCTCCAGTTCACGGAAGTGCGCCTCGCCGTGGTCGGCGAAGATGCGGTCGATGGGTCCGTGCGCCCGCACGACGGCGGCGTCGCTGTCGAGAAAGCGCAGCCCGAGCTGTTTCGCGACGCGCTTGCCGATGCTCGTCTTGCCGGCGCCCATCGGCCCGATGAGGACGATCGCGGGCCCGGTCATCCGATCGTGGTGTCGCTGCCGCTCGCCGTCTGGAGGTTCTCCGGAATGGCGGCGAGGTAGCCCTCGAGGTTGCGGCGGGTCTCGGCGACGCTGTCGCCGCCGAACTTCTCCAGGACGGCCTCGGCGAGCACGATGGCGACCATCGCCTCGGCGACGACGCCCGCCGCGGGCACGGCGCACACGTCCGAGCGCTGGTGGTGTGCGGTGGCGGCGTCGCCGGTGGCGACGTCGATCGTGCGCAGCGAGTGCGGAACCGTCGCGATCGGCTTCATGCCGGCGCGCACGCGCAGCACGGTGCCGGTGGACATGCCGCCCTCGGTGCCGCCGGCCTTGTCGGAGGCGCGCGTGATCCCGGCGGATGCTGCGAACAGCTCGTCATGGGCGGCGGAGCCGCGCCGGCGGGTCGTCTCGAACCCGTCGCCCACCTCGACGCCCATGATCGCCTGGATCGACATGAGGGCCTGAGCGAGGCGGCCGTCCAGGCGCCGGTCCCACTGCACGTGCGAGCCGAGCCCGGGCGGAACGCCGTAGGCGAGCACCTCCACGATGCCACCGAGCGTGTCGCCGTCCTTCTTCGCGGCGTCGACCTCGGCGACCATCGCGGCCGAGGTGGCGGCGTCGAAGCAACGCAGCGGATCGGCGTCGAGCGTGTCGACGTCGTCGGGCGTCGGCAGCGCGGCGTCCTCGGGCGCCCGGACGGGACCGATCGACAGCGTGTGGCTGACGAGGCGGATGCCGAGTTCGCCGAGGAAGGAGCGCGCGATGGCGCCGAGGGCGACGCGGGCGGCGGTCTCGCGGGCGCTGGCGCGCTCGAGGATCGGGCGGGCCTCGTCGAAGCCGTACTTCTGCATGCCGACGAGGTCGGCGTGGCCGGGCCGGGGACGGGTGAGCGCCGCGCCGCGTCCGCGTGAGCGGTCGGTGAGCTCGACGGGCTCCGCGCTCATGACCTCGGTCCACTTGGGCCACTCGGTGTTGCCGACGCGCAGCGCGATGGGGCTGCCGATCGTGAAGCCGTGGCGGACGCCGGCCGAGATCGTCAGTTCGTCCTCCTCGAACTTCATCCGCGAGCCGCGGCCGTAGCCGAGCTTGCGGCGCGCGAGGTCCGCCTGGATCGCGGCGCGCGAGACGGGGACGCCGGAGGGCAGACCCTCCATGAAGGCGACGAGTTCGGGGCCGTGCGATTCGCCGGCCGTGAGCACGCGGAGCATCCCCCTAGTCTCCCATGAGCGCCGAGCGCATGACGTCCACGACCGCCTCCTCGTCGGGCAGCGGCTCGGTCACCGCGCCCGTCGCGAAGGCGCGGATCTGCAGCACGGCTTGGCGCAGCAGCATCCCGCGGCCATCCACGGCATGCCCGCCCGCCTGCTGCCACGCCGTCGCGAGCGCGGTCGGCCAGTGCCCGTACACGACGTCGTAGAGCAGTCCCCCGCCCTCGGCGAGCCGTGCGGCCGCGCTCTCGTCGAGCGCGGCGCCGCCGGGCAGCGTCGAGATGGTGAGCGGGACGGATGCCGGCGCCACCGCCGTCATGGCGGTGATCGACACCGCGACCGACAGGCGCTCCCCCAGCGTCGCGAGGGCGTCGGCCGCCTCGGGGCGACGGGCGACGACCTCGACCGTGCGGGCGCCGACCTGCGCGAGGGCGACGAGCGCGGACGTCGCCGTCGCACCGGCCCCCACGATGCGCGCCCTGTCGAGCGTCGAAATGCCCTGCGCCTGCACGTCGGCGACGATCCCGCCCACGTCGGTGTTGAAGCCGCGCCGCCGGCCGTCGACGAACACGAGCGTGTTCACCGCGCCGGTCAGCTCCGCCGGGCGGTCGCGCGTCGTGGCGGCGGCGAAGGCGGCCGCCTTGAGCGGGAAAGTCAGCGACAGCCCGCGGTACGACCCGTCGAGGCCGTCGACCTCGGCGGCGAAGCCGGCGGCGTCGACACGGCGCCGGCCGTACGTCCAGTTCCAGCCGAGGCGCGCGTACGCGGCGGCGTGGAGGCGCGGGGAGAGGCTGTGGTCGATGGGGTCGCCCCAGACCTCCAGCCGTGTCGGCCCGGTCAGCATCCGCGGTTGTCGTTCGCGGTGCACCACTCGTTCCACTTGGCGATCGCGGCCTCGTGCTCGGCGTAGGTGTCGGAGAAGATGGTCTCGCCGGTGTCCATGTTCCACGTGACGAAGTACAGCCAGTTGCCGTCGGCGGGGTGCATCGCCGCGTCGATCGCGGTGTCGCCGGGGTTGGAGATCGGGGTGGCCGGCAGGCCGTCGATCACGTAGGTGTTCCAGGCGTTGTCGTCTTCGAGGGCTTCCTTCGACGAGCTTGCGCTGCCGTCGTGCATCTCGCCGTAGCCGTACTGCGCGGTGGAGTCCATCTGCAGCTTCATGCCGTCGGCGAGCCGGTTCGCGATGACGCGCGAGACCTTGTAGAAGTCGTCGGTCTGACGCGCCTCGCGTTCGATGATCGACGCCGTGATGAGCACCTGCTGGCGCTGATCGACGGGCACGCCCGCGGTGTCCAGCGACTGCACCGTGCGGTTCACGAGCGTCGTGATGACGTCCTGCGCCGTCACGCCGGGATCGAACGTGTACGTCGCCGGGAACAGCCAGCCCTCCAGGCTCGTCGCGTTCACGCCGTAGGCGGAGGGGTCCGCCGTCGCCGCCTGCAGGTCGGCCAGGGGCAGTCCGAGGCTGGCCGAGAGGCGATCCAGCGTCTGCGCCTCGGTGAGCCCTTCGGGCAGCTGCGCGGTGAACTCCTGCTTCTTCGCGGGGTCGAGGAGTGCGGTGAGCGCTGCCGCGGACGTCATCTTCTGCTGCAGGGCGTAGACGCCGGGCTGGAAGGGCGGGTTCTGCGCGGACTGCACCAGGTAGTCGTAGAACGCCTCGGGCGTCTTCGTGACGCCGGCCTCGTACAGGGTCTGCGAGATGGTGGAGCCGGTGTCGCCGCTGACGATCGTGACGAGCGCCTCACCGGTGGCGAGCCCCGCCTCGTAGTCCTTGGGCTCTTCCCAGCCCATGAACGCGCGGATCTTGTCCTCGTACGTGTTCCACACGTAGAAGCCGCCCGCGGTGATGCCGCCGAGGATCGCGAGGATCACGCCGAAGATGACCCACGCCGCGATGCGGCTCTTGCGCCGGTCTTTCGCGTGCCGGCTGTCGCGGGCGTTCGCCGCACCGGCGCCGTCGAACAGCGCGTCCAGCTGCGGGGCCGCGTCGGCGACGGTGACGCCGGTGGGTGCGGCCGCGGCCGCGCGCGGCGCGTCGGTGGTGCGGGCG
>JAEYAG010000129.1 GCA_023451265.1 Actinomycetes bacterium | reverse complement strand
GATCGGCGGGGATGCCGAGGACCGTCCGCCGCGGCAGACGCGCGCGCACCGGCCCGTCATCGCTCGCCACGGCGAGCCACGCGCCGGCGGGCTCCGGGCTCACGAGCTCCAGGTCGAGACCCGCCTCGGCGACCAGCCGCGCGACCGCGTCGGTGCGCGTCGCGAACGACTCCGCGCCGAGATCGATCTCCACGCCGCCGACCGTGCCGTGCCGCAGCAGTCCGCCGAGCGCGCCGGAGGCCTCGCAGAGCACGACGGACCGACCCGCGCGTGCGACGTCATGCGCGACGACGAGCCCCGCGATGCCGCCGCCGATGACGACGACGTCGGTCTCGTGAGTCACGCGGCATCCCCGCGGCCGGGCGCCGGGCGCCAGTCGTGCACCGTCTGCACGAGCGCGGTCAGCACGGCGGGATCGGTGTCTTTCGGCACGCCGTGGCCGAGGTTGAACACGTGCGCGCGCGCCGCCGTCCCCGCCTCGAGCACCGCGTGCGTGGCGGACTCCCGCGCCTCGGCGGGCGCGAACAGCAGGGCGGGGTCGAGGTTGCCCTGCAGCGTCAGGTCGCGCCCGATGCGCGAGGCCGCGGCATCCAGCGGCACCCGGTAGTCCACCCCGAGGGCGTCGATCTGCAGCGACGCCATGTCCGCCAGCAGCTCACCGGTGCCGACACCGAAATGGATGAGGGGGACGTAGGTCTCCAGCGCGCGCACCGGCTCGAGGGCGGCGGCCGAGGCGGGGAGCACCGCGCGGCGATAGTCGGCGGGCGCGAGCGCTCCGGCCCACGAGTCGAACAGCTGCGCGGCGCTGGCTCCCGCGCGCACCTGCAGCGCGAGGAAGCGCCCGGTGACCTCCGCGAGCCAGGCGGTGAGGTCCGCCCACGCCGCCGGATCGGAGTGGATGAGGCTCCGCACGGCGAGGTGGTCCTTCGACGGGCCGCCCTCGACGAGGTAGGCGGCGAGGGTGAACGGTGCCCCGGCGAACCCGATGAGCGGGATCGCCTCGCCGCGGCGCTCCCCCTCCTCGGCGAGCATCGCGGTCGTGCGCGCCACGGCATCCGCCACGGCCTCGCCGCGCTCCTCGACGAGCGCGGGGTCGGTGCGCACGAGCCGTGCGATGTCGGCGGCCGTCTGCACCGGGCGGGCGAAGACCGGGCCGCGGCCGGCGGCGATCTCCACCTCCACGCCGACGAGGTGCAGCGGCACGATGATGTCGCTGAAGAACACCGCCGCGTCCACACCGTGGCGGCGCACCGGCTGCAGCGTGATCTCGCTCGCGAGCGCCGGATCGAGGCAGGCGTCGAGCATCGTGCCGGTCTGCCGCAACGCGCGGTACTCCGGCAGCGACCGCCCCGCCTGTCGCATGAACCAGACGGGGGTGACCTCGGGCCGATCGCCGCGCAGCGCCCGCACCAGGCGGGAGTTCGCGGTGCCGTGGGCGACGAGCGGGTGGGAGGGTGTGGCAGGAAGGATGATGAGCTCCAGGCAGCGGTTCGCGCAGGTTTTCGACGGCGGTTAATCGTTATACTAACCCGCGTGCTCGTCTGTCTGTCCGCGCATCAGCGCACCACGCCCCTCGAGGCCCTGGAGCGCCTGTCCGTCGTGGGCGACGGTGTCGCGACCGACCTGACCGCGGCCCACGACGCGATCCGCGGGGCCGTGGTCCTGGCCACCTGCAACCGCTTCGAGGCGTACTTCGATCTCACCGACGAGCCCGATGAGGCGTCACCGGTGCCGGCGATGGATGCCGTGATGGAGCGCCTCGCGGACCTTTCCGCGCTGCCCTTCCGCGACGTGCGCGAGACCGTCGACTTCGCGCACGGCAACCGCGTCGCCCAGCACCTGTTCGCCGTCGCGTCGGGCCTGGACTCGGTCGCCGTGGGCGAGGACGAGATCGCCGGCCAGGTGCGCCGCGCCCTCGACGCCGCGCGCGAGGCCGGTGCCACGACCGCGCCGCTGGAGCACCTGTTCCAGCGGGCGACCGAGACCTCCCGCGCCGTGAAGAACTCCACCCGGCTCGGCGAGTCGGGGCGCTCGCTCGTGCGTCTCGCGGTCGAGCTCGCCGGTTCCCGCATCGAATCGTGGGACAGCGCCCGGGTGCTGCTCGTGGGCACCGGCCGCTACGCGGCGGCCTCCCTCGCGGCGCTCCGCGCCGTCGGCGCCGTCGACATCCGCGTCCACTCCCGTTCCGGGCGCGACCGGTTCGCCCGGCGCGAGCACCTGACGCCGGTGGCCGCGGCCGACTTCGCCGCCGAGGCCGCCCACGCCGACGTCATCGTCACGTGCACCACGACGACGGACTCCTACGCGCTGGACACCGAGAATCACGGCGCCGCGCGCGCCGGGCTCACGACGCCGCAGCTCGTCATCGACCTCGGCATGCCGCGCAACGTCGACCCCGGGCTCCGCTCGCTTCCCGGCATCGACGTGCTCGACCTCGACACGATCCGGGTGCACGCACCCATCGACGAGTTCCAGGCGATCGGTCAGGCGCGGATGATCGTGCAGACCGCCGCGCAGCGGCACGCGATGGCCCGCCGCGTGCACGAGGTGGCACCCGCCGTCGTCGACATGCGCGCCCACGTCCATGGCGTGCTCGAGCAGGAGATCGCCCGCACGCGCGCCCGCGGCGGCGACGCCGACGCGGTCGCGGCGACCGAAGCTGCGCTCCGGCACTTCTCCGGCGCGCTGCTGCACACCCTCATCGCGCAGGGCCACGGCCTGGCCGCCGCCGGCTCCGGCGAAGCCTGGGTCGACGCGGTGCGGACGGTCTTTCCGCGGACCGCGCCCTCCGGCGAGGATGCCGCCGGCGCTGCGGCCGATGAGGCGGATGCCGCGGCATCCGCCCTTCACGCGGGCTCAGGATCGGAATGAGCCGGGTCACGCTCCGCGATCTCGCCGCGCGAGCGGGCGTATCGACGGCGGCGATCAGCCAAGCGCTCAACGACCGCGGAAACCTCCGCCCCGAGACCCGTGAGCGCATCAAGACGCTCGCGGCCGAGCTCGGCTACGCGCCCAACAAGCACGCGGCGGCCTTGCGCAGCGGGCGGACGATGTCGATCGGCTTCGTGATGGCGCAGGGGTCGCTGCAGGACGGCCGGCGCGCGCTGCAGCGGGCGCGCCAACTCGACGCGCTCGTGCGCGCCGGTGCGGTGCGCGGCTTCACCGTCACCGTGCTGCCCGACAGCCGGCCCGACCTCGTCGCCGGCGAGAAGATCGACGCGCTGTACTTCCCCGACCCCGCCGACGACCGCACCGTGCTGCGCGCCGCCCAGGCCCGCGGCATCCCGGTCGCGGCCAGCGACCTGACGGTGCCAGGAGGCCTCACCATCCGCACCGGCTACGCCGCTGCGGTGCGCGTGGGCCTCGGGCACCTCGCCGCGGCCGGTGCCGAGCGGATCGGCTTTCTCGTCGACGAGAGCGAGGTGCCGCGCGACCAGCAGGGCGAGAGCGCGTACCTGGCCTGGAGCGCGCTCGCGGGCCGCGCACCCCTCGTGGCGCGGGTCGACGCGGGCCGGCGACGCCTCATCCCCGCGCTGCACACGCTCCTCGACGCGGGCGCCGACGCGATCTTCGCGTTCTGCGAGGAGGGCCCGGAGATCTATCTCCACCTGGAGCAGATCGGCCTGGTCATGCCGCGCGACGTGCAGCTGGTGGCGCTGTGCACGATCGACTGCGAGCTCAACGAGCGCCTCGGCGTCACGCACGTGTGCCTGTACCCGGAGCGCGCCGCCGAGATCGTCCTCGGCTCGCTCGACGCCCTCAACGAGAGCCCCGCGGCCGACACCGCGTCCCGGTCGATCGACCTCCCCTTCGAGGTCGTGCGCGGCACCACCACCCGCTGACCCTCCCCCTCTCCCTCACCTTCCCCTCCCCTCTCCCTCCCCTCCCCCTTTCCCCCTCGGTTGCCGAGGGCGCCCGTTGCCGCCGAGCGGGCCCGCTCTGGCGCGACAACACCGGGCCCGCTCGCGCGCAACGGGCCCGCTCGAGTGTGGGGGCAGGGGGACGGAGCGCGGCGCGGGAGCGGCGCGAGGGGGTGGAGACGAGGCGCCCTAAGATGGCGAGGTGCCATCGCTGGGTGAGATCGTCGCGCCGCGTTGGCTCGGCCGGGACTTCCGGTGGCTGCTGGCCTCGTCGTGGACGAGCAACGTCGGCGACGGCATCGCCCTGTCGGCCGCGCCGCTGCTGATCGCATCGATGACGACGTCGCCGCTCCTCGTGGCGGCGGGGGCCATGATGCAGTTCCTGCCGTGGCTGCTGTTCGGACTGTTCGCGGGCGCCGTCGCCGACCATCACGACCGGCGCCGCATGGTGATGATCGCGAACGCCTCGCGCGCGGTCGTCGTCGCGGGGCTCGTGGCCTTTCTCGTCACTGGCCACGCGACCGTGTGGATCGTCCTGGCGACGGCGTTCCTGTACGGCACCGCCGAGGTGTTCGCCGACTCGGCCGGCAGCACCCTGTTGCCGATGCTCGTGCGGCCCGGAGACCTCGGCATCGGCAACGCGCGCCTGCAGGCCGGCTACCTCGTCGCCAACCAGCTCGGCGGCCCGCCGCTGGGAGCATTCCTCTTCGCAATCGGCTCGTTCTGGCCGTTCCTCGTGCAGATCCTCTGCGTCACCCTCGCCGTCGTGCTCATCTCCCGCATCGCCCGCACTCCCGTTCCCGACCACGGCGACAGCGAACCCGGAGCGAAGGCGCACCCCATCCGCGAGGGCCTGCGCTGGCTGCGGCACAATGCGCCGGTGCGGACGCTCGTCGTCATCATCCTGGTGTTCAACATCACGTGGGCCGCACCCTGGGGCATCCTCGTGCTGTACGCCACCGAGCACCTCGGCATGGGCGCCGTCGGATACGGTGCGCTGACCACGGCATCCGCGCTGGGCGGTCTCGTCGGCATCGCGAGCTTCGGCTGGCTCGAGAAGCACATCTCCTTCGCGACGCTCATGCGGGTGTGCCTCACGCTCGAAGTGCTCATGCACCTCGCGTTCGCGCTGACGACGCACGCCGTCGTCGCGTTCGTCATCATGTTCGGGTTCGGCGCCTACGCGTTCGTGTGGAGCACGATCTCCACGACGGTCCGCCAGCGCCTCGTGCCGCTGCCGCTGCAGGGCCGGATCTCCTCGGTCAACATGGTCGGCATCTTCGCCGGACTCGTCATCGGCCAGTTCCTCGGCGGGCTGATCGCCCAGACGTGGGGGCTGACGGCGCCGTGGTGGTTCGCGTTCGGCGGTTCGGCGGTGACGCTCATCGTCATGTGGCGCTCGATCGCGCACATCGCCGCGGGGCGAAGCCGGTGCTCGCGGACGATCAGGACGTGAAGGAGCCGTAGACCTCGAGCGTGTTGGCGGCAAGCTGCGCGCACAGCTCGTCCACCGGCATCCCCAGCTCCGCAGCCATGAACCGCACCGTCACGGGAACGAGGTACGGCGCGTTCGGCCGGCCGCGCAGCGGCGTGGGCGTGAGGAACGGCGCGTCGGTCTCGACGAGGATCCGCTCGCGCGGGGTGACGGCCAGCGCATCGCGCAGGTTCTGCGCGTTCTTGAAGGTGACGTTCCCCGCGAAGCTCAGCCAGTAGCCGCGGTCAGCGGCGATGCGGGCCATGTCGGCGCCGCCGGAGAAGCAGTGGAACACCGTGCGCTCCGGCGCCCCGACGCGCTCGAGCGTGTCGAGGACGGCGTCGTGCGCGTCGCGGTCGTGAATCTGCATCGCGATGTCGTGCTTCTTGGCGAGGGCGATGTGCGCCTCGAAGCTCTCGTACTGCGCGGGCAGTCCCTCCTCACCGGTGCGGAAGAAGTCGAGCCCCGTCTCACCGATCGCCCGCACGCGCGGCTGCGCGGCGAGCTCGTCGATGACGGCGATGGCCCCATCGAGCATGCCTTGTTCGGCATATGCCGGCGCTTCGTTGGGATGGATCGCCACGGCCGCGAGAACGCGGGGGTGGGATGCCGCGGCCCACGCCGACCACCTGCTCGACTCGATGTCGCCACCGGCCTGCACGACCCCCACCACGCCCACCGCCGCGGCGCGGTCGAGCTGCTCGTCGAGCGAGAGGCCGCCCTTCTCTGCGCCGTCCTCGATCTCCAGGTGGCAGTGGTTGTCGTACACCGCGACGGGGAGGGGCTCCGGCGCCGGCGGGTACGACACGTCGCGCGCGCTCTTCTCGCGCACGCGCACGTAGCTCGACGGGTCGGTCGACGGGTCGGTCACGGCGTGTCACCTCCTCGGGTTCGCGCGGCCGATTCCGGCACGCGCGGCGGAAACTTTCTGCCGCGGATGCCACTTTCGACCGCGCATGCGGCGCGGCGCGCCGGCGTCACTGCTCGATGCGCGGGAACAGCGGTGCGAGGCCGTTCACCGACGTCCCCGGCCGAAGGACGCCCCACGCGCCCGCCTCGCGCAGCGGCTGATCCTGCAGGCGCCCGCTGTGGCCGAGCGCCTCCCACAGCTTCTGCGTCGCCTCCGGCATGAACGGACTCAGCAGCACCGCCAGCGCCCGGAGGCCCTCCGCCGCGGTGTACAGCACGGTGCCGAGGCGTTCGCGCTCACCCGCCTTCGCGAGCGCCCACGGCTCGTTGTCGGTGATGTAGCCGTTCAGCGCGTCCACGATGGTCCAGATGGCGGCGATGGCCTCGTCGGGACGGAAACGCTCCATGGCCGCGTCGGCGGATGCCGCGGCATCCGCCACAATCTGCTGGATCTCCCGGTCGCCCTCGGAGTAGTCGGATGCCGGCGGCACGACGCCCTCGAAGTACTTCTCGATCATGGCGGTGGTGCGGGAGGCGAGGTTGCCGAAGCCGTTAGCGAGCTCGGCCTGGTAGCGGGCGGAGAGGTCCTCCCACGAGAACGACCCGTCCTGGCCGAAGGCGATCGCCGACAGGAAGTAGAACCGGTAGGCGTCCGACCCGAAGACGTCGGTGATCTCGGTCGGCGCGATGCCGGTGAGCTTCGACTTCGACATCTTCTCGCCGCCCACGAGCAGCCAGCCGTGCGCGAAGATGCCGCGCGGCACGTCGAGACCGGCGGCCATGAGCATCGCGGGCCAGATGACGGCGTGGAAGCGGAGGATGTCCTTGCCGACGACGTGGTAGGCGGGCCAGCGGCGCTCGAACTGCGCGGGGTCGGTGCCGTAGCCGACCGCCGTCGCGTAGTTGAGGAGCGCATCGACCCACACGTAGATGACGTGCGACGGATCCCACGGCACCGTGATGCCCCAGTCGAAGGCCGAGCGCGAGATCGACAGGTCCTTCAGGCCCGAGCGGACGAACGACACCACCTCGTTGCGCGCGGACTCGGGGCGCACGAAATCGGGCTCGGTCTTGTAGAGCTCGAGCAGCTTGTCCTGGAACTCGCTCAGCTTGAAGAAGTAGTTCTTCTCCTGCAGCAGCTCGAGCGGCTTCGAGTGAATCGCGCAGACCTTCAGGCCTTCGAACGCGCCCGTTCCGTCGACGATCTCGGCCTCGGGCTTGAACTCCTCGCAGCCGACGCAGTACAGCGCCTCGTACTCCCCCGCGTAGATGTAGCCGCGGTCGTACAGGGCCTGCACGAACTGCTGGACCCGCTCCTCGTGGCGCGGCTGCGTCGTGCGGATGAAGTCGTCGTTAGCGACGTCGAGGGTCCGCAGCAGCGGGAACCAGCTCTCGGTGACGAGCTTGTCCACCCACGCCTGCGGCGTCACGCCGTTGGCGGCGGCAGCGCGGAGCATCTTCTGACCGTGCTCGTCGGTGCCGGTGAGCATCCAGGTGTCGTCTCCCGCCTGGCGGTGCCAGCGCGCGAGCGCGTCGACGGCGACCGTCGTGTACCCGTGGCCGATGTGCGGCAGATCGCTCGGGTAGTAGATCGGCGTCGTGATGTAGAAGGACTGACCGGTGCTCACTCGACGATTCTAGGCGGGGCGGATGCCGCGGATCGCCCGTGTGACGGGTCACCGGAAGGTGGGGAACAGCCCGATATCCGGTTCGCTCGCGACGGGCGGCGCGGTCTGGCGTCCGCGCTCTCCGGGGTGAAGCGGGCGCCCCGGTCCCTTGCGCGGGGCGAAGCGGCCCAGCGGAGGGGCCGCGCGCGGATCGCGCTCACCGCCGGTGAACGGATCGCGGGAGCCGGCGCCCAGCCTCACGCGCTCTCGCGCACCACCAGCGTCGTCGGCAGCACGACCGATTCCGGCTCACGCCCGGCGATGACGTCGAGCAGCATCGCCACCATCGTCGACGAGATCTGCGACCAGGGCTGGCGCACCGTCGTCAGCGGCGGGCGGAACGTCTCGGCGAGACCTGAATCGTCGAATCCGGCGACCGCGACATCCTCCGGCACGCGCCTGCCGGCGCGGCGCAGCGCGTCGATCGCGCCGACCGCCATGACGTCGCTCGCCGCGAAGACCGCGTCGATGTCGGGGGCCCGCTCCAGCAGGCGCGTCATCGCGGCATCCCCGCTCGCCCGCTCGTAGCTGCCCTGCTCGACGAGATCCGCATCGAACCGGTCGCCCAGCTCCTCGCGAAACCCCACGAGTCGGAACCGCCCGCCCGGCGTGTCGTTCGGCCCCGTGATGAGCGCGATGCGCTCGTGGCCCTTCTCGACCAGGTACCGCGTCATCATGCGCGCCGAGCCGATCTCATCCACCGACACATTCGGGGCGGATGCCGCATCGCCGAGCGGGATGCCGGTGCACACCGTCGGCACGCCGGCCGACACCAGCGACGTCAGGAGCGAGTCCGACTCGTGAGATGACACGAGCAGCACGCCGTCGACGTGCCCGGCCCGCACGTAGCGCTCGACGTTCGCCTGCTCCTCCGCAGTGTCGGCGATGAGCAGCACGAGCGTCATCGACCGCTCGGCGAGCGCCTCGGTCGCTCCTCGCAGCAGCAGGGCGAACGTCGGATCGGAGAACAGCAGGTGCTGGGGCTCGGTCAGCAGGAACGCGAGCGAGCCCGACTTGCCGGTCGCGAGGCTGCGCGCGGCGTGATTGGTCGTGTAGCCCGTCGTGCGAATGGCGTCTTCGACCGCCGTGCGCGCCTCCGGCGACACCCAGTGGCCGCCGTTGAGCACGCGCGAGACGGTGCCGTGGGAGACCCCGGCCACGGCCGCTACGTCGCGGATGGTCGGCTTCCGGTTGCTGTCTGGCGGCGTCACGGACGCGACTCTACCTCGTCACGGCGCGTGATAGCGTGTCCAGACCCCAAGATCCTGTGACCGGTCACAGTTCGGTAACGAACCCCCATCCGCCGCGAGGCGCCGTCATATGATCGACATACAGCTGTGACCGGTCACAGCTTGGATACGGACGACGAGGAACCCGACCCCGATGAACGCGACCACCCGAAGCGCGACGCCCGGCCCGGCCCACCCCCGGTGGCCGGATCTTCCGGGCATCGCGTACGGAGGCGACTACACGCCCGAGCAGTGGCCGCGCGAGGTCTGGCGCGACGACGTCGCCCGCATGCGCGAGGCGGGCGTCAACCTCGTCAGCATCGGCATCTTCGCCTGGGCGCTGATCGAGGTGCGCGAGGGCGAGTTCGACTTCGGCTGGCTCGACGACGTCATCGACCTGCTGCACGCGAACGGCATCAGCGTCGACCTCGGCACGCCGACGGCATCCCCGCCGGCCTGGTTCTTCGCGAACCACCCCGACGCCCGCGCCGTCACGCGTGACGGCGTGCCCCTCGGGTTCGGCGCGCGCGGCATGGCCTCGCACTCCGCTCCCGCCTACCGCGCCGCGGCGGTGCGGATCGCGACCGAGCTCGCGACGCGCTACGGCGACCACCCGGCGGTGGTCCTGTGGCACGTGCACAACGAATACGGCGTGCCGGTCGGCGAGGACTACTCCCCTCACGCCGTCCGCGAATGGCGGCGCTGGCTGCAGGAGCGGTACGGCACGGTCGACGCGCTGAACGCCGCGTGGGGCACCGCGTTCTGGGGCCAGCACTACCGCGAGTGGGAGCACATCGGCGCGCCCGCGACGGCGCCGAGCGCCATCAACCCGGCCCAGCGACTCGACTTCGCGCGATTCACCGACGCGCAGCTGCGCGCCTGCTTCATCGCCGAGCGCGACGCGATCCGCGCTCACAGCGACCGCCCCATCACGACGAACTTCATGGCGAACCAGCACCACGGCTGCGACCTGTGGGCCTGGGCGCGCGAGGTCGACGTCGTCTCCGACGACCACTACCTGTGGGCCGCCGACGAAGAGGGCGAGATCGGTCTCGCGATCGCCGCCGACCTCACCCGCTCGGTCGCGGGCGGCGCGCCGTGGATCCTCATGGAGCACTCCACGTCGGCCGTCAACTGGCAGCCCCGCAACATCGCCAAGCGCCCCGGCGAGATGGCGCGCAACTCGCTCTCGCACTTCGGTCGCGGAGCCGACGGCATCCTCTTCTTCCAGTGGCGGGCCTCCCGCTCGGGCGCCGAGAAGTTCCACTCCGCGATGCTCCCCCACGCGGGCACCGCCTCACGCGTGTACCGCGAGGTCGTCGACCTCGGCGCGAAGCTGGCGAGCCTCGCCGAGGCGCGCGGCTCGCGCGTGCACGCCGACGTCGCGATCCTGTGGGACTTCGAGTCGTTCTGGGCGCAGGACCTCGAGTGGCGGCCGTCCGAAGACGTCGGTCACGACGAGCGCATCCGGGCGTACTACGAACGGCTCTGGCGCGACGGCATCACGGTCGACTTCGCCCTGCCCAGCCACGATCTGTCCGGCTACAAGCTCGTGATCGCCCCCGCGCAGTACCTGCTGAGCACGACGGATGCCGCGAACCTCACCGCGTACGTCGAGAACGGCGGCACCCTCGTCGTCTCGTTCTTCTCGGCGGTCGTCGACGAGCACGACGCCGTGCACGCGGGCGGCTTCGCCGCCCCTCTCGAGCCGGCCCTCGGTCTCACGGTCGAGGAGCACCTGCCGCTGCGCGCGGGCGACGGCGCCGCGATCGAGATGGCCGGCGTCGCGTACCCCGCCGACGTGTGGCAGGAAGACCTCGCCCTCACGACGGCCGACGTGCGCGCGGTGTACCGCGGCGGTCCGGCCGACGGTGAGGCGGCGGTCACGCGCAACCGGCACGGCGCGGGAACCGGCTGGTACGTCAGCACACGACCGGATGCCGCGGGCCTGGCCGCGATCATGAGCGAGGTCTACGCCGACGCCGGCATCGCGCCGGCCGGGCTTCCGGCGGGGATCGAGGCGATCCGCCGCCGCGGCGCCGACGCGGACTACCTCGTCGTGATCAATCACGGCACCGATACCCAATCGTTGTCGATTTCCGGGACGGACCTGCTGACAGGCGCCGCCCTGGAAGGGACCCTGAAGGTGACAGGGGGCGACGTGGCTGTCGTCCGATCACCGCACTGAGATAGCCACTGCACGACACACGAAAGGAAGATCCATGCGAAAGATGGGCATCGGCGTCGCCGCCCTGGCGACGACCACCCTCCTGCTGGCCGGCTGCGCCGGCGGCAGCACCCCCGCGGCGACGGAGACCGAAGAGGCTCCGATCGACGCGTCGGGCGTCACCCTGACGATCTGGACCGACGCGAACCGCAAGCCCGCCATCGAGGCGGCCGCGAAGACGTTCGAGGAGGAGACGGGCGGCAAGGTTGAGCTCGTCCAGAAGAACTTCGAGGACATCCGGAACGACTTCATCAACCAGGTGCCCACCGGCAACGGCCCGGACATCACGGTCGGCGCGCACGACTTCCTCGGCTCGTTCGTCGAGGCTGGCGTCATCGACACGGTCGACCTCGGCGCGGCTGCCGACCAGCTCGAGCAGGTTGCGATCGACGCGTTCACCTACGACGGGCAGGTGTACGGCTTCCCGTACGCGCTCGAGTCGATCGCGCTCATCCAGAACACCGACCTCGTTGGTGAAGACGCTCCGGCGACCTTCGATGACATGATCGCGGCCGGTGCGGCGTCGGGCGCCGAGCGTCCGTTCGTCATCAACACGGCCGGTCAGACCGGTGACGCGTACACCATGTACGGCTTCCAGACGTCGTTCGGCGCTCCGGTGTTCGTCCAGGACGCGTCGGGCTCGTACACGAGCGAGGTCGGCATGGGCGGCGACGCGGGCAACGCGTTCGCCGAGTGGCTCGGCGCCAACGGCGAGACCGGCATGGGCTACATCTCGACGACGATCGACTACGACACCAACAACGAGCTGTTCGCGTCGGGCAAGGCCGCGTACACGATCCAGGGCCCGTGGGCGATCGAGGCGCTGACGGCGCAGGGCGTGAACATCAAGGTCAACCCGATCCCCTCGGCGGGCGGCGAGACGGCGGCGCCGTTCGTGGGCGTGCAGGGCTTCTATGTGAGCTCGCAGAGCAAGAACGCGCTGGTCGCCCAGCAGTTCCTGACCCACTACCTCGCGACCGATGAGGCACAGCAGGCGCTCTACGACGCCGACCCGCGCCTCCCCGCCTGGAAGTCGGTCGCCGAGAAGGTCGCCTCCGACCCGGTCGTCGCCGGATTCCTCGCCTCGGCCGCCAACGGTGTGCCGCAGCCCTCGATCCCCGAGATGGGTTCGGTCTGGGACCTGTGGAACGCCGCCCAGGTGCAGATCATCAAGGGTGCCGACCCCGCGTCGACGTGGACCAAGATGGTCAGCGACGTCGAAGCAGCAATCGGCTGACAGATCAGGTCCGGGCGTGGGACGATGCTCCCACGCCCGGACCGTCCGTCCCCGAAGAAGGAGACATGCAGAGATGACGAACCCGCAGGGCGCCACCGTCGAGGCGGCGCCGCCGAGCCCGACCGAACCGCGCCCACGGCGCAGCGAGCCGCACGCGAGGCGCTGGAGCGGCCTCGGCTGGGGCTTCCTGGTGAAGCTCGTGATCATGGCGATCATCAACGCCTTCGGCGTGATGGGCATCATCGCGGCGTTCCGCGCCGAGTCGTGGATCATTCTCGCCGTCGCCGTGATCCTGCTCATCGCGGCGGACTGCGTCTACTTCAGCAAGCGCGCACTGCCCCTCAAGTACCTGCTTCCGGGCCTCGCGTTCCTCCTGATCTTCCAGGTCTTCATCTTCGCCTACACGGCATACATCGCCTTCACGAACTACGGCGCCGGCCACGTCGGCACGCAAGAGCAGGCCGTGCAGGCGGCTCTCATCCAGGGTGAGCGCATCGTCGACGGATCCGAGCGCTATCCCCTGACGGTCATCCAGCGTGGCGACGAGTACGGCCTCGCGATCAACGACAACGGTGAGGTCAAGGCGGGCTCCGCCGAGCAGCCGCTCGAGGTCGTCGGCACGGCGGGCGGGTCGGGCGCACCGACCGAGGTCCCCGGTTGGGACATCGTGCCGCTGAACCAGATCCTCGCCAACCAGACGGTCATCACGTCACTGCGAGTGCCGATCTCCGACGACCCGAACGACGGGTCGCTGCGCACCCGCGACGGCTCGACGGGCACCGTGTACCTGTCCACGATGACGTGGGATGCCGACGCACAGACCATCACCGATTCCGCGACCGGTATCGTCTATCACGCCACCGACGAGGGCCTGTTCACGTCCGACGACGGGCAGAGCCTGCCGACGGGCTGGATGGTGCACGTCGGACTCGACAACTTCCTCCGCCTGTTCACCGACTCGTCGATGATCGAGCCGCTCGCTCTCGTGACCGTGTGGACGTTCGCGTGGGCGTTCCTGTCGGTCGCGATCCCGTTCGCCATCGGACTCGTGATGGCGATCATCTTCAATGACGAGCGCATCAAGGGCCGCAAGATCCTGCGGACGCTGTTCATCCTCCCCTACGCCTTCCCGGCATTCATGTCTGCGCTGCTATGGCGTGGCATGTTCAACTCCGAGTTCGGCGTCGTCAACCAGTTCTTCTTCGGGGGCGCGAACATCGACTGGCTGGGCGACCCCTGGCTCGCCCGGTTCGCGGTGCTGTTCGTCAACGTGTGGTTGACGTTCCCGTACTTCTTCCTCGTGTGCACGGGCGCGATCCAGGCGCTTCCGGCGGATGCGCTGGAAGCGGCCGAGATCGACGGCGCGGGCAAATTCCGACAGCTGCGCTCGATCATCCTGCCGCTCGTGCTCGTCGCGACCGCTCCCCTGCTGATCTCGTCGTTCGCGTTCAGCTTCAACAACTTCACGATCATCTACATGTTCAACAGCGGCGGACCCGTCATCCCGGGCGCGCCGTACACGCTCGGCTACACCGACATCTTGATCTCCGCGATCTGGGACATCTCCGGTGTCAACGGCGGTAAGGCCGACTACGGCCTCGCGAGCGCCCTGTCGATCATTGTGTTCATCGTGGTCGCCGTCATCTCCGCTCTGGCGTTCCGCCAGACCAAGAAGCTCGAGGAGTATCAGTGATGTCCACTCCGACCGATACCCGGCACGTGGCGCGCGACGCCGCCGCGGCCGTCACTCTCGATGCGGGGCGCCGGGGCGCCGTCCGCAGGCGCTGGGCCCTCGAGGTGGGCTGGAAGTACCTGCTGGCCGTCGTCATCCTCTTCTACGCGATCTTCCCGCTGGTCTATGTGCTCTCGGCGTCGTTCAACCCGAGCGGCAGCCTCGCGGCATCCAACACGCTGTTCAGCGCATTCGACCTGTCGAACTACGCGGCCCTGGGTGACACGCGCTACTGGACCTGGTACGGCAACACGCTCATCGTCGGCATCGCGGCGGCGGTCGGCGCCGTGCTAATGGGTGCGGCCGCGGCCTACGCGTTCTCGCGCTTCCGCTTCACGGGACGCCGCGTGGGCCTGACGGCGCTGCTCATCATCCAGATGTTCCCGCAGGCGCTGGCGTTCGTCGCGATCTTCCTCATGCTGCTCGCGCTCGGCGATGTGTTCCCGATCCTCGGTCTCAACTCGAAGATCGCGCTGATCTGCATCTACCTGGG